>NZ_JBEXYN010000077.1:0-21091 GCF_040630935.1 Streptomyces sp. NPDC005722
ATCCTGGTCGTCATCAAGCGGCCCGGACGCTCCCCCCGCGACCGGCGCAACGCGCGCCTCGACGCCGAGGTACGCGTGGGCGGCGAGTCCGGCACGGGCGAGATCGTCCTGCTCCGCCTGCACGGCGAACTCGCCGACCACGCCGAGAGCGTCGTGCTCCCGCTGCTGCTGCCCGACGCCCCCGTCGTCGTGTGGTGGCCCGAGGACGCGCCCGCCAACCCCGCCGAGGACCTGCTGGGCCGGCTCGCGGCACGCCGGATCACCGACGCGGCGGCCACCGAGGACCCGGTCGCCGCCCTGGGGGTGCGCGCCGCGTCGTACACCCCCGGCGACACCGACCTCGCCTGGACCCGGATCACCCCGTGGCGCAGCGTGCTGGCCGCGGCCCTGGACCAGAAGCAGGCCGCGGTCAAGGGCGCCGTCGTCGAGGGCGAGGCGTACAACCCGAGCACGGAGCTGCTCGGGCTGTGGCTCGCCCGGCGGCTGGGTGTGCCCGTGCGGCGGAAGGTCTCCGACGGCCCCGGCATCACCGCCGTACGGCTGGCGACCGCGGACGGCGAGATCTGCCTGGACCGGCCGACCGGCTCGCTGGCCGAACTGGCCATCCCCGGCCAGCCCGACCGGCACGTGGCGCTGCAGCGGCGGCTGACCTCCGACCTGATCGCGGAGGAACTGCGCCGGCTCGACCCCGACGAGGCGTACGCGGCGGCCGTCAAGTTCGGCGTGGACCAGCTCTCACGCGCCGAGGAGACGGCCGAGCCCGCCGCCGCGGCCGCGGGAGCGGGCCAGGACGGCGGCTCCGGCAAGAAGGCGGCTGCACAATGACCGCACCGCAGGTGGTCGTCCACCGGGACAAGGAACTGATGGCGCAGGCCGCCGCGGCCCGGCTGATCACGAAGATCGTGGACGCCCAGGCCGCCCGCGGCTCCGCCTCGGTGGTGCTGACCGGCGGACGCAACGGCAACGCCCTGCTCGCCGCCCTGGCCGCCTCGCCGGCCCGGGACGCGGTGGACTGGGCGCGGCTGGACCTGTGGTGGGGCGACGAGCGGTTCCTGCCCTCGGGCGACCCGGAGCGCAACGAGACCCAGGCCCGCGAGGCGCTGCTCGACGCCGTTCCGGTCGACCCGGCGCGGGTGCACGCCATGCCGTCCTCGGACGGGCCGCTCGGCAACGACGCGGACGCCGCCGCCGAGGCCTACGCACAGGAACTGGCGGAGGCCGCCGGTCCCGAGGACCACGGTCCGGTGCCCTCCTTCGACGTGCTGATGCTCGGCGTGGGGCCGGACACCCATGTGGCCTCGCTGTTCCCCGGGCACCCGGGGGTCCGCGAGACCGAGCGCACCGTCGTGGGCGTGCACGGCTCCCCCAAGCCGCCGCCGACCCGGATCTCGCTCACCCTGCCCGCCATCCGCGCCGCCCGCGAGGTCTGGCTGCTGGCGGCGGGCGAGGACAAGGCGGGCGCCGTGGCCATCGCCCTGTCCGGGCCCGGTGAGATCCAGGCGCCCGCGGCCGGTGCGCACGGGCGGGCCCGCACGCTGTGGCTGCTGGACCGTACGGCCGCCGCGAAGCTGCCCCCACAGCTGTACCCGCCGTCCTCCCCGTGAGGCGGTGACCGGCGCGGGACGCCGCACAGGAAGAAGCCGCCGGGCGGGCTCCGAGGAGCCCGCCCGGCGGATTCTTTCCTTCGTGGGCCGTGCGCCCTGCGCTGTGAGACTCAGCGGCCGCGCAGCGACCGGTAGGTGGCCACGAGGGCCTTCGAGGACGCGTCCAGACCGGCCACCTCGGCGCCCTCGGTCAGGGCGGGCTCCATGCGCTTGGCGAGGACCTTGCCGAGCTCGACGCCCCACTGGTCGAAGGAGTCGATGTTCCAGACCGCGCCCTGCACGAAGACCTTGTGCTCGTACAGCGCCACCAACTGGCCCAGCACGGACGGGGTCAGCTCCTTGGCGAGGACGGTCGTCGTCGGGTGGTTGCCGCGGAAGGTGCGGTGCGGGACCTGCGCCTCCGGGACGCCCTCGGCGCGGACCTCCTCGCTGGTCTTGCCGAAGGCCAGCGCCTGCGTCTGGGCGAAGAAGTTGGCCATCAGCAGGTCGTGCTGGGCGGCGAAGGCCGGTTCCAGGTCGTCGACCGGGTTGGCGAAGCCGATGAAGTCCGCCGGGATGAACTTCGTGCCCTGATGCAGCAACTGGTAGTAGGCGTGCTGCCCGTTGGTGCCCGGCGTGCCCCACACGACCGGCCCGGTCTGCCAGTCGACGGGCCGCCCCTCGCGGTCTACGTACTTGCCGTTGGACTCCATGTCGAGCTGCTGCAGGTAGGCCGTGAACTTCGACAGGTAGTGGCTGTACGGCAGGACCGCGTGCGCCTGCGCGTCGAAGAACTGGCCGTACCAGACGCCCAGCAGGCCCATCAGCAGCGGCGCGTTGGCCTCCGGAGGGGCGGTACGGAAGTGCTCGTCGACCAGGTGGAAGCCGGCCAGCATCTCCCGGAACTGCTCCTCGCCGATGGCGATCATCAGCGAGAGCCCGATCGCGGACGGGTACGAGTAGCGGCCACCGACCCAGTCCCAGAACTCGAACATGTTGTCGGTGTCGATGCCGAACTTGGAGACCTCCGCCGCGTTCGTGGACACGGCCACGAAGTGGAAGCGCACCGCGTTCTCGTCGGCGCCGAGCCCGTCGAGCAGCCACTCGCGCGCCGAGGTGGCGTTGGTGATGGTCTCGATGGTGGTGAACGTCTTGGACGCGACGATGAACAGCGTCTCGGCGGGGTCCAGGCCGTGCAGCGCCTCGTGGAGGTCGGCGCCGTCCACGTTGGAGACGAACCGGAAGGTGAGCTCGCGGTCCGTGTACGCGCGAAGCACCTCGTAGGCCATCGCCGGGCCCAGGTCGGAACCGCCGATGCCGATGTTCACCACGTTCTTGATGCGGCGTCCGGTCGAGCCGACCCACTTGCCCGTGCGCACGGAGTGGGCGAAGCTCCCCATCCGGGTGAGCACGTGGTGGACGCCGGGCACGACGTTGACGCCGTCGACCGTGACGTCGGCCGACTGCGGGGCGCGCAGCGCGGTGTGCAGCACCGCGCGGTCCTCGGTGACGTTGATCTTCTCGCCGCGGAACATGGCGTCCCGCAGCGCCGCGACACCGGTGGCCGCCGCGAGGTCGCGCAGCAGACGCAGTGTCTCGTCGGTCACCAGGTGCTTGGAGTAGTCCAGATGGAGATCGCCGACCTGCACGGTGTAGCGCCGGGCGCGGTCCGGGTCGGCGTCGAACAGCTCCCGCAGGTGGGTCGCGCCCAGTTCCTCGCGGTGCTCGGCGAGCGCGTGCCACTCGGGCCGCTGGTCGAGACGGGTTCGGCCCTGCGTGTTGGTATCGGACATCAGTCCACTTCTCCTCGTCCTCCTGCTGCAGGTCCAAACTAGTTGATTACCTGCGCGCCGATGTTTCACGTCCGCCGTCTGGCGTGGTGACGATCGGACGAAGAACCGGCAACGCGCAGCCCACCAGAGCGGCCGCGAGCAGCAGCGGGGTGTTGGGCCCGAGGATCTGCGCCGCAGCGCCGCCCAGCAGGGCGCCGAGCGGGGCCCCGGCGACCCCCAGGGTGCGCATGGCCGCGCTCACCCGGCCCAGCAACTTCTCGGGTGTGCGCTGCTGCATCAGGGTGGTCTCGTTGACGTTCCACATCATGCCGAGGGCGCCGAAGACGGCCAGCGCGGCCGCGGTCACCGCCAGGGAGCGCACGCTGCCGGCCAGGACCAGGCAGCCGGCCTGGAGCGCCAGCCCCGGTGCGAGGCTCCTGACGCGGCCGCCCAGCACCGTCGAGAGCCGTCCGGCGGCCGCTCCCCCGGCCACGCTGCCCGCCCCGTAGGCGACCAGCACGACGGCGTACCCCGTGTGCCCCGCGTGGAGCCAGCCGGTGACGTGCAGGACGAGGGTCGCCACCAGGGCGCCGATGCCCACGTTGACCACGGTGTTGGCGGTGCACAGCGCCCGCAGCACCCGGTCCCGCCACAACACGCGTATCCCCTCGGAGATGTCCTGCCGCAGGGTGCGGCCGGCGGGCCGCACCGCCCGTTCGGGCGGGGGCACCCGCAGCGAGGCGACCAGCACGGCGGCGGCCGCGTAGGTCAGGGCGTCCACCCCGAACGGCAGCGCTGCCGTGACGCCGAAGAGCACCGGCACCAAGGGCGCGGCGAGGAAGGTCGCGGCCATGGTCTGGGCGGTCATCAGCCGGGCGTTGGCGCGGCCCAGGGACCGGGAGGGCACGACCGCGGGCAGCAGCGAGGTCGCCGCGTTGTCGAAGAGGGTCTGCAGCGTGGTCAGCGCGAACGCCAGGACGAGCAGCAGCACGATGCCCGCCCGGTCCAGCCACACCGCGAGCGCGAAGGCGGCGGTGAGCGCGCCCCGTACGGCGTCCACGGCCCACATGGCGCGCCGCTGGTCGACCCGGTCGGCCACCGCGCCGCCGAGCAGCCCGAACAGGAGCCAGGGGACGAAGCCCGCGGCGGTGACGAGCGAGACCAGCAGCGGGGAGTCGGTCAGCCCCACGGCGAGCAGCGGCAGCGCCGCCGCCCTCAGCCCGTCACCGAACCGCGAGACCGCCGCGGCCGTCCACAGCCGCCCGAACCCGCCCCGCCACCCGGGCGCGCGCTCGATGTCGTACGCGATGCCGACGCTCATGGAAACCCCCGCTCACCGGTCCTCGACCTTCGTCACAGACCGTAGCGGGGGCCACTGACAACGCCGCTCGGCCGCAGGTCAGAACCCTCCGCGGTGCAGTCGCTCCCCGTAGTGGCGCTCCAGGACGAGGTTGCGCTCGAAGCCGCCGGGGACGTTGGCCGAGACGTACACCGGCGCCTGGTGGCCCTCGGCGGTCATCAGGCCCACGGCCTCGGCGACGGTCATCTGGACGAGCATGGCCGAGGTGATCGTCGAGATCCCGCACAGCGAACCGCCGTCGGGCAGCGGCAGCAGGGCGTCACCGGTCGGCGCGCCGTTGTCCAGGACGACGTCGGCGAGGTCGGCGAGCCGCTTGCCGGACGCGTGCAGCGCCGGGACGGAACGGGTGTGCTGCAACGAGGTCAGGGCGATCAGCGGGTGGCCCGCCTCCTTCGCGTGGAGGGCGAAGTCGACGATCGAGTTGTTGACGCCCGAGTTGGAGATCACGACGAAGACGTCCCGCGGGTGGGGGGCGGCCAGTTCGTACAGCCGCTTGCCGAGCCCGGGCGACCGCTCCAGCAGCGGGTCGGAGAGCACCGAGAGGTCCTCACCGCCGCGGACCACCAGGTCCGACAGGCCGATGCGGTTGGTGGGGATCAGTCCGCCGGCGCGTCCGGCGATCTCCAGTGCCGTGGCCTGCGAGTGGCCGGTCCCGAAGGCCTGGACGATGCCGTCCGCGGCGACGCAGTCGGCGAGCAGCCGGGCGGCGGCGGCGACGGAGTCCTTGTTGGCGGCGACCACGCGGTCGATGACCGTCCTCGCCTCGTCGGCGAAGCGTGCGGCGGTGGTCGTCACGTCGTCGGCCATGGCCGATTCCCCCTGAGTCCAGTGATCCGGTGGGTGCTCCTCCGAAACGATGGACGAGAGGTCTAGTCCACGTCAATCCCCCGGCGGGGGCGTCCTGTCGGGGCCGTCCGTCGGTTGCGTCCCCTCGGGTGCGTCCGGACCTCCCGGTGCGCTCCCGCTCAGTCCCCGTCGACCCGCAGGCGGGCCAGCGCCAGCGCTCCCGCGCCGCCGTCGCGCACCGGCATGACGTCCAGTTCCATCTCCTCGGCACGGGCCACGACGCGACCGAGCAGCGGACCCGTCGGCCCCAGCAGTCCGCCGGTGACGACCAGGGGTTCACCGGGGCGGGGGTCCAACGCGGCGACGGTCGCGGCGAGTTCGTCGGCGGCGTCGTCCAGCAGGGTCGCGGCGACCTCGTCGCCGTCCCGGTCGGCCGCGACGGCGAGCGGGCTCAACCGGGCCAGCCTGACCGGGGGTTCGGCGTACACCAGCGGCACCAGGCGGTTGCGCAGCACGTGGCACTCCTGGCCGCCGGGGCGCTCCTGTGCGAGGTACGGTCCTCCGGGTGAGCCCATGTAGTGGGCGAGCACGCCCTCGACCAGGATCGTCCACGGTCCGCGCCCGTCCAGCGCCCGCAGGGCGGCCCTCATCACCTCGCGGCCGAGCCAGAAACCGCTGCCCTCGTCGCCGACCAGCCAGCCGTTGCCGTCCGCGACGAGCGTCTGGTTGCGCTTCTCGATGCGCGCGGCCACGGCTCCGGTACCGGCCACCAGCGCCAGCCCGTCGGCCGGGGTGCCCGGCGCGGAGGCGAAGGCGACCTCGATGTCGCCGCAGACCGTCACGTGCGGCGCGCCGACACCGTGGCTGTCGAGCGCCGCCCGCAGACAGGAGGTGGCCAGTTCGTGCCCCGTCTCGGGGCCGGTGCCGAGGGCCGCGCCGGCGAAGCCGCCCACGACGGTCGTGACCTCACCCCTGCGGTCCTCCGGGACCGCGCCGCGGATGGCGTCCGCGAGGTGCTGCGTCAGCGCCACGCGTTCGACGGTCATCGCGTTGCCGGGCCCGCCCTCACCCTCGCCGAGCACCACGCCGTCGGGCGCCGCCTCGGCCAGGTAGGCGCGCGTCCGGGTTCCGCCCGCATCGATGCCGATCACCAGAGACACGACACGGAGTATACGTTCCGGTTACGCACCGGAGGGACGCGACGGGCCCGGTCCGCGAAAGAAGGCGTCCTCGCGGGCCGGGCCCCCGCGGAGCTTCAGCCGGTACGGCTCAGATCTCGCCGCGCAGCTTGGCCAGCGCCTCGGCGAGGATCGCCTCGCCGTCGGCCGCGCTGCGCCGCTCCCGTACGTACGCCAGGTGCGTCTTGTACGGCTCGGTGCGCGGCGGAGCCGGCGGGTTCTCCTCGTCCTGACCGGCCGGGAAGCCGCAGCGCGGGCAGTCCCAGGTCTCGGGGATCTGCGCGTCGCTCGCGAAACTCGGCCGGGTCTCGTGCCCGTTGGAGCACCAGAAGGAGATGCGCAGGCGCGGCGCGGACTCGCCCCGCTCGGCCTCTCCCATCGGCCCCGCCCCGACCCGACTACCACGGATCGCGTTGCCACTTGCCACGGTCGTAACTCCCTGCGTGATGGTGCTGCGAGGTCGCCCAGTTTACGGAGACCGGTTCACCCCCGCGCCTGCGGGGAAAGGGCACCGTATCCCATGACGCCCTCCCATGATAAGTCGCGCCGACGACGAGGCGTCAGTTCTCCCCGGAAGCCGGGGACTCGGTCACTTCTGGAACTTCAACAGAAGGCCGAGGGCGACAATGCAGGCAAACCACAGCAGACCGATCACGACGGTGATCCGGTCGAGGTTGCGCTCGGCCACCGAGGAACCGCCGACGGACGACTGCATGCCGCCGCCGAACATGTCGGACAGACCGCCGCCCTTGCCCTTGTGCATCAGCACGAGCAGCAACAGCAGCAGGCTGAAGATGATGAGGGCGATGGAGAACCCGATGACCACAGCTGGACCAACTCTCTCGGTGACCTTGGACGACGCGGGGGCCGGGCCGCTGCTGCGCAGCGCTCCGACCCCCGACAGAGTACTTCGGGCAGGGCCCGACAGCCTACTGCCCCGGAACTTACTGGTCGCGGAACCGGATGATCTTGACGAACTCCTCCGGGTCCAGCGCCGCACCGCCGACCAGGGCGCCGTCCACGTCCGGCTGCGCCATGATCGCCGCGATGTTGCCGGCCTTGACCGAGCCGCCGTACTGGATGCGGACCGCGTCGGCCACCTCCTGGCCGTACAGCTCGGCCAGCCGGCCGCGGATCGCCCCGCAGACCTCCTGGGCGTCGTCGGGGGTGGCGACCTCGCCGGTGCCGATGGCCCACACCGGCTCGTAGGCGATGACCAGGGTCGCGGCCTGCTCGGCCGGGACGTCCTTCAGGGCACCGTCCACCTGGGCGAGGGTGAAGGCCACCTGCTCGCCGGCCTTGCGGACGTCCAGGCCCTCGCCGACGCAGACGATCGGCGTCAGCTCGTGCCGGAACGCCGCCTTGACCTTGGCGTTCACCTGCTCGTCGGTCTCGTGGTGGTACTGCCGGCGCTCCGAGTGGCCGATGACCACGTACGAGCACTTCAGCTTGGCCAGCATCGGGCCGGAGATCTCACCCGTGTAGGCGCCGGAGTCGTGCGCCGACAGGTCCTGGGCGCCGTACTTGATCTTCAGCTTGTCGGCCTCGATCAGGGTCTGGACGCCCCGGAGATCGGTGTAGGGCGGCAGTACGACGGCCTCGACGGCGTCGTAGTCCTTGTCGTTGAGCGAGAAGGCGAGCTTCTGGACGTGGTGGATGGCCTCGAGGTGGTTGAGGTTCATCTTCCAGTTGCCCGCCATGATCGGCGTGCGCGTGCTCATCGGATCAGTCCTCCAGTGCGGCGAGGCCGGGGAGCGTCTTGCCCTCGAGGTACTCGAGGCTCGCGCCGCCACCGGTCGAGATGTGGCCGAATGCGTTCTCGTCGAAGCCCAGGATGCGGACGGCCGCGGCGGAGTCGCCGCCGCCGACGACCGTGAACGCGGGGCTTTCGAGCAGCGCCTGGGCGACCGCGCGGGTGCCCTCGGCGTAGTCGGGGTGCTCGAAGACGCCCATCGGGCCGTTCCAGAAGACGGTCGCCGCGTCGGCGAGCTTCGAGGCGAAGAGCTTGCGGGACTCCGGACCGATGTCCAGGCCCATCAGGTCGCCGGGGAAGGCGTCGACGGACACGGTCACGGGGTTGCCGGCGACCGGGTTCTTCAGGTCGGGGAAGGACGGCGCGGCCACGATGTCCAGGGGCAGCACGAACTCCACGCCCTTGGCCTTCGCACGCTCCAGGTACTCCGCGACGGTGTCGAGCTGGTCCTCCTGCACCAGGCTCTTGCCGACCTCGTGGCCCTGGGCCTTGAGGAACGTGAAGAGCATGCCGCCGCCGATCAGGATGCGGTCGGCGCGGTCCAGCAGGTGGTCGATCACGCCCAGCTTGTCGGAGACCTTGGCACCGCCGAGGACCACCGCGTACGGGCGGGCCACGTCCTCGGTGAGCTTCTTCAGCACACCGACCTCGGTGGCGATCAGCAGACCCGCGGCGTGCGGCAGCCGGGCCGGCAGGTCGTAGACCGAGGCGTGCTTGCGGTGCACCGCGCCGAAGCCGTCACCGACGTACAGCTCGGCCAGGTCCGCCAGCTGCTCGGCGAAGGCGCCGCGCTCGGCGTCGTCCTTGCTGGTCTCGCCCAGGTTGAAGCGCAGGTTCTCCAGCAGCGCCACCGAACCGTCGGTGAGGGCGTCCACCGTCGCGCGGGCGCTCTCGCCGACCGTGTCGGTCGCGAAGGCCACCTGCGTGCCGAGGAGTTCACCCAGGCGCACGGCGACGGGGGCGAGCGAGAACTGCGGGTCGGGCGCGCCCTTGGGACGGCCCAGGTGGGAGGCGACGATCACCTTGGCGCCGGCCTCGGCCAGCTTGGCGATGGTCGGCACGACGGCGCGGATGCGGCCGTCGTCGGTGATGGTGGTGCCGGACAGCGGCACGTTGAGGTCGGCGCGCACGAACACGCGCTTGCCGCCGACCCCCTCGGCGACGAGTTCGTCGATCGTCTTCATGGTGGAGGCTCCCCTGCCTTGGTCCTGACTGGTCGGATCACCCGAACCGCCACGTCATGGGACAGGGCCCGGACGACGGCACGTCGTCCGGACCCTGTCCTCATCGCATGACGGGCGGTCGAGCGGGTGTCAGAGCTGGCCGCCGACGAACACGGTCAGGTCGACGAGACGGTTGGAGTAGCCCCACTCGTTGTCGTACCAGCCGATGACCTTGACCTGCTTGCCCTGCGCCATCGTCAGCGAGGAGTCGAAGGTGCAGGAGGCCGGCCAGTTGACGATGTCCGAGGAGACGATCGGGTCCTCGGTGTACTCGAGGACGCCCTTGAGCTGGCCCTCGGCGGCCTTCTGGAAGGCGGCGTTGACCTCGTCCTTGGTGACCTCGCGCTCGAGCTCGATGACCAGGTCGGTCACGGAGCCGGTCGGGACCGGGACGCGCATGGCGATGCCGTCCAGCTTGCCCTTGAGCTGCGGCAGCACCAGGGCGGTGGCCTTCGCGGCACCCGTCGAGGTGGGGATGATGTTCTCCGCGGCGGCACGGGCGCGACGCAGGTCCTTGTGCGGGAAGTCCAGGATGCGCTGGTCGTTGGTGTACGCGTGGACCGTGGTCATCATGCCCTTGACGATGCCGAAGTTCTCGTCGAGGACCTTCGCCATCGGCGCCACACAGTTGGTGGTGCAGGAGGCGTTGGAGATGATGTTGTGCTTCGCCGGGTCGTACTTCTCGTTGTTGACGCCCATCACGATCGTGATGTCCTCGTCGGAGGCCGGCGCCGAGATGATGACCTTCTTGGCGCCACCCTCGATGTGCTTCTTGGCGTCCGCGGCCTTGGTGAAGATGCCGGTGGACTCGATCACGATGTCGACGCCGAGCTCGCCCCACGGGATGTCGGCGGGGTTGCGCTCGGACAGCACCTTGATGGTGTGACCGTCGACGGTGATGGAGTCGGCGGTGTGGGTGACCTCGGCCTTGAGGCGGCCCAGGATCGTGTCGTACTTGAGCAGGTGTGCGGTGGTGGCCGTGTCACCCAGGTCGTTGACAGCCACGATCTCGATGTCCGCACCCTGGTCCAGGGCGGCACGGAAGAAGTTGCGACCGATGCGACCAAAGCCGTTGATGCCTACGCGGATCGTCACGAACCGATCTCCTCGCTGGTGTGCCGGAGGCCATTTCGCTCCGGCTGCGACGTATTGGGATGTCCCCGACCAAGGACGACCCTACCTCCCCGTGCTCCCGGCGGTGACATCGGCGCCACGGGTGCCCGCCGTACGGACCGGTAACCGGACGGGGCGGGCGGGCCGCGCCGGGTTCAGCCCACCATCTCCTCGGTGAGGTTGGACTCGGTGCCCGGGATGCCGAGGTCCGAGGCGCGCTTGTCGGCCATCGCCAGCAGGCGGCGGATCCGGCCCGCCACCGCGTCCTTGGTGAGCGGCGGTTCGGCGAGCGAGCCCAGCTCCTCCAGCGAGGCCTGCTTGTGGTCCATGCGGAGCCGGCCGGCCGCCGCGAGGTGCTCGGGCACGTCGTCGCCGAGGATCTCCAGGGCCCGCTGCACGCGCGCGCCCGCGGCGACCGCGGCGCGGGCCGAGCGGCGCAGGTTGGCGTCGTCGAAGTTGGCGAGCCGGTTGGCGGTGGCGCGCACCTCACGCCGCATCCGCCGCTCCTCCCAGGCCAGTACGGACTCGTGCGCGCCGAGCCGCGTCAACAGCGCGCCGATGGCGTCACCGTCACGGACGACCACGCGGTCTACGTTGCGGACCTCGCGCGCCTTGGCGGCGATCTGCAGCCGGCGGGCGGCACCGACCAGGGCGAGGGCCGCCTCGGGGCCGGGGCAGGTGACCTCCAGCGAGGAGGAACGGCCCGGCTCGGTCAGCGAGCCGTGAGCCAGGAACGCCCCGCGCCAGGCGGCCTCGGCGTCGCAGGTGGCCCCGGACACGACCTGCGGGGGCAGGCCGCGGATGGGGCGGCCGCGGCCGTCCACCAGGCCGGTCTGGCGGGCCAGCTGGTCACCGCCGGCGACCACCCGCACCACGTACCGGCTGCCGCGCCGCAGTCCGCTGGCCGCCATGACGACCAGGTCGGAGGAGT
Source organism: Streptomyces sp. NPDC005722 (assembly GCF_040630935.1). Taxonomy (NCBI): domain Bacteria; kingdom Bacillati; phylum Actinomycetota; class Actinomycetes; order Kitasatosporales; family Streptomycetaceae; genus Streptomyces; species Streptomyces sp. NPDC005722. The sequence goes on from NZ_JBEXYN010000077.1 coordinate 11,700, forward strand.
GCCCGAAGATCTCCAGGATGTCCTTGCGCAGCCTGCGCGCGGCGATCCCGGTGTCCAGCTCCGCCTCGATCACGATGCGTCCGCTGACCAGGTGCAGTCCGCCCGCGAACCTCAGGATCGCCGAGACCTCCGCCTTTCGGCAGCAGGTCCGGGTGACGGGAAGCCGGGAGATCTCGTCCTTCACCGCTGCCGTCATCGCCATGGGCCGATCCTTCCATGCATACGAAAAATCCGGTCGAACGCGGCAGCCAGCAGTTCCGGATCGTGCCGCGGCCCGTCGGGGGCGGCGACCCGGGCCAGCTCCACCGTGCCCGACAAACGCTCGGCTGCCTGTATGAGGCTGTCGCGGTCGAGTACGGCGGCCTCGTCGGCCAGCACCACGTCGATGGTGAGTTTAGGGGCGTGTCGGGCCAAAACCTCCAAGTGACGCTGCGGAGAAAAGCCCTCGGTCTCACCCGGTTGCGGTGCGAGGTTGAGCGCGAGCACCTTGCGGGCCCTGGTCTCCATGAGCGCGGACGCCAGATCGGGCACCAGCAGGTGCGGCATCACGGAGGAGAACCAGGAACCGGGGCCGAGCACCACCCAGTCCGCGTCGAGCACGGACTGCACCGCCTCGGGGACGGCCGGCGGGTCGCTCGGCACCAGTTGCACCTCCTGCACCTCACCGGGGGTGAGGGCGACGGTGGCCTGGCCGTGGACGGTCGTGACCTCCTCCGGCTCCTCCGGGTCGTGGCCGCGCACCGTGGCGGTGAGCTCCAGCGGCACCGCCGACATGGGCAGCACCCTGCCGTGCGCGCCGAGCAGCCGGCCCACCCACTCCAGGGCCGCCACGGGGTCGCCGAGTTGCTCCCACAGCGCCACGATCAGCAGGTTGCCCACGGCGTGGCCGTGCAGGTCGCCCTGGCTGACGAAACGGTGCTGGACGACCTGGGACCAGGTCCGGCCCCACTCGTCGTCGCCGCACAGCGCGGCCAGCGCCTTGCGCAGGTCGCCGGGCGGCAGCACCCCCATCTCCTGGCGCAGGCGGCCGCTGGAGCCGCCGTCGTCGGCGACCGTGACCACGGCGGTCAGGTCCTGGGTGATGCGGCGCAGGGCGGACAGGGAGGCGGACAGTCCGTGCCCGCCTCCCAATGCCACGACCTTGGGCGTGGCCCCGCTGCGCCCCGCCGACCGGCGCAAGCGCCGAGTCGTCCTGATCACTCGCGCCCCATGTCCCGGTGGACGACGACCGTCTCCACTCCGTCGGCGGACAGCCGCGCGGCCAGACGCTCGGACATGGCGACGCTGCGGTGCTTGCCGCCGGTGCAGCCGACCGCGATGGTCACGTAGCGCTTGCCCTCACGGCGGTAGCCGGCGTTGACGATGTGCAGCAGCTCGGCGTAGCGGTCGAGGAACTCCTTGGCGCCGGGCTGGTTGAACACGTACGTGGCGACCTCGTCGTTGAGACCGGTGTACGGCCGCAGCTCCGGCACCCAGTGCGGGTTGGGCAGGAAGCGGCAGTCGGCCACCAGGTCGGCGTCGACGGGGAGGCCGTACTTGAAGCCGAAGGACATGACGGTGGCCCGCAGTTCCGGCTCCTCCTCGCCGGCGAACTGGGCGTCCATCTTGGCCCGCAGCTCGTGGACGTTGAGGCTGGAGGTGTCGATCACCAGGTCCGCGTCGCCGCGCAGCTCGCTCAGCAGCTCGCGTTCCTTGGCGATGCCGTCGACGATGCGGCCGTCGCCCTGCAGCGGGTGCGGGCGGCGCACCGACTCGAAGCGGCGCACCAGCGTCTCGTCGGAGGCCTCGAGGAAGAGCACCCGGCGCTTGACGCCCTTGGAGTCCAGGTCCGCGAGGGACTCGCGGAGGTTGTCGAAGAAGCGTCGGCCGCGGACGTCCACGACCACCGCGATCCGTGCCACGTTGCCCTGCGAGCGGGCGCCGAGGTCGACCATGGTGGGGATGAGGGCGGGCGGCAGGTTGTCCACGACGAACCAGCCGAGGTCCTCCAGGCACTTGGCCGCGTGGCTGCGCCCGGCACCGGACATGCCCGAGATGATCACGAGTTCGGGGATGGCCTCGGCGGCCTCTCCCGCTCCTCCGGTCGTCACCTGTTCTCCGCCTCCGTCGTTCGCGTTCATGAGTCGTGCCCCCGTTCCGTGGGGACGGTCACCGGACCGGCCGTCCCCTCTTCCTCAATGATCTCTCCTGTGGCGGTGTTCACCGCGGGACCGGCGGGGGCGGCGCCGGCCAGCGCGGCCAGCACGGCCTCGGCGGTGCGCCTGCCGACCCCGGGAACCTCGCAGATCTGCTCGACCGTCGCCGCGCGCAGCCGCTTGAGCGAGCCGAAGTGCTTCAGCAGCGCCTGGCGGCGGCTCTCGCCGAGGCCCGGCACCGCGTCCAGGGCACCGGACTTCATCGACTTGGATCGCTTGTTGCGCTGGTAGGCGATGGCGAAGCGGTGGGCCTCGTCCCGGACCCGCTGCAGCAGGTACAGGCCCTCGCTGGTGCGCGGCAGGATGACGGGGTCGTCCTGGCCGGGCAGCCAGACCTCCTCCAGGCGCTTGGCCAGGCCGCACACCGCCACGTCCTCCACCCCGAGCTCCGCCAGGGCCCGCTGGGCGGCGGCGACCTGCGGCTGCCCGCCGTCCACGACGACCAGCTGCGGGGGGTAGGCGAACTTGCGCGGCCGGCCCGTGTCCGGGTCGATGGGTCCGCCGGCGACCTCGCCGCCGCTGCCCGCGACGCCGTTGCCGTCGGTTCCTCCCGTGCCGGCGCCGTCGACCTCCTCGGCCCCGTTGCCGTCGCCGTCCACCCACTCGCCGGTCTTCTGCTTCTCCAGCAGGTAGCGGCGGAAGCGCCGGGAGACCACCTCGTGCATCGACCGGACGTCGTCCTGGCCGGCGAAGCTCTTGATCTGGAAGCGGCGGTACTCGCTCTTGCGGGCGAGTCCGTCCTCGAAGACCACCATCGAGGCGACGACGTCGTCGCCCTGGAGGTGGGAGATGTCGAAGCACTCGATGCGCAGCGGCGCCGAGTCCAGGTCCAGCGCCTCGGCGATCTCCTCCAGGGCGCGCGAACGCGTCGTGAGGTCGGAGGCGCGCCTGGTCTTGTGCAGCACCAGCGCCTGCTGGGCGTTGCGCTGCACGGTGGTCATCAGGTCCTTCTTGTCGCCGCGCTGCGGTATCCGCAGGCTCACCTGGGAGCCCCGGCGCTCGGTGAGCCACTGCTGCACGGGCTCGTACGGGTCGGGCAGCGCGGGCACCAGCACCTCCTTGGGCACCCCTTCGCCCCGCTCCTCGCCGTACAGCTGCTGCAGCGCGTGCTCGACCAGCTCGGGGGTGCCGACCTCCTCGACGCGGTCGGTGACCCAGCCGCGCTGACCGCGCACCCGGCCGTCGCGGACGTGGAAGATCTGGACGGCGGCCTCCAGCTCGTCCTCGGCGACGGCGATCAGGTCGGCGTCGGTGGCGTCGGCGAGGACGACCGCGTTCTTCTCCATGGCGCGCTTGAGCGCCTCGATGTCGTCGCGGAGCCGGGCCGCCCTCTCGTACTCCATGGCCGCGGCCGCGTCCCGCATCTGCTGCTCCAGGCGGCGGAGGTAGGTGCCGGTGCGGCCGGCCATGAAGTCGCAGAACTCCTCGGCCAGTTCACGGTGCTCCTCGGCGCTGACCCGGCCGACGCAGGGGGCCGAGCACTTGCCGATGTACCCCAGCAGACAGGGGCGGCCGATCTGCGCGGAGCGCTTGAACACCCCGGAGGAGCAGGTGCGCACGGGGAAGACCCGCAGCAGCAGGTCCACCGTCTCGCGGATCGCCCAGGCGTGCGCGTACGGGCCGAAGTAGCGCACGCCCTTGCGCTTGGGGCCGCGCATCACCTGGACGCGGGGGAACTCCTCGTTCAGGGTGACGGCGAGCGAGGGGTAGCTCTTGTCGTCCCGGTACTTCACGTTGAAGCGCGGGTCGTACTCCTTGATCCAGGAGTACTCCAGCTGCAGCGCCTCGACCTCGGTGGCCACCACCGTCCATTCCACGGAGGCGGCGGTGGTGACCATCGTGCGGGTGCGCTGGTGCAGGTTCGCGAGGTCCTGGAAGTACGAGGAGAGCCGCTGGCGCAGGCTCTTCGCCTTCCCGACGTAGATCACCCGGCCGTGCTGGTCCCGGAACTTGTACACCCCGGGAGAGTCCGGAATCTGTCCCGGCTTGGGGCGGTAGCTGGAGGGATCGGCCATGCCCCCACCCTACTGATTGACGGTGACATTCCCGCCGTCTCAGGCCCCGGTCCCGGCGACGAGCTTGCCGTCCTTGACCTGGACGTCGACCTTGGTCAGCGGCTTGGTCGCGGGGCCGGTGCGGACGGCGCCGGTGGCGGCGTCGAAGACGCTGCCGTGGCAGGGGCAGGACAGCGCGGTGTCCTCCACCTTGTCGCAGGTGCAGCCCTGGTGGGTGCACACGGCGCTGAAGGCCCGGTAGCTGCCCTGCGTGGGCTGCGCCACGACTATCTTGGCCTCGCGGTAGAGCTTGGCACCGCCGACCGGGACCTCGGTGGCCGCGCCCAGCTCGACGGGACCCTCGGGGGCCGCCGCGCCGGGACCGCCGCAGGCGGTGAGGCCGACCCCGGCGACGCCCACGAGGGCCGCGCCCTTCAGGACGGTACGGCGGCAGGGGGGCAGGGCGCTGGTGTCGGCCATGGAGGGCTCCGCTTCGGCACGTAGGGAAAAGAGCTTGAAAGCTGCACCATACGTGCCGAAACCCTGAGCCCTGCCGTCAGGCCTTCGCCGCCGCCCTCTTCCGCGGGGCCGCCCGCTTCTTGGCCGGGACCGGCGGGGCGTCGGAGACCCGCTCGGCGCCCAGGATGTCCCTGAGGAACTTGCCGGTGTGGCTCGCCCCCACGCCCGCGACCTGCTCCGGGGTGCCCTCGGCGATCACCAAGCCGCCGCCGCTGCCGCCCTCGGGGCCCATGTCGATGACCCAGTCGGCCGTCTTGATCACATCGAGGTTGTGCTCGATGACGATCACGGTGTTGCCCTTCTCCACCAGTCCGGAGAGCACCTTGATCAGCTTGCTGATGTCCTCGAAGTGCAGACCCGTGGTGGGCTCGTCCAGCACGTAGACCGTGCGGCCGGTGGAGCGCTTCTGCAGCTCGGAGGCGAGCTTCACGCGCTGCGCCTCACCACCGGACAGGGTCGTGGCGGACTGCCCCAGCCGGACGTAGCCCAGCCCGACCTCGGTGAGGGTGCGCAGGTGCCGGGCGATCGTCGGGACCGCCTCGAAGAAGTCCAGCGCCTCGGAGATCGGCATGTCCAGGACCTCGGCGATGGACTTGCCCTTGTAGTGGACCTCCAGGGTCTCCCGGTTGTACCGGGCACCGTGGCAGACCTCGCACGGCACGTAGACGTCCGGGAGGAAGTTCATCTCGATCTTGATGGTGCCGTCGCCGGAGCAGTTCTCGCAGCGGCCGCCCTTGACGTTGAAGGAGAAGCGGCCCGGCAGGTAGCCGCGGACCTTCGCCTCCATCGTCTCCGCGAACAGCCGGCGGACGTGGTCGAAGACACCCGTGTACGTGGCCGGGTTGGAACGCGGGGTGCGGCCGATCGGCGACTGGTCGACGTGGACCACCTTGTCGACCAGGTCGTCCCCGTCGACACGGGTGTGCCGGCCCGGGACGCCCCGGGCGCCGTTCAGCTCACGGGCCAGGTGCGTGTACAGGATGTCGTTGACCAGGGTGGACTTGCCGGAGCCGGAGACCCCGGTGACCGCCGTGAAGACACCCAGCGGGAAGGACACGTCGATGTCCCGCAGGTTGTTCTCCCGGGCGCCGTGCACGGTCAGCCGGCGCTCCCCGTCCAGCGGGCGGCGCACGTCGGGGATCGGGATCCGGCGCTTGCCCGCCAGGTACTGGCCGGTCAGCGACTCCTTGTTGCGCAGCAGCTCCTTGAGCGAACCGCTGTGCACCACCTTGCCGCCGTGCTCACCCGCGCCCGGGCCGATGTCGACCACCCAGTCGGAGGTCTTGATGGTGTCCTCGTCGTGCTCCACCACGATCAGGGTGTTGCCGAGGTCGCGCAGCCGCACCAGGGTCTCGATGAGCCGGTGGTTGTCCCGCTGGTGGAGGCCGATCGACGGCTCGTCCAGCACGTAGAGCACGCCCACCAGGCCCGAGCCGATCTGGGTGGCGAGCCGGATCCGCTGGGCCTCGCCGCCGGACAGGGTGCCGGCCGCGCGGTTGAGCGAGAGGTAGTCCAGGCCGACGTCGACCAGGAAGCGCAGCCGCTCGTTGACCTCCTTCAGCACCCGCTCGGCGATGGTCTTCTCGCGCGCGCTCAGCTTCATGCCGCGCAGGAACTCCGCGCAGTCGCTGATGGACATCGCGGCGACCTCGGCGATGGACTTCTCCTGGACGGTGACCGCCAGGACGATCGGCTTGAGGCGGGTGCCCTCACAGGTGGGGCAGGGCACCTCGCGCATGTACCCCTCGAAGCGCTCGCGGCTGGAGTCGCTCTCGGACTCCGCGTGCCGGCGGCGGACGAAGGGGATCGCGCCCTCGAAGGAGGTGGTGTACGAGCGCTCGCGCCCGTAGCGGTTGCGGTAGCGCACCGCGATCTGCGTCTTGTGGCCGTTGAGCAGTGCCTTCTTCGCGCGCTGCGGCAGCCCCGCCCACGGGATGTCGGTACGGAAGCCCAGCTCGTCGGCGAGCGCGCCGATCAGTCGCTGGAAGTAGTCCCGGGTGTGGCCGAGCGACCAGGGGGCGATGGCGCCCTCGTCGAGGGACTTGTCCTCGTCGGGGACGATCAGCTCCGGGTCGACCTCCATGCGGGTGCCGATGCCGGTGCACTCCGGGCAGGCGCCGAAGGGCGAGTTGAAGGAGAAGGAGCGGGGCTCCAGCTCCTCGAAGGACAGGTCGTCGTACGGGCAGTAGAGGTGCTCGGAGAACATCCGCTCGCGCTGCGGGTCGTCCTCGGGGAGGTCGACGAAGTCCAGGATCACCATGCCGCCGGACAGGCCGAGGGCGGTCTCGACCGAGTCGGTCAGCCGGCGCTTGGCGCTCTCCTTGACGGTGAGGCGGTCGATGACCACCTCGATGGTGTGCTTCTCCTGCTTCTTGAGCTTCGGCGGCTCGGTCAGCTGGACGGTCACGCCGTCCACCCGGGCCCGGCTGTAGCCCTTGGTCTGCAGGTCGGAGAAGAGGTCGGCGAACTCGCCCTTGCGCTCGCGCACCAGCGGCGAGAGCACCTGGAAGCGGGAACCCTCCTCCAGCTCCAGCACCCGGTCGACGATCGCCTGGGGCGACTGCCGGGAGATCGGCCGGCCGCACTCGGGGCAGTGCGGCTTGCCGATGCGGGCGAAGAGCAGGCGGAGGTAGTCGTAGACCTCGGTGATCGTGCCGACCGTCGAGCGCGGGTTGCGCGAGGTGGACTTCTGGTCGATCGAGACCGCGGGCGACAGACCCTCGATGAAGTCGACGTCCGGCTTGTCCATCTGGCCCAGGAACTGCCGTGCGTACGAGGAGAGCGACTCCACGTAGCGACGCTGGCCCTCGGCGAAGATCGTGTCGAACGCCAGGGAGGACTTGCCCGACCCCGAGAGGCCGGTGAACACGATGAGCGAGTCCCGTGGCAGGTCGAGCGAGACGTTCTTCAGATTGTGCTCGCGAGCGCCACGGACGGTGAGACGATCGGCCACGCCAGTGCGCACCTTTCAAAAGGCAGACAAGGGACAGCACCCCCAGACAGCCTAAACGGGGCGCCGACGAGTTTTCTTCCGGTTGTGTTGACAGCGAGCCTATAGCACGCACATTCGATTTCCGGCATCGGTGCGGCAGCTTCACCCGAATGAGTGTCCCGCGCTAGCGTCTCGGTGGAGACGTCGATCAGGTCCGACCAGGAGGCCCCGTGTCTGTCCAACGACCCGACCCCGACCACGATGCGGCCGAACTCCGAGAGGCCACCGAACGACTGATCGAGACCGTGGCCGCCATGCCCCCCGCGTGCGTCGCCGAGCCGTCGCGGCTGCCGGGCTGGACCCGCGGCCATGTGCTGGCCCACCTCGCGCGCAACGCGGACTCCCTGGTCAACCTGCTCATCTGGGCCCGCACCGGCGAGGAGACCCCGCAGTACGAGAGCGGCGAGCGCCGGGAGAAGGACATCGAGGCGGGCGCCGGCCGCACCCTCGCCGAGCACCTCGACGACCTGCGGACCTCCGCCGACCGGCTGGCCCTGGCCATCGAGGAGCTGCCGCCGCAGAACTGGGCCGCGCAGGTCGTCATGCGCTCCGGCCGGGTGACCGCCGCGGCGGAGATCCCGTACCTGCGGCTCCTGGAGATCTACTTCCACCACGTCGACCTCGGCCTGGAGTACACCTGCGCGCACCTCCCCGAGGACTTCGCGGCGCGGGAGCTCGGCGCCATCATCGACGACCTGTCGGGCCACGAGGGGGTCGCCGCCGTCCGCATCCACGACACCGAGAGCGGCGAGAAGTGGGTGATCGGCGCCGCCAGCGAGCCCGAACTCACCGTCGACGGGCCCCGGCACGCGCTGCTCGCCTGGGTCAGCGGCCGCTCCGACGGCCACGGCCTGTCCGCCCGGCCCGACGTGCCGCTGCCGGTGCTGCCGCCACTAGGCTGACGCCATGACGTACAGCGGCGAGGTCACGGTCGGGGGCGCGCCCGACGTGCACGAACTCAAGGACCTCATCATCACCAAGGTCGCGGTCGGCCCCATGGAGAACAACGCGTACGTGCTGCGCTGCCGCGCCACGGACGAGCAGCTGCTCGTCGACGCGGCGAACGACGCGCACACGCTCCTGGAGGTCGCCGGCAACGACGGTCTCGCGTCCGTCGTCACCACCCACCGCCACGCCGACCACTGGCAGGCGCTGCGGGCCGTGGTCGACGCGACCGGCGCCCGCACCTACGCGGGCCGCCACGACGCCGAGGGGATCCCCGTCCCCACCGACGTGCCGGTCGAGGACGGCGACCGGATCCAGGTCGGCCGGGTCGAGCTCACCGCCCGGCACCTGGTCGGCCACACGCCCGGCAGCATCGTCCTGATCTACGACGACCCCCACGGGCACCCGCACATCTTCACCGGTGACTGCCTCTTCCCGGGCGGCGTCGGCAACACGCACAACAACCCGGACCACTTCACGAGCCTCTACGAGGGGGTCAAGGCCAAGCTCTTCGACCGCCTCCCGGACGAGACCTGGGTCTACCCCGGTCACGGCAAGGACACCACGCTCGGCGACGAGCGCCCCCACCTCGGCGAATGGCGCGAACGGGGCTGGTGACGGTCCCGGTGGCGGGGGGCCCCCCGCGGGCCCCCCCCCCCCCCCCCCCCCCGCGGGGGGGCCCCCCCCCCCCCCCGGGCCCGGGGAGGGGGGGGGGGGGGGGGGGGGGTTGGGGGGGGGGGGGGGGTT
>NZ_JBEXYN010000078.1:0-19287 GCF_040630935.1 Streptomyces sp. NPDC005722
GGCCCTACCCTCATGCCCGGACATCCCGGAGATCACCCGACCGAGTCGCCACACTCGAACCAATGCTCACCATGATCGATAGAGAAACGGCTTCTAGGAAAGCGGCAAATTGGACGCACGGCGCCCAGCTGTCCAAGGTGTCCTCGGCGGGCGCGGTCTCGTCCGTGGCGTCCGCTCAGCGTCCGGCCTTGTCGAACCAGAGGAACCGATGCTTCTCGGCCGCGCGGACCGCATCCGAGATCAGGCAGTGGTCAACACCGTCGGTGAAAGGGCCCAACGCCGGCACCCACGGCCGTAGCCACCCCCCAGCGGAAGATCACCTATCGGCTGGAGCGAGGGATACCCCTCCTCCGGTCGCAGGCCGGACTGCTCTGACCCCACGCGGTGCGTTGCGTGCTGGTTAGGTGCATACATGGGGGTGTTCACCCTGACGTTCACCTGTCAGGATTTTCGGGGGTTTTGCCGTTCGGTGGGGGGATTGCATGACGTCTGTGCAGAACAACGACCAGCGCCTGCTCGACCGCATTCTGGATGACCAGCACCGGCACCTGGCACCCGGCAAGAGCCGGGAGGACTTCTTCACCTTCTTCGCTGCCGACAAGGCGCTTCAGGAGTGGGATCTCGACAATGACGAGATCATGGACGGCATCGTGGACGGGGCGCATGACTGTGGGATCGACGGCATCTGGACGTTTGTGGACGACCGGTATGTGACCGCGGATGCCCACCGGTATCTGTCGCCGCGTGCCCGCATCATCGAGCTAGTCATCCTGCAGGCCAAGACCTCCACGGGCTACCAGGAGACGGTGATCGAGAAGCTGGCCTTCCACCTGCCAGATCTGCTCAACATGGGACGCGATGAGGAAGAACTGGCGCCCCACACCAATGCCAAGCTCCTGGATCGCACCCGGCGCTTCCTGCACATCCTGGAGGAGCTGGCCTCCTCGTTTCCTCAGGTCCGCGTCAAAGTGATCTACGCCAGCAAGGCTGCGGAGAGCCCGCACCCGAATGTGAAGTCCAAGGGGGACCGGCTGCGGCGGGAGCTGGCGAAGATCACCTCTGATGCCGCGGCGGACATCGAGTACCTCAACGCCGCAGACTTGCGTGAGCGTACCGCCCGCGGGGCCAGGGCCGTAGCGCAGCTAGTGTTCTCCGAGACACCGATGAGCACGTCGCTGGGCGAGGGATATGTCTGCCTGGCAAGGCTGGACGAGTACTACCGCTTCATCACCTCCGACAATGAGGCGTTGAGGCTGGAGCTGTTCGAGTCGAATGTGCGTGACTACGCAGGGTCCACCGCAGTGAACAACGCCATCGGCGAAACCCTCAAGTCAGGTACGGGCGAGGACTTCTGGTGGTTCAACAACGGCGTCACCGTCGTCGCCGACGCGGCGCAGATCGCCGGCAAGAAGATCGTCGTCAAGGATCCTCAGATCGTCAACGGCCTGCAGACCAGCCACGAGGTCTACGCCTACTTCCAAAACGGCGGCCAGCACCGCGACAGGTCCCTCCTGGTCAAAATCGTGGTGGCCCCAGAGTCAGGCACCGCCCGCGACCGGATCATCAGGGCCACCAACAGCCAGACCCAACTACCGGCCGGTGCCCTGCGCGCAACGGAGCCCATCCAGAAGGACATCGAGGAGAGCCTCACCCACTCCGGCGGCTACTACTACGAACGCCGTGCCGGCTACTACCGCAACCTCGGCTTCCCCCTCGACCGCGTCGTCAGCATGACCCGCCTCGCTCGAGAGTTCACCGCCTTCGCACAGCGCGAGCCGCACACCGCCCTCCGGCACTCCGAAGCCCTCCTCCTGGACGACCAGCACTACGGCCAGATCTTCTCGCCAAGGCAGGACCTGGACATCTACCGCCTGAGTCTGGACGTTCACACCCACCTGCGCGACTTCCTGACCCACTACGCCGAAGACCACCCCCTGCTCGGAGAAACCCTGGAGAACTGGCTCTACCCGCTGGCAGCAATGTCCGCCTACACCCTCACCCGGCTACGCCAGCCCGCCCCGCGGGACCTGCTCCACATCGACCTCGAACACCTCAACGACGACCTGATGACCCGCATGACCGGAGTCCTCGAACAAAACTTCAAAACCGCCCTGCGTCAAAGCAAAGCCGGCGGAGTCGACCGCATCGCCCGCACCCCCGACTTCACCACCAAACTCCGCCAAGCCGTCATCTCACAAGGCCGCTTCCACATCGAACGCTAGCCCCAATCCACAGACGGGCCGAGCCCCTCGTGTACTCCGGCGGCTACGCTCGCCACCATGGCTGAGTACCTCGAAGTGAGCACAGCGACGGAGACACGCGACCAGGCTGTTGCGCTGGCCCGATCGGCGGTCAGCGAGCGCCTGGCCGCAGGAGCCCAGATCATCGGACCCGTAACCTCGGCGTTCTGGCACGCCGGCGCATTTGGCACCGGTGAGGAGTGGAAGCTCGTCATGACGACCTCGGCGGGGCGGTACCCCGCGCTGGAGGCTCACGTCCTCAAGCATCACCCTTGGGATAATCCACAGCTCTCAGCGACGCCGATCGTCACCGGATCGGAGGGCTGCCTACGCTGGATCAGCGCCAGCACCACGCCTGTCCCCGTCGAGTAGTCAAGCGCGCGCTTTCTCTAGTACGTCGGCGATTGCGGGGAGAGCACGGTGGTCACCAAGCCGCTGTAGAACTGGTCCGAGCCGTTGCCGGGGCCGCACAGACGCCACTCCGGTCGACAGGTCAAGGGCGCGACCGGTCACGGCGGCCGCTTGCTCAACCTCGCCAGCGGCTAGGTAGGAGTCCGCCAGCCACGACAGGTAGAGCGCCTTGTCCCGCGCACATGTGTCGTCGAAGGCGCCGAGAGCCTTCTCCAGCACGGGGACGGCACGGAGAGGACGTTTCAGTTCGGTCCAGCACCGGCCGGTCATGATGTCGAGTTCGTTGCTGTCGACCCAGGCCGACCAGTTCGGCTGTGGGGCGCCAGCCGCTTCTCCAAGGGCGTCGCGTGCTGTCGCCAATGCGCGTTCGGTCTCGGCTGCGTTCCCCGCAACCGCATGAGCCCATGCGAGGCGCTCATACAGCAGAGCGCGGACCCCGGCCGCAGCGTCCGGTCCGGCGGTCACGCATGACCGTGCAGCAATCTCGACGGCGGTCCGCGGTTCGCCGCCGAGCGTCTGGTAAGCCAGGAAGGCGAGGGCGTTGCCGGCCAGTCCCGAGTCACCGGCCTCCGAGGCAGCATGGTGGCTTGCCTCGTACAGACCGCGGGCCTCGGCGCGGCGGCCTCCGTCGAACGCTGCCCATCCGGCCTGCTGAGCCTGCTCGGCCAGCACGGCGAGCAGGCTGCGGCGGACCGGCTCGGAGCACACGGCGTGGCGGACCAGGTGGCGCGTCTCGTGATACTCACCCAGGTACACGCGATACGTGTCCCCGCCGCCGAGGATGTCATCCAACGCCCTCAGCCGGGCTGTGCGTCTGCGCAGGTGGTCCGGGATGCTGGCGTCAACTCGCCGACCAGTCTGCAGTCGTTCGGGCTCTGGCAAGCCACCGGCAAGGCCAGCGCCCGCCGCGGCAGAGGCCTTCAAGAATTGGCGGCGGCGTAGTGCATCGTCGGTATCCGTCGCTGCTTCCCATTCTCGAGGGGCCAGGCCCACCATGTGCCCCGGAATGCGGAACACGTCTGCGATGAGTGCGATCTTCTCGTACGTCGTAATGCGGCCGCGGCCGCGAGCGAGCGTCCCAACTCGCTCGGGCTTGATGTCGCAGGCAGCGGCGATCCGCGAGTAGCTGATGCCAGCTTCGCTCCGTGCCAGCAGGAAGACCGTACCGAAGTCGTGGGCAGAAAGTGCCGCTCTCATCTCGAGCCGCTCAAGCAGCTCCGGTGGCAACGCCGTCGATTGATCGCTCATGAGGTACCCCGTGCGGCCGTTGATGTCCGTACCCAATGTCACCCTATCCCCACGGTGGGTACCCATCGGTGGGAAGCGTGGAACGCCCTGCTCGGCGATGGTGAAGCGATCAGCCCTCAGGCCCGCACGCTACGGGCCTGGCCGACCATCTGACGTAGAGGCAGGCACCATGGCACATCGTAATCGGCAGGGTTTCGGCCCGTCCTCCTCCCCTACGAAGTCCAGCCGATGACCAGCCAGATCAACGAGTCCAGCAGTAAGCCGCCTCAGGCTTTCACGACGCGATGCGGCAACGTCTACCGGATCGTCGAGGAGCTCCGACCCCACGCCCAACTTCGCGGCTTGAATGCCGTCGGCGAGTACGCCAACTGCGACTCCCCCGCCCCGCCTGAGTCCGGGCGCCGACAGCTCCCCCTGGCCCGAGTCGCTGCCGCAGACCACACGGAGGCCTTACTCACCTATCCGACGATGCTGGGGCTCGCGGCTGGTGGGAACTCGGAGATGCCGAACTTCGATGAGCAGCACGCACTGAAGCAGTGCCGCACTACTGAGGCAGCAAGTGAACCGGACCGGGCACACAGCGCCACAGGTCTTCGGGCTGAGTTGAGCGACCTTGCAGATGCGGTCCGCATGCTCATGGCCAATGCCTACAGCGGCTGCGCGGAAGCCTTGTGCGGGGCGGACTGGGACATCGTGCTGACCTCGTACGGTGAGGCGGGTGACCGGGTGGTGCGGTGGATGGACCGCTTCCAGGTCGGCGGGTGCGGCCCGGTCATCGCGAACTACGAGCGTGACGCGCTGATGTGGCTCGTACCGCCCGGCACCGTCCACACATGGGAACACGCACACGGGTTGTGCTTTGGCGGTCCCTTCAAGGTCCTCCTGCCGCGGGCCGGCGCCCGCATCGCACCCGGGCCGCACTGGCGCACGCCGCCCAGACTGGGCCATCTGGTGGACGCGGACTGTCTGCACCACGCCCTGAACCGGTTCCGGCCGGACCTCCCACGACCGGTAGTGCGACTTAATGGCACGCCCGCGCTGCCAGGCACTCCACCCTTGCCCCTGCTTCCGTCATGACCCTCCGCGGTAGCGCGCACCTACCGGAGCTGACCAGCGCCGAACACGTACTGCTCGACGCCCGCCCGTGGACGACCGGGGCGTGCCTGCTGTGCGGGGCCACGGAGCTGCCGGTGACGCCCGTTGTCACCGTCTACGCCGCCGACGTCCCTGCGGCCAGGGCCAAATGCCGGGCCTGCCTGGTGACCGGCCTGGTGGCGCAGCGGGCCACAGCGGCCGCGCTCGAGCGCCCGTACGTCCCCAGTCTGCCCCCGATACCCGAAGGAAGTCTCGTGTCCCCGGAGCCCGCCTCTACCTCCGTATTGACTCCCGCTGTACGCCCTGCCGGCCGGCCGTTACCCCACTGGATCGGCGTACTCGGCCTGGTCTGGATCCTCGGCAACAGCGCCGCTCTCCCCCTGCTCTGGGCACAAGTCACCAGCGCCCAACACGACAGGCCTACGAGCGCCGTCAACACGCCCGACGCCAAACCCAAAACGATCTGACACCCGACTCCTCCCCCTCACGGGGAGGACGCCCCCGGCACCCCCGACCGGGAGCAAACGGCCCGCCCACCGAAGAAGGACCGGGCCGTGCACCATCCCGCCGCGCGCACCGGCGAGCCCGCCCGGATCATCACCCGGAGCGCGCGGCGGGCCCATCAGATCCGCGACCACTGGAGGACCACGACATGTTCAGCCACGCCGATCGCATCCCCACCGGAACGCCGCTGCCTTCGGGCCTGCCCACCCCGCCGCCGTTCGGGGTCAGCCGGATGGCGCCCTACCCAGGGGCCCCCGCGCCCGCCTACTCGCGCGCCGAGCTGGACCCGGCGTCGCAGACCACCCGGTTCTACAACGCCAGCGGCGGCATCATGGAGATGCCGGGCCACGGCACGAGCACCGGCACCCAGCCCTCCACCGCCACCAGCCCGGACGGCAACGCCGGTTCCGGTGATTCCGACACCGGTAGCGACGCGGACCAGTGACCGCCGGTCCGGTGCTGGTCGTCACCAACCTTGACGACCCCACAACGGACCTGGTGATCAGCGAATTGCACGACCGGGATCTCCCGGTCGTGCGGTTCGACTCCGGGGACTTCCCCGCCACCTTGACCGTTGCGGCCACCATCACCAACGACGGGATCGCCGGCACCCTGGCGACGCCCACCCGCACCGCAGACCTGACGCAGGTCCGGTCGCTGTACTACCGACGCCCGTCCGGGTTCGTCTTCCCTCACCTCGACGCGCAGACCGCCCGGTTCGCCGTCACACAGGCCCGCTGCGGCCTCGGCGGGGTCCTGGCGTCCCTGCCGGGCTGCCTGTACGTCAACCACCCGCACCGCATCGGGGACGCCGAGTTCAAGCCCTCAGGGCTCGCCGCCGCGGTGGCGGCAGGGTTCAGCATCCCGCCCACCTTGTTCACCTCCGAGCCGGACGCCGCACGCGCCTTCATCAAGCGCCACGGCCCGGTGATCTACAAGCCGCTGTCGACACCGCTGTACGAGGTCGACGGCAAGGCGTGCGCGGTGAAGGTGGACGAGGTCACGGCCGACGACATCGACGAGCGTGTGGCCGGCACCGTCCACCTGTTCCAGCAGCGCGTGGACAAGGTCGCAGACGTCCGCGTGACCGTCATCGGCGACCGCATCTTCTGCGTGCGCATCGACTGCGACCTGCTGGACTGGCGCACCGACTACAACCGCCTCACCTACACCGTGGTGCAGCCGCCCCCGGGCATCCCCGCGGCGCTGCGCCGGTACCTGGACCACTTCGGCCTGGTCTTCGGCGCATTCGACTTCGCGGTGGGCCGGGACGGGGCATGGTGGTTCCTGGAGTGCAACCCCTCCGGCCAGTGGGCCTGGATGGAGCCCGAGACCGGGCTGCCGATGGTGGCAGCCATGGCCGATCTACTGGAACGGAAGGCCTCATGACCGAACACTCCTTGCGTGAGCAGCTGCTCGACCGCCTCACGGGGCAGGGTGTCATCCGCTCCCCTCAGTGGCGGGACGCGGCGGCGGCCACGCCCCGGCACGAGTTCCTGAGTGGTGGCTTCTTCCGCCAGGTCCCCGGCTCGGCACCGACAGCGTGGGAGCCGGTGATGCCGGAGGATCCCGCCTGGCTGCCGGCCTGTTACGTCAACGAGTCGCTGGTCACGCAGATCGCCGGGACCATCGCGCCCGGCGACGTCCGTGGTCAGATCCTCCGCGAGCCGACCAGCTCCAGCACGGTCCCGGGTCTGGTGCTGCGCATGCTGGAGGACCTGGAGGTCGAGGACGGCATGCGCGTCCTGGAGATCGGCACCGGCACCGGGTACTCCACCGCGCTGCTGTGCCAGCGCCTCGGTGACGACCTGGTCACCTCCGTGGAGGTCGACCCGAACGTGGCGGCCAGGGCGGCAACGGCCCTCGCCGAGGCCGGGCACGTTCCCTCCCTGGTGACCGCCGACGGCCTTGCCGGACATCCGGACAACGCGCCGTATGACCGGATCATCGCCACGTGCGGTGTGCGCACCATCCCCGCGGCGTGGATCGCGCAGACCCGGCCCGGTGGCGAGATCCTCGCCACGCTCTGCGGCTGGATGGGCTCCTCCGAGCTGGCCCGTCTCACCGTCCACGAGGACGGCACGGCATCCGGCCGGCTGCTCGGCGGGCAGGTGTCGTTCATGCTCGCCCGCCCCCACGTCCCCCCGACGATGGGGATGCTGCCGGACACCCGCGTCGGCTACGAGCGGGAGGCCGTCGTCGGTGCCGACGTCCTGGACGACTGGACGGCCCGGTTCGTCGCGCAGATCGCAGCACCGCGGGCCCAGCGCCTCGTGCTCGACGAGCGGGAGCACCTGCTGCTGGATAGCGAGGCCGGCGCGTGGGCGCTGCTGCGCCAGGTCGGCGATGAGTGGCGAGTCCGTCAGGGTGGCCCCTCTCGCCTGTGGAACGACATCGAGGAGCACATCGTGCAGTGGCGCCACGACGGCGCCCCCGGGCTGGAGAAGTTCCGCGTGGCCGTGGCGTCCGACGGGCTCCAGCAGGTGGAGTGGGATACCAATAGGTAGACAGTTCATCGGACACGCAGGAGAAGGCCGGCCGGGCACTGACAGAGCTCCCGCCGTCCTTCCCGCGCAGGCGAAGGCGGCCCGATAGAGTTCCCCCTTCTGGCAAAGAGGTGGACCACGAACCACGACTGGTCGCATTCCAGCACGCCGGTCGACGTCAAGATCGAGAACCCCATCGCAGGCGTACATGATCGGGCAGAAAGCCGGTTCCTGCCCGTAAGCAATGACCGGCAAGCACACGTGCCACAGCGTGCTCGTCACCGCGCTCACCCGGCTGCCTGGTCTCGAGACAGTCTGGCGGACAACCACGGGAGCTCCCGCTCCCGCGGGGATGATCCCATGCCGGTGTCCTACTTCAGTGCCGACAGCAATCGCTCGCCGAACGCCGGTCATAGCGTCAGATTCAAGGTCACAGGACAGGTCGTATGGCGGTGACGTCCCGCAAGTCACCGCTGCGCGACCTGCGATGGTGAGTAGACCCTCGCACCTCACCGGTGACCTCGAGGCACTCACCACCTGCAAGTGATGCCGGATCGTGATCTTTCACCCCCCTTTTCGGTGAGCAAATCGGTGAGTGCCACCGGGCTTGATGGATGCCACCCTCCACATCCACCAGCCCAGGAGCCCACATGACCACACCTGCGCATCCCCCTGCCAGCGACCCCGAACCCGGCACCACAGGGCCCGTCATGCCCAGCCCGCACCCAAGGAAGCCAAAGCGCCCCGGGCGACAAGCATCAAGCCCCGGCACCAAGGCCGCCCGCGCCGCAAGCCACAAGCCCACACCCCACCGACACGGGACGACCCACCACTGGCCGGTGTGTCACCCGTCCGCGCGGGACCGGCACCTGCGCCCTGCCGGCGCCGGACGGCCGCTCCTCCCGCCGGGTACGGACGGTGCTCACGCCGGTGCGGCCACACCTGTCAGGGCAGGTGACGGCCAGTGAGGAAGCTAGCCACCCGGCCACCCCGGTTCGTCGCCGTCGACAACCGCGCCGTCGACGACCAGCGCCTGAGCGTCCTGGACATCGGACTGCTCACCATGGCCCTGCGCCTTCCCGACGGCGCCGACTTCACCATCGCCGCCCTCGCCCACACCCGCAAACCCGGCCGCCAAGCCCTCACCAAAGCCATGCGGAACCTCGTCGACTGCGGCTACATCATCAAACTCAAAATCCAGAACGCCACCGACGGCACCTGGCGCACCGAATTCTCCGTCGCCGGCCTCCCCCACCGACGCGAAGACATCCACCACCTCCTGACCCAGGTCGTCGGGACACGGGCCGTGCGCGTCGAGCCGGCCTGGCTCGACCCCCGCAACCACCACACCCCGGCCACCGCCCCGCTCGAGCCGATGCCGCTACAACCAGCCCCCGCGGACTCCCCGGCCGCGCAGCCTGTCCCCCACCCGGTCACACCAGGCCCCCCTTCCCCCGGCACAGCCGGCGAGAACACCGAAAACGCGCAGGCCAGACCGAGTGACGGGTTCCCGACAGTCGGTCAACCGGCAGTCGGCGAGCCGACGATCGGCGAACCGGCCGCCGGACAGCCGACCGCCGGAAACCCGTCGGCTAAAGAACTAAGACTCCACAAGCAAGACGGAAAGAACTCCTCTCTCTCCTGTCCGCCCATCACTGCCGATCACACGGCGCAGCCCGCCCAGACGCCGAAGAGAGAGGCCACCACCCCAACCGGACAAGCACCACCGCCCACCCCACCCGGACAGGCACCCTCGACCGCGACGCCACCACCTCCGCGCCCCACCGGCAACAACCCAAGCAACGCCGGCACCGGCGTGCCCGCGCCGGCCCGATCCACGCCAGACGGCCCACGAGCAGCCGCTGCCGCCCGGATCGCCGACGTCTGGACCACCGCCCGCCACCGCCACGGCCACCCCGTCCCCACCCTCGCCCCAGGCCGCATCGCCCACACAGCCGCCGCACTCCTCGCCACCGGAATCCCCGAACAACTCCTCACCCAGGCAGCCACCGCCATGGCCCGCAAACCCACCTGGTACGACCTCACACGCCACCTCCAACACTGGACACCCCCCACAAGCCCACAACCCGCCACACGGCCCGGACATCCCACCCACTGCGGAGAATGCGACCACGGCTGGACCACCGACCCCGACGGCCGCGCCCGCAAATGCCCCTGCCGCAGGCAACCAAAACCATGAACCAGCCACAGCCCCCGCACCCGCGCCCACGGCCGGCGCCCTTGGACTCACGGGCGCAGGCCGCCAGCAATACGCAGCACCGACACCAATCCAGGCCTCGCCAAAGACCAGCAACAGTCGTACGAAGACTCCCGACTGCTGGCGCAGCGCCGCGGCCCGACCTCGAGCAGGACCTGCTACGTCGCCGCCAAGGCGCACATGCGCACGGTGCACCCGAGCCAATTGCGCAACGCCGCCAACAGGGTCGGCCTTGCGCAACCACGACGCGGCCCCCGGCTACCCCGCCATTGCGCATCCCAGGACCCACCCCTACACCCCAGTACGCAACCCGACGAGAACCGGTGCTCCAGGTCGCAGAGGCCGAGCGTGTGGCGCGGCGGGGGCATCTCCCCCGCGGGGTGCGGGTGCACGTCGCGCCCGCGCGGGTGCCCGACCGGGCGCGCACGGTGCCGGATGTCAGGACACCTCGATGCCGTGCTCCTGTACCAGGGCTTCCAGGCCGCCGGGGTATCCCTTGCCTCCGATGACGAAGTCCCAGTCGCCACTGGCGCGGCGGCGGAAGGAGCCGAGGACCAGGGCTGTTTCGCCGGGGCGGCCGTCGGAGACCTCCAGGCGGCCGAGTTCCTCACCCGAGGGGCCCAGGAGCCGGATGAAGGCGTCGGTGAATCCGGAAAGGTCTGCCCCGGGGTTGGTGACGGGGTCGACGGCCGCGGCCAGGACGAGCCGGTCCGCCCTCTCGGGCAGCGCCTCGAAGGCGACGCGGATGGCGGCCTTGTCCGGTGCGAAGGCGGTCACCGACCGTACGCTTCCCTCCGGGGTCCGGGGGTTGTTGAAGAAGACGAAGTGGTCGTCGCTGAGCACCCGGGATCCCTGGCACACCAGGGCGCACACGTCCAGGACCACGCTGCCCGACCACGACATGCCCAGCACGTTGTCCTCGTGCGCGGGGCCGGCGTCGGTCTCGTCAGGGGCAGGCCGCTGCTGCGGGACGCCGGCCTGGGCGTCGCCGAGCCTGCCGCTCAGTCCGTGCCGGTGCAGGAGGTCCACCAGTTCGGTGCCCGCGATCAGTTCCAGCGGTTTGCCGTTGGCGAAGGTGTGCGAGCCGGGGCCGAACCCGGAGGTGGTGACGAGGACGCCCTTGTTGGCGCCGGCGTCCTGCACGGTGCCGTACAGGTCTCGCACCGCGCTGGGCGGTACCGTGTTCCGGTAGCGCTTGACCTGCACGACGATCTTCCCGCCGCGGATCGGGGCCGGGTCCTCGGCCTGCACGTCCACGCCGCCGTCGCCTGAGCGCTGGGTCGTCACCGCATCCATGCCCATGGCGCGGAACAGGTCCGCCACCAGCGACTCGAAGGCGATCGGGTCCATCTCGTACAGATCCGGCTCTTCCTGTCCTCCGTGGCTGATCACGCCGGTCCCGCCCACGTCGCCCGGCAGCCGGTGCGGCCGTATCGCGGTGCGCTGGTCCGGGCGGGCCGACAGCTGTCCGCGCAGCCCGCCGGTCAGGCAGTCCACGGCGCTGACCTGTTCCAGGTTCAGCGGCGCGAACGAGGTGCGGGTGGCCATCACCGTCGCCACGAAGACTTCCGTACGCAGGCCGGTCGCCGGGTCGTGGTCGTCGACGAAGCCGTTCAGCGCGATCGAGTCCAGCGCGCCGAACTCGTCGGCGGCGAACAGCTCCCGCAGCGCCAGCAGGACACACTGGGCGAGCACATCGCGGTACAGCTCCCGCCGCTGGGCTACCGGACGGGCGGTCTCTTTGTCCTGGTCCGCGCCGGGCATGTACCGCACCAGCTTCGCCTCGGGGACGATGTCGTACTTCGGCAGCTCCCAGTTCACCACCAGCTGCCGCGCCGGTGCGTCGTAGGCGGCGGTCAGCCGGCGCGGCAGGCCTTCCGGCCAGCCGGCCGAGGCATACAGGGCGGCCGAGAAGTATTCCACTGCCGCCTCGGGGTCCCCTTGGCGAACGGCGCCGTCGAGCTGCGTGATGCCGGCGTTGTGGCTGCGGATCTCCGCCAGCTGACCCGCCGCCCACTGGTCGTACTGCTGCCGGTACGCCGCCAGCTGCTGCAGGCGCTGGGCTTCGGCAGCCTGGGCGGCATGCCAGTCATGCTCGAAGCGCTCCCGCGCTTCCTGCTGGGCCTGAGCCCGCCGGTTCGCCGTCCAGCCGCCTTGCGCCGCCTGGTACTGATTCGGGTCGGGCATCGCCACCGGGTAGCCCAGTTGACCGGGTTCGAACGGCTCGAGCTGCTCGGAGCGCGCCAGAGCATCCAGGCGGAACGCAGGCGTACGGCACCCGGCCGGCAGCAACGTCCGCAACTCCTCGACGCGGGCTTCCAGCTCGCGCGTACGCCGCTGCGCATCGGCCTCACGGTGCTGCCGATACGCCGCTTGCTGCTCCCGCCGGCTCCGCGCCAGATCACGCTCATACGTCCGCTGCTGCCGCTCCGCACTGCGCAACTGCTGCACCCGGGCCCTCTGCTGGGCCTCCACCTGCCGCTGCTGCTGACGTTGCGCCTCAGCCCAGATCCCGATCAACCCACCAGAGCGACGACTCATGACGCAACCGGCCCTCCCCAGGGACACCCTTGTCCCACCCCACCCCTACGCCGGCCCCCCGGCCAGCAACAACCACACAACTCTAATCCGTAACCAGCCAGTCACCCACCCCACACCACAAGATCCCACCACCAGCACCAGCCGACCCCCAGCGCACCCCGCGCGCGCCCACCCCGGACACCCCCGGCACACGCAGCGGGTCCGAGCGCAACCGATGCCGCGCGGGAGTGCAGAACGTTCGGTGTAACTCCTGATCAAGGAAGATGCACCGATGCTCCCGCAGGCGCGAGCCGCCCGGTCCTCCTCCGCCCGTCACAGCGCAGCCTCCCGAGAAGTACCTGATCACAGACGGCGGTCGGGTGCGGGCCGATTGCACGCCCCGGTTCGCCCGCCCGTCACGGCCGACCGGGCGAACCGGGAAGGAGAACGGGCTATTTCACGGGGGTTACGCGCTCCACTCTTGACAACGTTGTCTGGAAAGGAACACGCTAACCGCGATCTACGGCAGGTGTGCCCCTTTACGAGTCCCCATCCCCTTACGGAGCTTCCGCGTGATCCAGGACCCCCGCCCCAACTCATGTGTGGGGCCGGGGCGGTTGTCGCCGCCCCGCGTCGACATTCGTGGCGCCGCTTCGTACTGACCTGTTCTGACCTGTACTGACCTGTCCTCCGGGTCGAACCGCCTCCTGGCGCCGTCCAGGACCGAGCCGCGGCAAGCCCCGACGTGATGCTCCCGACCTCCAATGACGAAAGGTCCCTCCGTGTCGCCTTCCCCCTCTGCCCGCCATTTGTCCTTGCGAAGATGGGCCGGCGCGGCGATAGCCCTGTCGTTGCCCGTGGGGCTGCTGGTCGTCGCACCCTCGGTGGGTGCCGCGACGCCGCCGCCCGGCAACTTCAGCTCCTCCTTCGAGTCGGCCGACCCTCAGGCCGCGGCGAGCACCGTCGAGCTCAACGGCAGCGGCAAGCCGGTCCAGGAGAACCTGAGCGGATCGAGCTCCACCGGACTGCCCGGCAGCCTGCTCGACCAGGTCAGCGAGGTGACCGCCAGCGCCGACAACCCGCCCGGGGAAATCGCCTCCAACGTCAAGGACGCCAATCCGTCGACCAAGTGGCTCGCGTTCGCCAAGACCGGCTGGGTGACGTACCGGCTGGCCAAGCCCGCGGCAGTGGTGAAGTACTCGCTGACCTCCGCGAACGACGCGGCGGGCCGCGACCCCAAGGACTTCACCGTTCAGGGGTCGAACGACGGCGGCGCGTGGACCGACCTGGACACGCGGACGGGTGTGAGCTTCAGCGGGCGGTTCGCCACCAACACCTACAGCTTCAGCAACACGACGGCCTACGCGTACTACCGGCTGAACGTCACGGCGAACTCCGGTGACTCGATCCTCCAGCTCGCGGACTGGAACATCAGCGACGGCTCGAACGTCCTGCCGCCCGCCACCCCGATGGTCAGTGTCGCCGGCGCGGGACCGGTCAGCGGCTACAACATGAAGCCGGGGGCCGGGTTCTCCGGCGTGGCCTCGCTGCGGTACTCGGGCGGCGCGCGGGCCGACGGCCGCTCGTACGCGACCAACAAGCTCTTCGACGTCGACATCCCGGTCGGGCCCAAGACCCGGCTGTCGTACAAGATCTTCCCCGAGTTCACGGCCAAGGACACCCAGTACCCGTCCACCTACGCGGCCGTCGACCTGCACTTCACCGACGGCACCTACCTGAGCGGCCTCTCGCCCGTCGACCAGCACGGCTACGCGCTCACCGCGGCCGGGCAGGGTGCGTCGAAGGTGCTCTACGCCGACCAGTGGAACGCGGTGCAGTCCGAGATCGGGGCGGTCGCAGGCGGCAAGACGATCGACCGCGTCCTGCTCTCCTACGACGACCCCAAGGCCACCGCCTCGACGCGTTTCCAGGGCTGGCTCGACGCCGTCACCGTGTCGGGCACCCCGACGCCGGTGGACGGCTCCAACCTGACCAACTTCGTCGACACCCGGCGCGGCACCAACGCGTCCGGCGGGTTCTCGCGTGGCAACAACCTGCCGATCTCGGCGATGCCGAACGGCTTCAACTTCTTCACGCCGGTCACCAACGCCGCGTCCAACTCCTGGGAGTACGACTACCAGGCGGGCAACAACGCGGCCAACCTGCCGACGCTGCAGGGACTGGCGATCTCGCACGAGCCCAGCCCGTGGATGGGTGACCGCAACCAGATGTCGGTCATGCCGGTGCCGGACGGGGGCTCGCTCACCGGAGCGCCCAGCGGACGCGCACTCGCCTTCAGCCACGACGACGAGATCGCGCGGCCGGACTTCTACCAGGTCACCACGCAGAACGGCCTGAAGGCACAGATGTCGCCCACCGACCACGGTGGCATCATGCAGTTCACCTTCCCGTCCGGGCAGGCGACCGGAAGCCTGGTCTTCTACAACGGCACGTTCACCATCGGCACGGACGGCACCTTCACCGGCTGGGTGGACAACGGAAGCGGCCTGTCGGCCGGTCGCAGCCGGATGTTCGTGTCCGGCACCTTCGACCGGGCGCCCACGGCGACCTCCGCCACTTCCGCCACCTTCGACACCTCCGCGAGCCGGCAGGTGACGCTGCGGATCGCGACCTCGTTCCTCTCGGTCGACCAGGCGGGCAAGAACCTCGGCCTGGAGGTCACCGGGCAGAGCTTCGACCGGATCCACGACGCGGCCACCGCGGCGTGGAAGGACCGGCTCGGCCGGATCGAGGTGCAGGGCGCGAACGAGACGCAGAAGGTCACGCTCTACTCGAACCTCTACCGGCTGAACCTGTACCCGAACTCGCAGTCGGAGAACACCGGCACCGCCGCCGCGCCGCGCTGGCAGTACGCGAGCCCGGTGTCGGCACCGACCGGCACGTCGACCGCCACGCAGACCGGCGCCAAGGTCGTGGACGGCCAGATCTACGTCAACAACGGGTTCTGGGACACCTACCGCACCGTGTGGCCCGCGTACTCGCTGCTGTACCCGGACGTCGCGGCCAAGATCGCCGACGGCTTCGTCCAGCAGTACCGCGACGGCGGGTGGATAGCCCGCTGGTCCTCACCCGGCTACGCCGACCTCATGACCGGTACCAGCGCCAACGTGGCACTGGCCGAGGCCTACCTCAACGGTGTCGACGTGCCCGACCCGCTCGGCGCGTACGAGGCGGCGGTCAAGGACGCCACCGTCGCGTCCGGACGCAGTGAGGTCGGCCGCAAGGGCATCGAGAACGGGCTGTTCCTGGGCTACACGCCCACCTCCACCGGCGAGTCCGTGTCGTGGGCGCTGGAAGGCTTCATCAACGACTACGGCATCGGCAACATGGGCGCGGCCCTGGCCGACGACAAGTCGGTGCCGAAGGACGACCGCAAGCGGATCAAGGAGGAGTCGGAGTACTTCCTCCAGCGGGCCCGCAACTACGTCAACCTCTTCGACAAGGACAGCAAGTTCTTCGAGGGACGCCAGGCCAACGGCACGTTCCTCACCGGCAACCCGCTCGACTGGGGCGGCGCCTACACCGAGACGAACGGCTGGAACTTCGCGTTCACCGCGCAGCAGGACGGCCAGGGCCTGGCCAACCTCTACGGCGGTCAGAAGCAGCTGGAGCAGAAGCTCGACCAGTTCTTCTCCACCCCGGAGAACGCCGACCACCCGGGTGGGTACAACGGCACGATCCACGAGATGCTCGAGGCGCAGGCGGTGCGCCTGGGCCAGCTCGGCATGAGCAACCAGCCCTCGCACCACATCCCGTACATGTACGACTACGCCGGTGCGCCGTCCAAGACGCAGGCGATCGTGCGGGAGATCCTGCAGCGCCTCTACGTCGGCGACGAGATCGGCCAGGGCTACCCGGGTGACGAGGACAACGGCGAGATGTCGTCCTGGTACATCCTCAGCTCGCTCGGCATCTACCCGCTGCAGGCCGGCTCCTCCAACTGGGCGATCGGTTCGCCGCAGTTCACCAAGATGACCGTCCACCGCAAGAGCGGCGACATCGTTGTCAACGCGCCGGCCAACAGCACCAAGAACGTCTACGTGCAGGGTGTGAAGGTCAACGGCAAGACCCAGCGCGCAGTGTCCGTCGACTCGGCCGAGCTCGTCCACGGTGGCACGATCGACTTCGCGATGGGCTCGCAGCCGTCGTCCTGGGGCACCGGCAAGAAGGACGCGCCGCCGTCGCTGACCAAGGGCACAGACGTGCCCAAGCCCTTGCAGGACACCACGGGTCCGGGCCTCGGCACCGCGACCACCAGCGACGGGCAGGACGCGTCGAAGCTGTTCGACGACTCGTCGACCACGCAGATGACCTTCGCGACCGACGAGCCCCAGATCGACTGGGTCTACCGCGGCGGCAAGCAGAGGCCGTCGTACTACACCCTCACCTCCGGTGCGGGTGCGGGCGACCCGACGGACTGGAAGCTGCAGGCCTCCAACGACGGGATCACCTGGACCACGCTCGACTCGCGTCACCGCGAGGTGTTCCCGTCGCGCAACCAGACCCGGGCGTTCAAGATCGGCAATCCGGGGAAGTTCGCACGGTTCCGCCTCGTCGTGAAGGAGACCGCCGGCGCCGCGCAGACCGGCCTCGCCGAGGTCGAACTGCTCGCGGGCGGCGACATCCAGCTCGGTGGCGGCGACCTCACGGTCGCCGGCGTGAGCAGCGGGCTGCACGCGACGTCCGGCGTCGCGGTCTCGGCACCCCTGGCCACCGTCACCGGGGGCACCGCGAGCGGCTACCAGGCCACGGTCGACTGGGGTGACGGCTCGCCGGTCACCACGGGCACCACGGCTCTGAGCTCGCGGGGCGTGTACAGCGTCAGCGGTACGCACACCTACGCCAAGCCGGGCTACTACCAGGCGAACGTCACGGTGACCGACGGCACCGTACAGGGCTCGGGCACGGTCGGGGCCGACGTCGCGTACGCGCCGAGCTCCAGCCTCACCGCCGCCTTCGACACCGTCTGCATCGGGGACGAGGGCGCGCTCGCCGCGAACTGCGACAGCAAGTCCTGGGCCTACTCGCGTGCCGCTCTCAAGGCGGCCGGCGTGACCCAGGGCCAACAGCACGACGTGCCCGGCACGGCGCTGCACTTCACGCTGCCGGAGACCCCGGCGGGCCAGCCGGACAACGCGACGGGCAACGGCAGCACGCTCGTGCTCAACCTGCCGGCCGACGCGAAGAGCATCTCGTTCATCGGCGCCGGCACGCAGGGCAACCAGAACACCACCGGCACGGCGACGTTCAGCGACGGCAGCACCGCCACCGTCCCGATCCAGATGAGCGACTGGACGCTGGGCGGCAACGCCAACGGCACGCCGTCCTTCGGCAACATCGTCGTCGCCAAGTCCGCCTACCGACTGCTCGGCACGAGCCGGGACAGCGCCCAGCCGTTCCTGTTCGCCACCACGCCGTTCCAGATCCCGGCGGACAAGACGCTGGTGTCGGTGACCCTGCCCAAGCAGACCGGCGACGCCGGTTCCGCCGGCCGGATCCACGTGTTCGCCGTCGCCCACGACGGCACGCCGGTGCCCGCGCTGGTGACCACCACTCCCAAGGACCGGACGGCCACCCCGGGGAAGGCCCTCGCGGCGGACCTCGGTTCGGTGACCGGCGGCGTTCCCGGCACGACGGGTTACCAGGCCCGCGTCCAGTGGGGTGACGGCACGGCTCCGTCCGACGCCACGGTCGACGCGTCCGGTGCGATCAGCGGAGAGCACACGTACGTGCAGCGGGGCACGTACACCGTGCACGTCACCACGTGGGACACGCTGTCCAGCAGGACCGAGACGTTCACCGTGACCGTGGGGAAGGCGGCGCTGCAGCCGTCGATCTCGGCGTCGGCATCCACCACCGTCGAGGCCGGTGACGCGATCACCGTCAACGGCAGCGGGTTCGCCGCCGGCGAGCGCGTGACCGTCAAGCTGGGCACCAGCCCGGCGCGCAGCGTGACGGTCGAGGCCTCTGCGACGGGTGCGGTCCACGCGTCCGTGGCGGCGTCCGATGACGCGCAGCCCGGCCGGTACGCCATCACCGCGGCCGGCACGTCCTCGCGGACTCCGGCGACGGCCACCGTCCGGGTGACCGATGAACCGGAGGCGCGGACGTACCGACCGGACGTGCTGTTGTCGACGACGTCGGGGCCGCGCGCCACGGCGATCGTCGTCAACGCCAGCGGGTTCGCGCCGAACGAGGCCGTGAGGATCGGCTTCGGTGACGGTCTCGCCTTCATCACCGTGCACGCGAACGCCGACGGTGTGATCCACGGCGCGACCATCAGCGTTCCGGGGGCGGCCAAGCCGGGTCCGACCGGTGTCACGCTGGCCGGCGCCGATTCGGCGACCCATGTTCGGCTGCACTTCGAGGTCACCGACCAAAACTGACCCGAACTGAGTGCGACTGAGCTGAACCAGTCAAAGCCGCCGGTGGGCGGGGCCGTGATCACGGCCCCGCCCCCCCGGCCGTGTAACTGGGGGTTGGCGCCCCGGCCGGGGGTAAACCCATGTAACACGCCCCCACCACAACAACACAGAACGAGGGA
>NZ_JBEXYN010000079.1:0-18672 GCF_040630935.1 Streptomyces sp. NPDC005722
GCCGGACCCTCGGGACAGCCCCGAGAAGACCTTGTCGCCGATGCGCGTGACGTTGGCCCCGGCGTGCCTCGCGGTCGTTGGCGGGGCCGGCCGTACTTCCGGTGCACCGCCGCCGGGGGAGCGATCCCCCACCCAGACCGGAGTAGAAACCGATGGCTATAACTGCACAGAACCCCACCCCGCCAACGACCGCGAGGCACGCCGGGGCCAACGTCACGCGCATCGGCGACAAGGTCTTCTCGGGGCTGTCCCGAGGGTCCGGCATCCTGCTGCTGGTGATCATGGCGTCGATCGCGGTCTTCCTGACGATCCGCGCGATCAACGCGATCTCCAAGGACCACGGCAACTTCCTGACCACCTTCGAGTGGAACGCCAACGCCAACCCGCCGGTCTTCGGCATCGCGGTGCTGGCCTACGGCACGATCGTCAGCTCGATCATCGCGATGGCCATCGCGGTCCCGATCGCGGTCGGCATCGCGCTGTTCATCTCGCACTACGCGCCGCGCCGCATCGCGTCCCCGCTGTCGTACATCGTCGACCTGCTCGCCGCGGTGCCCAGCATCATCTACGGCCTGTGGGGCGCACTCTTCCTGGTCCCGCACATGACCGGCCTGAACATGTGGCTGGACGACTACCTCGGCTGGACCGTCGTCTTCGAGAAGGAAGACCCGCAGGGCGCCGCCCGCTCGATCTTCACCGTCGGCATCCTGCTGGCGATCATGATCCTCCCGATCATCACCAACGTCAGCCGTGAGGTCTTCCGGCAGGTGCCGCGGATGCACGAGGAGGCCGCCCTGGCCCTCGGCGCGACCCGCTGGGAGACCATCCGCATGTCGGTGCTCCCCTTCGCCCGCTCCGGCATCATCAGCGCCTCGATGCTCGGTCTCGGCCGCGCCCTCGGCGAGACGATGGCCGTGGCCACGGTGCTGTCCGCCGCGCCCATCCTCTCGATCCACGTCCTGGACCCGGTCGGCGGCACCTTCTCCCAGAACATCGTCGCCAAGTTCGGCGAGGCCAACGAGTTCGGCCGTGACGCCCTGATCGCCTCCGGTCTGGTGCTGTTCGTCATCACGCTGCTCGTCAACGGCGCCGCCCGCGCGATCATCGCCAAGCGCAAGGAATACTCGGGGGCCAACGCATGAGCCACGCAGTCGCAGACAAGCGCTCCGCCCCCGTGGTGCCGCAGCGCGCCCTGGCCCAGCGCCGGCTCCCCAAGTGGGCCCCCGCGGGCATCGCGGTCGGCGCGATCGTGCTCGCCGTCGGCATCGGCCTCGGCGGCGGCCTGGACAGCAAGGTCCAGTGGGGCCTGATCGCCGTCCTGCTGTTCGTCCTCGGCACCTACGCGATCGCCGCCGCGGTCGAGGGCCGCCGCCAGGCCAAGGACCGCGTCGCCACCAGCGTGATCTGGGCGTCCTTCGTCCTCGCCGCGCTCCCGCTGTACTCGCTGATCCAGACCACGGTCAGCAAGGGCGTCAAGATCCTCGACGGCGCCTTCCTGTCGCACTCCATGAACGGCGTGCTGACCATCGGTGAGGGCGGCGGCGTCTACCACGCCATCATCGGCACCCTGGAGCAGGTCGGCATCGCGACGGTCATCGCGGCCCCGATCGGCATGCTGACCGCCGTCTACCTGGTCGAGTACGGCAAGGGCCGGCTCGCCCAGGCGGTGACCTTCTTCGTCGACGTCATGACGGGCATCCCGTCGATCGTCGCGGGTCTGTTCATCCTGTCGACCTGGAACCTGCTGCTGGGCTTCGGCCCCTCGGGCTTCGCCGGCTCGATGGCCCTGGCCATCCTGATGATGCCGGTGGTCGTCCGCTCCACCGAGGAGATGCTCAAGCTCGTCCCCAACGAGCTGCGCGAGGCCTCGCTGGCGCTCGGTGTCCCCAAGTGGCGCACCATCGTGAAGGTGGTCGTCCCGACCGCGATCGGCGGCATCACCACGGGCGTCATGCTCGCGGTCGCCCGCATCGCCGGTGAGAGCGCCCCCATCGCGCTGTTGGTCTTCGGCAACAACCTGATCAACAACGACCCGTTCAACGGCCCCCAGGCCTCGCTGCCGTTCTACATCTACCAGCAGTACCAGAACGGCAACGACGCCAGCTACGACCGGGCGTGGGCGGCGGCACTCGTGCTGATCGCCTTCGTCATGATCCTGAACCTCCTGGCCCGCGGCATCGCGCGCTGGAAGGCCCCGAAGACCGGTCGCTGACGCGGCCAACATCAGCGACCCAAGGATTGCGAGCAACACCACCATGGCCAAGCGAATCGATGTCAGCGGACTGTCCGCCTACTACGGCGGCTTCAAGGCGATCGACGACATCTCGATGAACATCGAGCCGCGCACGGTGACGGCCTTCATCGGCCCCTCCGGCTGCGGCAAGTCCACCTTCCTGCGCACCCTGAACCGCATGCACGAGGTCACCCCCGGCGGCCGCGTCGAGGGCAAGGTGATGCTGGACGACGAGAACCTGTACGGCGCGGGCGTGGACCCGGTCTCCGTGCGCCGCACGGTCGGCATGGTCTTCCAGCGCCCCAACCCGTTCCCGACCATGTCGGTCTACGACAACGTCGCGGCCGGCCTGAAGCTCAACGGCGTCAAGCGCAAGAGCGACCTCGACGCGATCGTCGAGAAGTCGCTGGTCGGCGCCAACCTCTGGAACGAGGTCAAGGACCGCCTCAACAAGCCCGGTTCGGGCCTGTCCGGCGGTCAGCAGCAGCGTCTGTGCATCGCCCGCGCCATCGCGGTCGAGCCCCAGGTCCTGCTCATGGACGAGCCCTGCTCCGCGCTCGACCCGATCTCCACCCTCGCCATCGAGGACCTGATCGGCGAGCTCAAGGAACGCTTCACCATCGTCATCGTGACCCACAACATGCAGCAGGCCGCGCGCGTCTCCGACCGCACCGCCTTCTTCAACCTCTCGGCGGTCGGACAGCCCGGCAAGCTCATCGAGATCGACGACACGGAGCGGATCTTCTCCAACCCCTCCGTCCAGGCGACCGAGGACTACATCTCCGGCCGCTTCGGCTGATCGGTCCCGCAGCCGCCCACAGCGTCCTGCGGTGCTGCATGGCGGTGCCACCGCAAGGCGAAGGGCCCG
Source organism: Streptomyces sp. NPDC005722 (assembly GCF_040630935.1). NCBI lineage: Bacteria > Bacillati > Actinomycetota > Actinomycetes > Kitasatosporales > Streptomycetaceae > Streptomyces > Streptomyces sp. NPDC005722. The sequence continues at coordinate 3,102 of NZ_JBEXYN010000079.1, forward strand.
CTCCCCGTTCGGGGGGCGGGCCCATTTGCGTCGCGCCCGGGAAAGGCCGGAGGCGGCGGCCGGTGCCCGGCCGCCGCCTCCTCCTCGTACCGCTCCCGGTGTGCTCCGGGCCGTGCGCCCGGTTCAGCCGAAGGCCGCGTGCACCACCGCGTAGACCAGCGCGGCCACCAGCGCCGCCGCCGGCATCGTGATGAACCAGCCGGTCACGATGTTCTTGGCGACGCCCCAGCGGACCGCGTTGACCCGCTTCGTCGCGCCCACGCCCATGATCGCCGAGGTGATGACGTGGGTCGTGGAGATCGGCGCCTTGAAGATGTAGGCCGTCGTGTAGAGGATCGACGCCGCGGTGGTCTCCGCGGCGAAGCCCTGCGGCGGGTCCAGCTCGATGATCTTGCGGCCGAGGGTCCGCATGATGCGCCAGCCGCCCGCGTACGTACCGAGGGAGAGCATCGCGGCGCAGGCGAACTTCACCCACAGCGGGATGCCGTCGCCTTCCTCCTGGACGTCGGCGATGGTCAGCGCGAGCACCACGACGCCCATCGTCTTCTGCGCGTCCTGCAGGCCGTGGCCGAGCGCCATGCCCGCGGCCGACACGGTCTGCGCGATCCGGAAGCCCCGCTTGGCCTTGTGGGGGTTGGCCCTGCGGAAGAGCCACAGGATGGCCAGCATCACCAGGTAGCCGACGACCAGGCCGACGATCGGCGAGAGGAACATCGGCAGGATGACCTTGTCCACCACCCCGGACCAGATGACCCCGGTGCCGCCGGCCATCGCCGCGCCGACCAGACCGCCGAACAGCGCGTGGCTGCTGGAGGAGGGCAGGCCGTAGTACCAGGTGATCAGGTTCCAGACGATCGCCCCGACCAGCCCGGCGAAGAGGATGGCCATGCCGGTCTGCCCGTGCGGCGTCTCGATCAGGCCCTCGCTGACGGTGTGGGCGATGCCGGTGCCCAGGAAGGCGCCGGCGAGGTTCATCACCGCGGCCATCGCCAGCGCGGCCCGCGGGGTCAGCGCCCTGGTGGACACGGAGGTGGCGATGGCGTTCGCGGAGTCGTGGAAGCCGTTGGTGTACGTGAAGAAGAGCGCGACGGCGATGGTCACGACCAGAGAGAAGGTCTCCACCGCGGTCAGGACTCCTTGACCGCGATGGTCTCCACGGTGTTGGCCACGTGCTCGAAGGCGTCCGCCGCCTCCTCCAGGACGTCCACGATCTGTTTCAGCTTCAGCACCTCGATGGCGTCGTACTTGCCGTTGAAGAGGTGGGCCAGCAGCTTGCGGTGGATCTGGTCCGCCTGGTTCTCCAGCCGGTTGACCTCGATCCAGTACTCGGTGAGGTTGTCCATGGTGCGCAGGTGCGGCATCGCCTCGGCGGTCAGCTCGGCCGCCCGGGCCAGCACCTCGATCTGCTGCTCCACCCCCCGGGGCAGCTCCTCGACCTGGTACAGCACGACCAGGTCGACGGCCTCCTCCATGAAGTCCATGATGTCGTCGAGGGACGAGGCCAGCGAGTAGATGTCCTCACGGTCGAAGGGCGTGATGAAGGAGGAGTTCAGCTGGTGGAAGATCGCGTGCGTCGCGTCGTCGCCCGCGTGCTCCGCGGCACGCATCCTTTCGGCGATCTCCGAGCGGGTGGCCGAATCGGCCCCGAGCAGTTCCATGAGGAGCTTCGACCCTGTGACGATGTTGTCCGCGGATGCGGCGAACATGTCGTAGAAGCTCGTCTCCCTGGGGGTCAGACGAAAGCGCACGTGAAGTCCTCGGAATACATCGGTTTCGGTCGCATTGATGCTAGGCGCATCATCCGGCCACAGCTAACCGGCGTCCTACAGTGTCGCTCATCGGCGAGGGTCCGCCCCAGCAGGGGTTCTCCGCGCACCCTCGCACATGGGGGCGAATTCGGTACGATATACCCGGCCGGGGTATAGGGGGCAGGAGGGACATCATGACGGTCACCGAGACCGGTGGCGCCGAGGAGCAGGCGCAGTCGCCGGCGGACGCCGCCGGGCACGCCGACACCGCCGGGGACAGCTCCCCGGAGCGCGGGCACGAGGCGCACGGGCACGAGGCGCACCAGCACGGCTACGCCAAGCAGAAGGACCAGCACCTCAAGCGGCTGCGCCGCATCGAGGGGCAGATCCGCGGTCTGCAGCGCATGGTGGAGCAGGACGTGTACTGCATCGACATCCTCACCCAGGTGTCGGCCGGTACGAAGGCTCTTCAGTCCTTCGCTCTCCAGTTGCTGGAGGAGCACCTGCGGCACTGCGTCGCGGACGCCGCGGCGAAGGGCGGACCGGAGGCCGACGACAAGGTGGCGGAGGCCACCGCCGCCATAGCCCGGCTGCTCCGGAGCTAGCGGCCGGCCCCCGCCGACTGCCTGGTCCCCTGCGCGGGCACGCGGGGGCCCACGTTCAGCACCTCGTCGATGCGCTCGGGACTCAGCCGTTCCTCGGTCGTCGCCGACGCCGCGATCATCAGCTCGCAGCACAGCTCGATCTCCGCGAGGGCCACGTGGACCTGGTCGTCCTGGTCCAGGAGCCACACCGCCACGTGCACCACCTCCTCCCCGCCCAGCGTAGGGACCGGTGCACGGTCCGTGCATGACACGGACGGGCCATTTCGGCAAGCCTCAGGGGCCGGTCGCAGAAACGATCTTCCCCGTGTAGATGTCGGTCCCGCGGGGCAGGGTGACCCGCACCGGCGCCCCGAAACCATACATCCCAGTGGTCGAGACCACCGTGACCTGGGTCGGCGCGCTGCGTGCGCCGGCGCCCGCCCCGTTGCTGAAGGTGAAGCGCTGCCGCACCTTGCGCAGCCGGCCCTCCTCGTCGAGCCAGGCGTCGAACGGCACCCGGGTCACGGTGAAGCCCTCCGCCGCGGCCACGAGCTCGGCCCGTACCAGCGGGGAGGCGAGCCGAGCGGCGTCCGCGATGTCCGTGACCCCCCGGTAGTGGCGCACCCGCACCCCGTCCAGGGTCTCCGTCCCGGTCCGCCGCACCTCCCGCGCCGCCCGCAGCAGCTCCGCGGCCACCAGGGGGTCGGTCGCGCCGCCCGTGACGAGGTTGCCGTCCGGCAGCCGGGTCGTGTCGACCCGCACCCACTTGTCGGCGGGCACGCCCTCGCCGCGGTTCTTCATGTAGAGGGCGCCGGGCGTCAGCAGCTCCGTGACCGGTTCGTGCTCCGCGTCACCGGCCGCGTCCGGCGGGAGGACGACCTGGAGCCTGCCGCGCCGCTCGGCGTAGTCGAAGACCCCGGTCCCCGTGATGGCGATCTTCGTGCCGCCGCTGGCCATCTCCATCGACGTGACGACCTTCGAGGTGCCCCCGGCGGCCAGCGAGTCCACCGCCTGCCGCAGCGTCTCCCCGGGGTCGCCCGGGAGGCTGTCCACCTCGGCGGCCTGCCCGCGGGCCGAGCACCCCGCCACCGCCAGCACGCACAACCCGAGACCCACGGCTGCCGCGGTCGCCCGGCCGAGCTGCCCCATCTCCGCCAACCCCCTGCACCATTTGCCGCGCCTCGGACGTCGTCGGGCATAACGAGGGTCAGGGCACCGCGTCACGGCCGGTAGCTTTGTTCCGTGCCTCCCAGCGACCCGCCCGCGCCCGAGCACCGGGCCGGCACCACGGAGAAGGGCGCCTTCTCCCACGCGACCTGCGTCTGCGGCTGGCGGGGCCCGGCCCGCCGCGCCCGCGACCGCGCCCGACGCGACGCCACCGAGCACGAGCGGGACTGACCGCCGCCTTCCCGGCGGACGTCCCCGGCGGACGTCACATCCCTCCTCCGCAACCGGTCACCTGTTCCCCACCGTCCTCACGGACGACCACACGGGGGAAGCGGAGCGGGAGGCCCCACCTTGAACCGACGAACTTTGATCCGCGGCGGCGCAGGCATCGCCGCGGCGGGCTGGCTGACCGCAGCCTGCACCCCTGACGGCGGCCGCCCCGCGCACGCGAACAGCCCCGCCCCCGGCACCCCCGGCACCCCCGCGACGTCCGCAGGCGCCGCCCCGCCCAGCGCCTCGCCGACCGCCCGCCCGGACTGGAAGGCCCTCGGCGGCGCCCTGGACGGCCGCCTCGTCATGCCCGACGACGCGGACTACGCCACCGCCCGCCTGCTGTACAACACCCGCTTCGACGGACAGCGCCCGGCCGCCGTGGCGTACGTCTCCGGTACCGAGGACGTCCGCGAGTGCCTGGACTTCGCGGGCCGTACCGGCGTCCCCGTCTCGGTCCGCAACGGCGGGCACTCGTACGCCGGCTACTCCGGCGGCAAGGGCCGGCTCGTCCTCGACGTCTCCTCGATGTCCTCGGTGGGCCTGTCCGGCGGGACGGCGACCGTCGGGGCCGGCGCGAAGCTCATCGACGTCTACACCCGGCTCGGGGCGAGCGGGCGCACCCTGCCGGCCGGCTCCTGCCCGACGGTCGGCATATCCGGCCTCACCCTCGGCGGCGGCCACGGCGTGCTCAGCCGCGCGTACGGACTGACCTGCGACAGCCTCACCGGCGCCGAGATCGTCACGGCGGGCGGCCGGGTGCTGCGCTGCAGCGCCGACGAGAACCCGGAGCTGTTCTGGGCGCTGCGCGGCGCGGGTGGCGGCCAGTTCGGCGTCGTCACCAAGCTGACGTTCGACACGCAGGCCTCGCCCCAGGTCGTCACCGGCTACCTGAGCTGGCCCTGGAGCAAGGCGGCCGCCGTCCTGCGCGCCTGGCAGGAATGGGGGCCCGACCAGCCCGACGAGATCTGGTCCGCGCTCCACCTGGACAAGTCGGGCACCGGCTCCCCGCAGATCAGCATCGCCACCGTGGGCATCACCTCGCGCGACGGACTCGCGAACGCCGTCGACCGGCTCGCCGACACCATCGGCGCCTCCGCGACCAGCGTCTCCCTGCACCCGCGCAGCTACCTCGACGCGGCCCTCGCCTACGCGGGCTGCTCGAACCTGAGCACCGCCCAGTGCCACCTGCCCGGCACCACCCCGGGCCGCAGCCCCTCCGGCCGCCTCGGGCGGGAGACGTACGCGGCGCGCTCCGACTTCTACGACCGCTCGCTGTCCGCCGCGGGCATCCAGACCCTCCTGTCCCAGGTGGAGGGGCTCCGCTCCGGCTCCGGCAGCGTCTCGCTCACCGCGCTCGGCGGCGCCGTCAACCGCGTCGCGCCCACGGCCACCGCCTTCGTGCACCGGCGCTCGCGCTTCCTGGCCCAGTACATAGAGTCCCCCGGCACGACGAACTGGCTCTCCGGACTCCACGCCGCCATGCGCCGCCACGCCTCCGGCGCGGCGTACCAGAACTACACCGACGCCACGCTGAGCGACTGGCGCTCCGCCTACTACGGCTCGGCCGCCGACAAGCTGACCCGCCTGAAGGCGCGCTACGACCCCTCGCGGCTGTTCAGCTTCCAGCAGGCGCTCTGAGCCGTCCGCACGCCGGCGGAGCCGTCAGGCGGCCAGGTCCTTCCCGACCGCCGACGGCTCCGGGTAGGGCTCGCCGCGGCGTGCCTCCGGCCGGCCCGGCGCCTGCACGAGCACGCCCAGCCGGGAATCGGCCACGGCCTTGGCCAGCGGGGTCAGCAGGGCCAGCGCCGCCGGGGCGAGCAGCAGCGCCACGGCCGTGCCGAGGGCGAAGCCGCCCAGCACGTCGGTCGGGTAGTGCACGCCCATGTAGACCCGGCAGAAACCCTCGGCCAGCGCCACCGCGACGGCCGCCAGGCCCCACTTGCGGCTGACCATGAACAGGCCCATCGCGACGGCCATCGTCAAGGTGGCGTGGTCGCTGACGAAGGAGAAGTCGGTCTTCCCCTTCACCAGGACGTCGATGCCCTTGTGCTCGACGAAGGGCCGGGGCCGGTCCACGAAGTTGCGCAGCGGCACGTTGAGCACCAGCGCGATCGCCGCCGCCAGCCCGGACCAGATCACGCCCGCCACGGCCGTCGGCGCCTCGGCGCCGCTGCGGCGGGCCACGCGCCACCAGCACCAGCCGGCGATCAGCACCATGAGCACGATCAGGCCGTACTCGCCGACGGCCTCCATCACACGGTCGAACCAGCGCGGGGCATCCTTGGCGAGCCCGTTGATGTCGCGGAGCAGGCTGACGTCGGGGTTCGAGCCGTCCAGCGAGAGCTCTGCCACCGGTGTCCCCTAACTGTCTTCCGCCGCACCCCCGTGCACGTCCGCGTGGGAGTCGATTCTCCCCCGTCCAACGGGCGGCACGGTACGTCGCGTTCCGGTCTCCACCGGATGATCACCAAGGCGTTATCGAAGGGAGACACGTTCCCGCATGCCGGGACCCGGTGTTCCCCCAGGGCGACGCCGCGGCGGGCGCGCGGCGGTCACACCGCCGCCGCGCCCGCCGCCGTCACCCGCGTCGCCCCGATGTAGTCCGGGGTGTCGATCTTGTCGAAGCGGATCACCGCGCCCGTGTAGGGAGCGTTGATCATGTAGCCGCCGCCGACGTAGATCCCCACGTGGTGGATGGACCGCGGGTCGGTCAGGTCGTACGCGAAGAAGACCAGGTCGCCCGGGAGCAGCTCGTCCCGCTTCGGGTGCGCTCCGGCGTTCCACTGGTCGTTGGCCACGCGCGGCAGTTCGATGCCCACCGAGTGGTACGCCGCCTTCGTCAGGCCCGAGCAGTCGAAGCGGCCGTCGTGCTCCGGCGTGCCGTTGCCGCCCCACAAGTACGGCGTGCCCAGCTTCTCCTGGGCGTAGTAGATCGCGCCCGCCGCCTGCCGCGACGGCCCGACCGGGCCCACCGGGGCCGCGAAGCTCTTCTGCAGCGTCGTGATGATCCGGACGTAGTTCTGCGTCTCCCGGATCCTCGGCACCCCGCCGGACCGGATGACCCGGTACGCGCCGGCGTTGTAGGCGGCGAGCATGTTCTCGGTCGGGTCCCCGGGGACGTCCTTGACGTAGCGGGCCAGCTCGCAGTCGTACGAGGCCGCCGAGGGGATCGCGTCCGCCGGGTCCCACACGTCGCGGTCCCCGTCCCCGTCGCCGTCCACGCCGTGCGTCGCCCACGTGCCGGGGATGAACTGCGCTATCCCCTGCGCCTGCGCCGGGCTCTGCGCCCGCGGGTTCCAGCCGCTCTCCTGGTACAGCTGGGCCGCCAGCAACGCCGGGTCGATGGCGTCGCAGAGGTTCCCCCACTTCTGCACCAGGTCCTGGTACGCCGACGGCACCGCCCCCCTGGCGAGCGTCACCGCGCCGCCGCCGCCCGTCAGCTTCGCCGCGACCAGGTACGTGCCGACGACGAGCAGCATGACGAACGACATGAACAGGCCACCCACGACCCCCGACACCAGCCAGGCCTTCCGCGCGGTCCGCGAAGCCGCCGTCACCCGCCCCACCCCTTCGTCGCTTCACCCTGCCCGGCACGGAAGGTGACGGTGCGCCAGGCCCTGGGGAGCATCCCCACCCTCAGCGCCGCCAATCGTTGCCCTCCGCTCACCACCGTGATACACAGAGTAGTCAACAATGTCTCATCGAACACCGGATCGCACGCCAGTGTGTCCAGTCTGACGGTTGCGGCCCGGATCACACGGGGGAATCGGCTGAGAAAGTCGCTGAGTCGACATACGTCGGCGGCATCCTCCGCCAAGATAGACCTTGGCTCCTTGCGCCCCGGCGAGGACGTCAACTGATCTAGCGTGGTGGTGAGTTCTCATGTTCCTGGCGGCCGAGAAGGGCGATATCAACACCATCATCGGTGGAATCGCCCCGGACTGGGGGCCTTTCGGTTCCCTGGGGAACGAAGCACGCGTCATGATCGAGGTGGTCATGGCAGTGGCGATCCTGCTCTGCCTGGCCATCGCGATCTGGGGCGCGGCGAAACAGCGCATCGGAGCGACGGCGCTCCGCGACACCTTCAGTGCGGAGCAGGGCAAGGGGCTGATCATCGCCGGCCTGACCGGCGTGTTCATCATCGGCTCCCTCGGCACGCTCTTCACCATCGTCTACGGGATGGCGGTCTAGCGACCACGCGTCGGACTCCGCACCATCCCCCGCGCACTGTCCCCGAGGGGCCCGTCCCGGCCCCGCACCCCACCCGAGGCTGTCTGCTGATGCCCACTCACCCGATGACCCCCGAGGGGGCGAGCCCCCGATGAGCCTCGGCCAGGACGGCCCCCCGACCCGTACCCGTCTCCCGGAGCCCCCACCCGGCACGGGCGGGCCCTCCCGCCGTCCGCAGCGCTCCAGCCGCAACCTCGTCACGGTCGTCGGCGTCGTCGTGCTCCTCATCGCCGCCATCGCCTTCGCCAACCGCGGCGGCGGCTCCCCGTCCGGCTCCGCCGGCAGCGGCGGCCAGGACGCCGGCACCTCCAACGGCGCCCGCAGCCAGCCCACATCGCCCACCGGCACGAAGCCGGTGGACGGCAAGAACGCAGGCATCCCTACGGGGTTCGCCCGCACCGACCAGGGCGCGCAGTCCGCCGCCGCGAACTACGCCGTCGCGCTCGGCTCCGACGGCATGTTCGACGAGGCCCGGCGTCACACGATCGTCGCGGCGATCCACGCCCCCGAGGTCACCGACCGCCTGCAGGGCGACCTGGACCGCGCCTACTCTCCCGGTTTCCTCGCCAACGTGGGGCTCAACGAGGACGGAAGCGTGCCGGAGGGCTACACCTTCGTCTCCCGCACGGTCCCCGTCGGCACCCGTGTGACGGACTTCTCCAGGGACGCCGCGACCGTCGAGGTGTGGAGCACCGGCCTCGTCGGCCTGGCCGGCGAGGGCTCGACGAAGCCCGTGAGCCAGACGTGGTTCACCATCACCGAGCAACTCGTCTGGGTTGACGGGGACTGGAGAATCGAGAGGTCCAGCCAGCAGGAGGGCCCCGCGCCCGTGAACGGCGACAACCGTGCGGCCGCCGCCGACGAGATCGCCAACGCGGTACAGGGTTACGGAGGGTTCACGTATGCCAGGTAGCCACCGGCGCCGCGCGCTGTCCCTGACCGCCGTCTTCGCGGCCGCCCAGACGACCCTGGCCCTCGCCGCCTCACGCGCGGTCGCCGCCCCCAGCCCCACACCCAGCCCCAGCGGCAGCAACAACGCGTGCGACCTGATCGTGGGACAGGCACGCGACTACTGCGAGGGCGGCTCCGGGTCCAAGAACACCCCCAGCGTCGCGGACCCGCTCGACCCCCTGGACTCACTCGCGCGCGGCTGCGCCGACGCCGCCTCCTGGGTCATCGACGGCCTCTCCAAGGCCGTCAACAAGACCGCCGCCGTGGACTTCACCAACAAGGCGTTCCTCACCCAGTACGCCGTCGTCTTCGCCGCCTCCACCTTCCTCACGCTCCTCCTGTGGCTGCTGGCCGTCGCCAAGCGCGCCGTACGCGGGGTGCCGCTGACGGAGGCCCTGACCGAGGCGATCGGCTTCCTCTGGCTCACCGTGATCGCCTCCGCCTTCACGCCGCTGATCCTCTACACCGTCGTGTCGGCGACCGACGGCATCACAGAGGTCATCGCGTCGGGCACGGCCGCCGACACCGACACCTTCTTCGGCTCGTTCCAGGACGCGCTGACCAAGGACTCCGACATCGGCGGCGGCCCGATCATGCTGATCGTCGTCTCCCTGGTGTCCGTGCTCGCCGCCGGCGTCCTGTGGCTCGAACTCGTCATCCGCGCCGCCCTGCTGTACGTCGGCGCGCTGCTCGGCACCGCCGTCTACTCGGGCCTGGTCGACAAGAACATGTGGCACCACGTGCGCCGTTGGGCCGGGATCATGATCGCGGTGATCCTGGTCAAGCCGGTGATCGTGGTCGTGCTGGGCCTCGCGGGCGCGCTCAGCGGCTCCGACGGGCCCACCGCGTTCGGCGCCGTCGTGTCGGGCCTGGCCATCATCCTGCTGGCCATCTTCGCCAGCGCGATGATCTACCGCTTCGTCCCCGGCTTCGGCGACGACGTGGCGAGCCTGCGCAGCAACCGCAAGGCGAGCGCCGAGTCCCAGGCCGCCGCCGTCATCTCCTCCCCGGCCGCGCTGGTCAAGCAGGGCATCAAGACGCACAGCACCCGCGGCGGCCCCCAGGAGCAGGCCTCGGGCGGCGGTGCCCAGCCCGCGAACGCCGTGCCCAGCGGCATCGCCGCGCACAGCAGTCGCACCGGCACCGCCCCGGCACCGGCCCCCGCGCCGCGCACGAACCCTGACCGCGGCAACGGCGGCGGACCCAGCAGCAAGACAGCAGGAGGCGAAAGCCGGTGACGTCCCAGCCCTACGCCGCACCGCAGCAGCGCCGCACGTACCTGATCGGCAAGGCCCGTCCCAACGCCATCGTCGGCAAGAACCGCGAGACCGGCGAGATCGCGCTGATCATCGTCGGCGCGTTCCTCGGCATGATGTGCGGCCTGCTGATCCCCGTGCTGCCGCTGCGCATCCTGGGCCTGACGGGCTGGCCGCTGCTCGCCTTCGCCGCCGTCTACATGCCGTACCGGCGCCGCACCTTCTACCGCTGGTTCGAGATCAACCGCAGCTACCGCCGTACGCTGCGCTCCGCCGGGGCCTACCGATCCTCCGCCGCGGAGGCCGGCACCCGGCTCGACGGCCGCGAGGTGGAGATCGGCCCGCCGCCCGGCATCGGCCGCATCACCTGGCTGTCGGCGCCGTTCGGCCCGGACGAGATCGCCGTGCTGCTGCACGTCGACCGGCGCACCGTGACCGCCGCCATCGAGATCGAGGGCCCTGGCGTCGGCCTGCGCGACAGCGAGGACCAGGAGGCGCTGGTCGAGCGCTTCGGCACGCTCCTCAAGCACGTCGCCAACGGGGACGGCTTCGTCACCCGGCTGCAGATGCTCGCCCGCACCCTGCCCGCGGACCCCGACGCCCACGCCAAGGACGTCACCCAGCGTGGCGACGAGCGGGCCGAGCAGTGGCTCAAGGACTCCTACGACCAGCTGCAGTCGATGGTGTCGACCTCGTCCGAGCAGCACCGCGCCTACCTCGTCGCGTGCATGCACTACAGCCGCGAGCTCGCCGCCGAGGGCAACGCCATCGCCCGCGCCGCCGGCGGCGGCCGCAAGTCCCTGGACAAGGACGCGGGCATCGCGGCCGTCATGGCCCGCGAGCTGACCGACATCTGCGCCCGCCTCACCGAGGCCGACATCCGGGTCCGGCAGCCGCTCGGCCAGGCGCGGCTGGCGTCGCTCATCCACTCCATGTACGACCCGGACCACCCGATCGACCACATCCAGGCGATGACCCGCCGCAACGCCTGGCCGGCCGAACTGGACGCCACCGAGCCCACCTACCTCCAGGCCAAGACCCGCGAGTCGGCCACCCGCGCCCCCTGGAACCACTCCACGGCCTGGGTCAAGGAGTGGCCGCTGACCCCCGTCGGCGTCAACTTCCTCGCTCCGCTGCTGGTCCACACCCCGGACGTGATCCGCACCGTCGCGGTCTGCATGGACCTCGAGCCGACCGACGTCGCCATCGAGCGCATGCTCACCGAGAAGACCAACGACGACGCCGAAGCCAGCCGCGCCGCGAAGATGAACCGGGTCGTGGACCCCCGCGACATCGCCCACCACACCCGCATCGACCAGCGCGGCGAGGACCTCGCCTCCGGCGCGGCGGGCGTGAACCTGGTCGGCTACATCACGGTCTCCTCCCGGTCCCCGGAGGCGCTGGCCCGCGACAAGCGCACGATCCGCGCCTCGGCGGGCAAGTCGTACCTCAAGCTGGAGTGGTGCGACCGGGAGCACCACCGGGCGTTCGTCAACACGCTCCCGTTCGCGACCGGCATCCGCCGCTGAGGGGCCGGGAGGTAGCACCATGCGCCTGTGCGCACTTGACGCCCCGTCTCCAGGGACGGCGCTAATGGGAAGGACGACAGGGACAACGATGCCACGCCGGAGCCTGCGCCCCAGGCGCGACGACCGCTGACGCCGAGGAGGCGCTCCACCCATGGCCATGCTGGACCCCCTCGCAGCGATCACCGACGCCTTCACCAGCTTCCTCTTCGGCAAGGTGGAGACCACCCGACTCCCCGTCCGCACCTCCACGGGCCAGGCCCAGGCCGTCTACATGCCGACCGCCGCCCCCGGCCTGGGCGACTCCGGCGTGATCATCGGCCGCGAGGTCTACTCCGGCAAGGGCTACATCTACGACCCCTTCCAGCTGTACGGGCAGCAACTCCCGGCCCCCCACTGGCTGGTCCTCGGCGAGTCCGGCAACGGCAAGTCGGCCCTGGAGAAGACCTACGTCCTGCGGCAGCTGCGCTTCCGCGACCGCCAGGTCGTCGTCCTGGACGCCCAGGGCGAGGACGGCGTCGGCGAGTGGAACCTCATCGCCAAGGCGCTCGGAATAACTCCCATCCGCCTGGACCCGATGGCGGCCCTCGACGGGGGCATCAAGCTCAACCCGCTCGACCCGGCGATCACCACCACGGGCCAGCTCGCGCTGCTCCGCACGATCATCGAGGTCGCCATGGGCCGCGGCCTGGACGAGCGCTCCGGCTTCGCGCTGAAGGTCGCCCACGCCTACGTCCACGACACGGTCACCGACCGGCAGCCGATCCTCACCGACATCGTGGACCGGCTGCGGCACCCCATGGCCGACTCCGCCGAGTCGATGAACGTCGACCTGGAGGACGTCCGCGCCTGGGGCCTGGACGTGGCCCTCGTCCTGGACCGGCTCGTCGACGGCGACCTGCGCGGCATGTTCGACGGCCCCACGACGGCCGGCATCGACCTCGACGCCCCGCTGATCGTCTTCGACCTGTCCCACATCGACCGCAACTCCATCGCCATGCCGATCCTCATGGCGATCGTCGGCGTCTGGCTGGAGCACACCTGGATCCGCCCCGACCGGAAGAAACGCATCTTCCTGGTCGAGGAGGCCTGGCACATCATCAACAGCCCGTTCGTCGCGCAGCTCTTCCAGCGGCTGCTGAAGTTCGGCCGCCGGCTCGGCCTGTCCTTCGTCGCCGTCGTCCACCACCTCTCCGACGTGGTGGACGGCGCCGCCGCCAAGGAGGCCGCGGCGATCCTCAAGATGGCCTCCACGCGCACCATCTACGCCCAGAAGGCGGACGAGGCGCGCGCCACCGGCCGGGTGCTGGGCCTGCCCCGGTGGGCGGTGGAGATCATCCCCACCCTCACCCCCGGCATCGCCGTCTGGGACGTCAACGGCAACGTGCAGGTCGTCAAGCACCTCATCACCGAGACCGAACGGCCGCTGGTCTACACCGACCGCGCCATGACCGAGGCTTCGGCCGACGAGGACGACGGGACGGGTGGCTTCGACGAGTCCCGGGTCTCCCTCGACAAGCACATGGCCGACGACGCGGTGGCCTGAACGGGGACCTGACCATGGCGAGAGCGCAGCACCACGGACAGGGGAGCGAAGGCGGGATCCCCGACGGGCTGATCCTCGGCGTCATGGGCTTCCTGCTCGGGATGACGATCCTGGTGTGGACGGGCACCGGGGTGGCGGGCCTCGTCTCCCACGGGGCGTGGCCCGCCGAGGTGCACTTCACGCGCACCCCCGTCGCCATGCGCCACCTCATCGCCGAGCCCCACGACATCGCCGGGGCCTGGCGGCCCGCCCCGCCGGAGGGGCTGCCCGGCTCCGGGCTGTTCTGGGGCGTGTTCATCGGACAGTTGATGGTGCTCTTCGTCCTCACGGTCTTCGTGATGGGCGCCATCGCCCGTACCCGGCTGCGCCGCGCGGCACGGCGCACGGCACGCCGTACGGCCGCCCTGAAGGCCGCGGAGGCGGCCGAGGAGGCAGCGACCCCGGTCCGGGGCCCGCAGGCCCCGCAGCGGCCCGTGGAGGCCCCGGAGACGGCCGCCCCCGAGCCGGAACCCGTACCGGTGGGCCCGGCCGCCACGCCGCCGGCGCCCGACACCGCCCCCACGCCCGGTCCCGCCGGCCCCTCCGCCACCGCCGACCGCGAACTCACCCGCACCTGCGCCGCCTTCGCCGCCCTCCGCAGCGACAAGGGCAAGCGCCTCGTCCAGCCGGCCGTCCTCAACGCGGCCGGCCCCGTCCTCGTCACGACCGCCGACCCGGACACCTTCCACCAGACCGTCGGCAACCGCGCCAAGCTCGGCCCGGTCCACGTCTACGACCCGGCCCACCTCGTCGACACCCCGGCCCGGCTCCGCTGGGCCCCGCACTCGGGCTGCGAGGACGTCCCCACCGCCGTGACCCGCGCCCGCGCCCTGCTGTTCCCGGTGCGGCCGCGCGCCGCGGTCGACGCCGCGATGTTCGACGCCGCCGAGACCCTGCTGCGCTGCTGGCTGCACGCCGCCGCCGTCGACGGCCAGCCCTTCCGCCAGGTGCACCGCTGGGCGGGCGGCTCCTCCGGCCAGGACGCCGTCCGCATCCTGCGCACGCATCCCCGGGCCGCCTCCGGCTGGAGCGGCGAGCTCGAGTCCGTCCTCCACGCCCACGCACACCGCCGCGACGCCGCCCAGGCCCTCGTCCACCGCGCCCTGGAGTCCCTCAACTCCGTCCACATCCGGGACGCCTGCAATCCGGGACGCGCCGACGGCCTCGAGCTGGAGTCATTCCTCAAGGATCTGGGCACGCTCTATGTGGTGGGCGAGCCCAACGAGGACCCGCGAACCCACCCGGGTGCGATGCCGTTGCTGACCGCACTCGTCTCCAGCGTGGTCGAGCACGGCCGGCGCATGGCCGCAGGGTCACCCGCCGGTCGGCTCGACCCACCAATGACCCTGGTGCTGGACGACATCGCCGCCCTCGCCCCGATCCCGGAGCTCCCCGATCTCCTGGCCACCGGCACCTCCGCGGGGCTCCCCACCCTCGCTGTGCTGCGCTCCCCCGAACAGGCCCGCGACCACTGGCGCGCCCCGCTCTGGCACCGCGCCGACACCCGCCTCGTCCTCGGCACCCAGCCCCCCGCCCTCCTCGAAGAGGTCCCGGACGCAGTGCGGTTGCCCTAGCGCACCGACTACGGCCGCTCGAGCTCCATCTCGTACTCGGTCTGCGACTCGTCCAGCGGGAACGCCATCGTCCTCCCCGTCCTGACGAAGCCGAGACGCTTGTAGAACGCCTGCGCGCGGTTGTTGTCCTCGTGCACCCACAGTCGTACACGCCGCACCTGCTCCGGGAGCTCCCACGACCACGCGATCGCCGCACCGAGCAACTCCGCGGCCAGTCCGCCGCCCCGGAACTCCGGCCGCACGTACACACCCACCAGGTGCGTCTGCGGGACGGCGAACTCCTCGCCCGTCTCCACGAGTACGGCCACATTGGCGACGCGTTCCCCGGCCTCGTCCTCCGCGATGAACGACTGCGTGCGCGCCCGCTCCAGCCACACCGCGTCGTCGAACGCGGCCTCGGTGTCATGGGTGTTGACGAAGGCCACGCCGGCAGCGGGGTCCTTGAGTGCCTCGAGCCGCAGGGCCCGCTGGGCACGCCATTCGTCGGGACGGGACGCACGTATGGTGTAGCTGCTCATACCGCGATGGTACGCAAAAAAGCCCCGGCTCCCGAGTGATTAAACTCGGGAGCCGGGGCTCAATAATTGTTCGGCGGCGTCCTACTCTCCCACAGGGTCCCCCCTGCAGTACCATCGGCGCTGAAAGGCTTAGCTTCCGGGTTCGGAATGTAACCGGGC
>NZ_JBEXYN010000080.1:0-18309 GCF_040630935.1 Streptomyces sp. NPDC005722
ATCCTGGTCGTCATCAAGCGGCCCGGACGCTCCCCCCGCGACCGGCGCAACGCGCGCCTCGACGCCGAGGTACGCGTGGGCGGCGAGTCCGGCACCGGCGAGATCGTCCTGCTCCGCCTGCACGGCGAACTCGCCGACCACGCCCACAGCGTCGTGCTCCCGCTGCTGCTGCCCGACGCCCCCGTCGTCGTGTGGTGGCCCGAGGACGCGCCCGCCGACCCCGCCGCCGACCCCCTCGGCGCCCTGGCGCAGCGCCGGATCACCGACGCGTACGCCGTCGAGCGGCCCCTGGAGGAGCTGGAGGCCCGCGCCGCCGGCTACACCCCCGGCGACACCGACCTCTCCTGGACCCGGCTCACGCCCTGGCGGTCCATGCTCGCCGCGGCGCTCGACCAGGCCCGGGCCACGGTCACCTCGGCCGCCGTCGAGAGCGAGGCGGACAATCCCAGCGCCGAACTCCTCGCCCGCTGGCTCGGCAACCGGCTGCGCGTGCCCGTCGACCGCGTCGTCACCGACGGTCCGGTCGTCACCGCGGTACGGCTGCGCACCGCGGACGGTGACATCACCATCGACCGCCCCGAGGGCCCGCTGGCCACCCTCACCATCCCGGGGCAGCCCAGCCGGCACCTCGCGTTGAAGGTCCGGGCCACCGCCGAGCTCATCGCGGAGGAACTGCGCCGGCTCGACCCCGACGAGATGTACGCCGCGTCCCTGCGCCACACCGAGGTGGCGGAGCCGCCCCGCCGGGCGAAGACCACCGCGCGGAGCACCAAGAAGCGGCCCAGTCCGGCCAGCGCGGAGGCCGCCAAGTAGACCGTCTGCCGCAGCAGTACGCCGGGGGCGGCGCACACCGCCTGCAGGAGCAGCACGGCGGCCGTGGTGAACAGGTAGCAGACCACGACCGTCAGCGCCGACTCCAGGTGTGCCCGCCACCCGGCACGGCCGCGGCCGAAGGTGAAGCGCGCGTGCAACTCGGTGGCCAGCACCGTCGACGCCACCGTCACGAGCGCGTTCGCCAGGGCGAACGGCGCCCGCCCCGACAGCGCCATGAGCACCGCGGAGGACGCCAGCCCCACCCCGCCACCGCACACGACGAAGCGCACGAACGCGGCCGGCGCGGAACGCGCGGGGTCCGCGGCACGGGGGCGAAGGGCGGGGGAGGCGGGAGCGGATCGGTCCGCGGTCACGGTGTCCATGCCCGCAGGCTGCCCGCCCCCGCTGACACGGCGCTGACCGCGCGCTGACACGCCTCCGCGCAGGCCCGACTCCCCGCCCACTCCCCGCCGACGCCGCGGTGCCGGGGTGGTGGCGATCCGTACCCGCGATCCATCATGTCTCGGTGTAGCCGTTCAGCCCGCGGTTCCGGAACTGCGCACGTTCGATGAGGGGCGAGGGGAAAACAGACAGTGATCAGATTTGTCCACAAGCAAGCGATGTTCGCGGGGGTGGTGTTGCTCAGCGCGACGACCGCCCTCGGGGTGTCCGTCGCCGTGAAGGGCGGCTTGCCGATGTTCGCGTGCCAGGTAGTCGCCGCCTCCTTCGCATGGAACGTGCTGACCGGGTTGGTTGCGACGTCGAGGCTCAAGGCGCTGGGCGACGTCCCCCTCTTCGAAGCGGCCGTCCCGATCTCGGATCCCGCCTCCGCCCTGTCCGCGCCGGGCCTCGCGCGGGCCAGGCGAAACCTCTGGAGGCGCTACGGCGCGCTGTTCGCCGCCTCCAGCGTCGTCTGCACGGCCTGCGCGCTCTTCGTGCCGGCGATCGCCCTGGCCGCCATCGGCTTCGCGATGGAGCCGCTGATGCGAGCGGAGCGTGCGGCCCGCTGGGAACGACGGCGGGGCGTCCTGCTCTGGCAGGTCGGGGAGCGCCGCCTCGACCAGGAGCAGCAGCCGACCGGCACCGGTCAACCACCGGTCTTCACCTCGGCCCGGCCAGGTGCCCCGCGTGTCGGCGCGCCCCCCTCGACTGCGGCCGCCGAGCCGGACGTCACGTCCTCGTGATCGCCCAGTGGCACGGCACGGACCCCGGCGAGAGCCCGTTTCCGGCAGCCACCGATGGTCCACCCGATCGAGAAGTTCCGGAACGCCCGGCCTCGAACAGGAGCCGGATCACTCTTTGAGAAGGCGGACGTCGTGGCCGTCGAAGCCGGGCCGTCCCACCTCGACGGCCTCGTCGAGCCGACGCTCGCAGGCGAGCAGCTCGATCGGGGGCCACGGAAGCGGGTCCGGGTACGCGGCAGAGTCGATGAACTCCTGCGGCACGGCCTCGGACTCCTTTCCGGCGCATCCTGTGTGCGACCCCAATCGGGCAGACCCCTCGGCCCTCGCCCGGCCGGCGGCCTGCCGTGACGAACGGCTCCGGCAGGCCGCCGGCCGCGCAGAGGCCACGGACCGGCGCCGCGGCGCAGAACCACTCACCTCGCCCTGCCGCCGCCTGGATCACAGGGCGGGTGTCCCCGCTCCGGCAAGAGTTTCACCGGTCGAGCGGAGATCCCACCAGGGGAAGTCGCCTGCCACGCAAGGTCGTCGAGGTTCACGACCGGGGAGCGCAGGGGCTGCCACCCACATCAGCGGATGGTCACCGGCTGGCCGTTCAGGACAGCGCGAACGGGCCTTCCGTCGCCTTGCGGTGCTGCATGGCCGTGAGCTTGCGGACGAACAGGATGGCGAGGATCGCGGCCAGGATGTCCACGCCGTCCACGGCGATGGTCATGCCCGCGGCGTCGCGGAGGTCGTCGGAGTACCCGGAGTTCTCGTTGGTGACGAGCGCCGCCAGCAGGTCCAGGAGTTGGCCGGCCACCCAGGCCGCCCACCAGTACGAGACCGGACCCGAGTCGGCCGGTCGCAGGCGGCCGTCCTGCGTCGTCTGGGAGCTCGCGACCCAGGTGTCCCGAGCGATCCCGAAGGGGATCCAGAAGAAGGCGATCGGGATGAACCAGCCGCCGATCGCCCAGCCGCGGGCCTTCTCGAAGCCGTTGGGGGCGAACACCTCACCGTTGGAGCGCACCCGGTGGAACCAGATGACGAAGAGGACGGCCGTCGCCGCGAACGTGAGGAACTGCAGCGCGGCCGCGACGCCGACCCAGATGTCCGAGCGGCTCAGGGCGGACTGGTCGACGGTGGCGAGTTCGTCCGCGACGGCCGTGCCCATGAGGGCGTAGCGGCCGGCCTCCGCGGCGATGTCGACCACGTCGGCCGCGATGGCCAGCGACAGGAGCACCACCACCGCGGTCGCGAGGCCCAGCGGCGAACGCAGCACGGCGATGGTCGCCGGCGGTCCGGCGGGTACGGGGTACGGGGCGCCGGGCGGCGGCCCGACAGGGCTGAACGACATGGAATCCCCCCAGGGACACAACATGAGACGTGCGCGCCGAGCGGCGGGCAGAAGGACATTACGGCAGAAGATCTTGGCCAGTCCACATCATTGACGCGCGCTCGCCGTCCTCGGCCCGGTCACGCTGTCCGAGCGCGTGAACGCCTCTCCCACCTGCACGTTTCCGCCGGGGGAAGAGGGGGTGCCGTGAGGTGGCGTCGATCGTGCGCGGTACGAGTAATGCGAGGGTCGAGACTGCCCCGCACCGGTGGCTCCGCTCCCGGACCGGTGGCCGCTCCACCCCGCCCATGCCGACACTGCCACTGTGCGTGTGATGTCCCGGGGCAGCCTCCTCGCGTCCGCCCGCTCCCTCGTCAATTCCGCGGCGAAAACGGAGGTGTTGAGCCGGAATCGCGGGCGTGATGTGATCACACCTTGTGGGTAGACATCGAGTGTATAGACACGGTGTATATTCACTGCATGTTCTTCGACCCGCTCCCGATTCCGCTCGCACCGCCCCAGGTCGCGTCCCGTGCCCGCCGCCGTACGGTGACGCACGACGGCACCTCCGCCCAGGGGGGCGCCGCATGAGCCGCCCACGTGCCGGCGGTGCGCCGGGGCGGATCCGTCCGGCGCTCGCGGACCTGGCGCTGGGCATGCGGCTGGCGGGCGCCGGAGGGCGCGAGGGGTGGATCCGCACGGCCCTGACCGCGGTCGGTGTCGGCCTCGGTGTGGCCCTGCTGTTCCTCGCCGCCGCCGTGCCGAACGTCCTCGACGCCCGCGAAGGGCGCGGCCACGCGCGGGAGACGCCGAACGTGGAGAGCGAGGTGTCGGTGGGGCGGGGGGACACGACGTTCCTCTGGTACGACGCCGGCACCGAGTTCCGCGGTGAGGCCGTGGATGGGCAGTTGCTGCGCCCGGACGGTCCCGGTGCTCCGCCGCCACCGGGTGTGGCGCGGATCCCCGGGCCGGGGGAGATGGTGGTCTCGCCCGCCCTGCGCGGGCTGCTGGGCTCGGCGTCCGGTGCCCTGCTCAAGGAGCGGCTCGACTACCGGATCGTCGGGACCATCGCGGACCCGGGGCTGCTCGAACCGGGTGAGCTGCGCTTCTACGCCGGCAGCGGCACGTTGTCCCGCAGCGGGGGTGCGATCAGGTCCGCCGGTTACGGTCATGACCCGGGTCCGGGGCGGTTCGACCCGCGGTTGATGGTCCTGGTCGTCCTGATCTGTGTGGTCCTGCTGGTGCCGGTGGGTGTCTTCGTCGGCACGGCCGTTCGTTTCGGCGGTGACCGCAGGGACCGGAGGCTGGCGGCGCTGCGGCTGGTCGGTGCGGACGTGGCCATGACGCGTCGTATCGCGGCGGGCGAGGCGCTGTTCGGTGCGGTGCTCGGGTTGCTCGTCGGTACCGGGTTGTTCCTCGGGGCGCGGAGGCTGGCGGGGTCGGTGCGGTTGTGGGGTGTGAGTGCCTTCCCGTCGGACGTCGCCCCGGACCCGGCGCTCGCGGGTCTGATCGTGGTGGCGATCCTGGTGGGTGCGGTGCTGGTCACGCAGTCGGCGTTGCGGTCGGTGGTGATCGAGCCGTTGGGGGTGGTGCGGCATGCCGCGTTGCGTCCGCGCCGGTTGTGGTGGCGGCTGGTGGCTCCCGTGGTCGGCGTCGGTGTGCTGACGTGGGCGGGGTCGGCGGAGGAGGAGCTCGGTTCGGGGGGTGTGTATCCGGTCGCGCTGGGTGCGGTGCTGGTCCTGGTGGGGCTGACGGGGGTGTTGCCGTGGCTGGTGGAGGCCGCGGTGCGGCGGCTGCGCGGGGGGCCGGTTGCGTGGCAACTCGCCGTGCGGCGGCTGCAGTTGGGCAGTGGTACGGCGTCGCGGGCGGTGAGCGGCATCACCGTGGCGGTGGCCGGGGCGATCGCGTTGCAGATGGTGTTCGGCGGGATGCAGGAGGACTTCGCGCCGTCGTCGGCTCCGACGGCGGCGGGTGCCTCGTCCGCGGCTGCCGGGGGTGCGCGGGTCGAGGGTGCGGGTGCCGCGGTCGTGCGTGCGGACTTCCATGTCGCGACCGGTTCGGGCAGTGCGGGTTCTCCGGCGCTGGCGGAGCGGATGGCGGAGCGGTTCCGGCGGGTCGAGGGCGTGCGGCGGGTGGTCGCGACCGTCGAGGCCTATGTGAGCCGCGTGGACGCGGGCGGGGGGCCGGGGTCGGTCACCACGCTCACGGTGGGGAGTTGTGCGACGTTGCGGTCGCTGGCCTCGTTGCCCTCGTGCCGTGACGGTGACGTGTTCGTGGCGCACCAGCCGGGGAGGTCCGGGCGGGTGCGGGAGCAGAACCGGCTGACCGACGAGGTCGCCGTGCCGGGTGCCCGGATGGATCTCGGCGGCATCTCCGACGGCGGCTCGGGGGACGAGCTGTGGACGTTGCCGGTGTCGGCCCGTGCGGTGGTGGCGGTGCGCGATCCGGTGGGTGAGGTCCACGACGGCATCCTGGCCACTTCCGGGGCGCTGGCCGGGCAGCGGCTGCGGCAGGCGTCGACGTCCGCGGCGGTCGCGGTCGACCGCGGTGTCCCGGACGCGGCGGAGCGGCTGCGCAACGCCGCGGCGCGGGTGGAGCCGACGTTGCGGGTGTCCGGGGCGGTGAACGTGCAGCGTGACCGGCAGTATTCGAGCGTGCAGACCGGTCTGCGGGTCGGGGGCACGCTGACGGTGGTGCTGATCGCGGCGGGGATGCTGGTGGCGCTGGTCGAGCAGTTGAGGGAGCGGCGGCGTCTGCTGTCGGTGCTGGTGGCGTTCGGTACGCGGCGCAGGACGCTGGCGTGGTCGGTGTTGTGGCAGACGGCGGTGCCGGTGCTGGCGGGTACGGTCGTGGCGATCGCGGGCGGGCTGGTGCTGGGCAGGGCGATGCTGGGCGTCGTGGCGAAGCCGGTGCGGGACTGGTGGGTGTTCCTGCCGTACGCCGGGATCGGTGCGGCGGCGGTGCTGGTGGTGACGGTGCTGAGTCTTCCGGCGTTGTGGCGGTTGATGCGGGCGGACGGTCTGCGTACGGAGTGACCGCGTGTGCCGCCGGTCCGCGTCGCCGTGGGCCGGCGGTGCGGGCCGGCGGTGCGGGCCGGCGGTTGCGAGTCGCCCTTCGGGTCGCCGTGCGGGCCGCGCGGTGCGGGTACTGCGGGTGGCCGCGGCCGGTGCGATGGGTGGTGACGTGCGGGGACGGCCCGGTGGGCGGGTGCCGTGGAGGAACCGCGTGAGGGCCCTTGACGTCTCCTGATGGCCGGTGTCACCATCGCGTCCATCAAATGTTTGCGTAAACGTGCGCCGACTGCGGTCGGCGATGTTTGCGCAACCATCCCGGACCCGCCCGATGCGGCGGGTCCCCGCACGACGATGTGAAGGATGGGAACATGGCTGCCATACCGCCGCCACCGGGCACCGGCCGGGCCGCTCCTCCCCGAGGACGCCGGGGCCGGCGCTGGCTGGGCTGGGGCTTCGTGGCGCCGTTCATGATCGTCTTCGCGCTGGTCTTCCTGGCGCCGATCGGCTACTCGATCTACCTGAGCCTGTTCCGCGACCGCCTCATCGGCGGGACCTCCTTCGTGGGCCTGGACAACTACGTCCAGGCCTTCCAGGACGGCCAGTTCTGGTCCGGCCTCGGGCGGGTCGCGCTGTTCCTGGCCGTGCAGGTGCCGGTCATGCTGGGCATCGCGCTGCTGGTCGCCCTGGCGCTGGACAGCGGCCGGCTGCACGGCCGGAAGTTCTTCCGGATCACGATCTTCCTGCCGTACGCCGTCCCGGCCGTCGTGGCGACGCTGATGTGGGGCTTCATGTACGGGGACCGCTTCGGGCTGGTCGCCGACATCAACGACGCCCTCGGCGTCGCGATCCCGAACCCGCTGTCACCCGGCCTGGTGCTCGCGAGCATCGGCAACATCGTGACCTGGGAGTTCGTCGGCTACAACATGCTGATCTTCTACTCGGCGCTGCACGTCGTCCCGCGCTCGCTGTACGAGGCGGCCGAGATCGACGGCGCGAGCCAGTGGCGGATCGTCACCTCCATCAAGATCCCGGCGATCCGCGGGGCGCTGGTCATCGCGACGATCTTCTCGGTCATCGGCAGCTTCCAGCTGTTCAACGAGCCCAGCATCCTCAAGCCGCTGGCGCCCAACGCCATCACGACGTACTTCACGCCGAACCTCTACACCTACTCGCTGTCCTTCTCCGGGCAGCAGCACAACTACGCGGCGACGGTCGCGATCGTCATGGGGGTCGTCACGATGATCATCGCCTACGTCGTGCAGCTGCGCGGCATGCGCAAGGAGGCCTGACGATGACTCAGGCGACCACCCCGGCCGGCGTCCCGGTCCCGCCGCGCGAGCGCCGCGCCACCGTGGCGTCGGGACGCCCGGGCCGGCGGCACTCCTCGGACCGGCCCCGGCGCAGCGTCCTGCTCACCGTCCTGACCGCGCTCGTCGCCGTCTACACCCTGGTCCCGCTGGCCTGGCTGCTGATCAGCGCGACCAAGACGCAGAAGAGCCTGCTGGACTCCTTCGGGCTGTGGTTCAGCGGTGACTTCGCCCTGTGGGACAACATCTCGCAGACCCTCACCTACGACGACCACATCTTCGTGCGCTGGCTGCTGAACACCCTGCTGTACGTGGCGGTGGGCGCGGGCGGGGCGACCTTCCTCGCGGTCCTGGGCGGCTACGGCCTGGCGAAGTTCGACTTCCCCGGCAAGCGCGCGGTCTTCGCGGTGGTGATCGGGGCGGTCGCCGTGCCGGGTGCCGCACTGGCCGTTCCGACGTTCCTGATGTTCAGCAAGATGGGCCTGACCAACACCCCGTGGGCGGTGATCGTGCCCTCGCTGATCTCGCCGTTCGGCCTCTACCTGATGTGGGTCTTCGCCTCCGAGGCGATCCCCGACGAACTGCTGGAGGCCGCCCGGGTCGACGGCTCGGGGGAGATCCGCACCTTCTTCAGGGTCAGCCTGCCGCTGCTGGGACCCGGCATCGTCACCGTGCTGCTCTTCACCGTGGTCGCGACGTGGAACAACTACTTCCTGCCGCTGATCATGATCAAGGACCCGGACTGGTACCCCCTCACCCTGGGCCTCAACGCCTGGAACGCCCAGGCCGCCACCGCGGGCGGGCAACCGGTGTTCAACCTGGTGGTCACCGGCTCGCTGCTGACCATCGTGCCGCTGGTCGCGGCCTTCCTCCTCCTGCAGCGCTTCTGGCAGTCGGGGCTCGCCGCCGGCAGCGTCAAGGAATGACCACCGGCGCCGCGGCGCCGTACCCCCCCTCACCCTGCGGCCCTGCGCCCGGCACGTGCGTGCCGTGGCGACGGGCGGTGCCGCAGACCACCACCACAACGAAGTGAGATGCGATGACGAACAAGCCACTGCGCCGTTCGGCGCAGGCGATCGCGGTGCTCTGCGCGGCGGCGCTGTCCCTGACCGCGTGCGGTTCCTCCGACGACTCGGGGTCGGGCGCCAAGGCCGCGGACGCGGGCAGCGTGGAGGCGGCCCTGAAGAAGGGCGGCTCGCTGACGGTGTGGGCGTGGGAGCCGACGCTGAAGCAGGTGGTCACCGACTTCCAGGCGAAGTACCCCAAGGTCAAGGTGAAGCTGGTCAACGCGGGTACGGGCAACGACCAGTACACGGCGCTGCAGAACGCGGTGCAGGCCGGCTCCGGGGCGCCGGACGTGGCGCAGATCGAGTACTACGCCCTGAGCCAGTTCGCGCTCGGCAAGTCCGTCACGGACCTGAGCCCGTACGGTGCCAAGGACCTGTCGAAGGCGTACTCGCCCGGCCCGTGGAACTCCGTGGCCGTGGGCGGCGGGGTGTACGCGCTGCCGATGGACTCGGGGCCGATGGCGATGTTCTACAACAAGAAGGTCCTCGACAAGTACAAGATCGCCGTGCCCACGACCTGGGACGAGTACCTGACGGCGGCCCGCGCCCTGCACAAGGCGGACCCGAAGGCGTACATCGCCAACGACACCGGTGACGCCGGGTTCGTGACGAGCCTGATCTGGCAGGCGGGCGGCCACCCGTACACGGTGGACGGCACCAAGGTGAACGTCGACTTCGGCGACGCGGGGACCAAGGAGTTCACCGGGGTCTGGCAGAAGCTGATCTCCGAGAAGCTCCTCGCGCCGATCGCGTCCTGGAGCGACCAGTGGTACAAGGGCCTGGCCGACGGCACCATCGCCACGCTGTCGACGGGTGCCTGGATGCCCGCGAACTTCGTCTCCGGCGTGCCCTCGGCGTCCGGTGACTGGCGTGCCGCGCCGCTGCCGCAGTGGCAGGCGGGGCAGACCGCCAGCGCCGAGAACGGCGGCAGCTCGCTGGCGGTGATGGAGGCCGCCAAGGACAAGCCGCTGGCCTACGCCTTCGTGAAGTACGCGAACAAGGACGCCGGTGTGCAGGCCCGCATCAAGGGCGGTGCCTTCCCGGCCACGACCGCGGACCTCAACTCCCAGGCGTTCCTGGACACCGAGTTCCCCTACTTCGGCGGCCAGAAGGCCAACGAGATCTTCTCGAAGTCGGCCGGGAACGTCGTCAAGGGCTGGTCGTACCTGCCGTACCAGGTGTACGCCAACTCGGTCTTCAACGACACCGTCGGCAAGGCGTACGTGTCCTCGACGCCGCTGTCCGACGCGCTGGGCACCTGGCAGGAGGCCTCGGTGAAGTACGGCAAGGACCAGGGCTTCAGCGTCGGCGGCTGACGCCCCGTCACGGGCGGCGGCCGGCGCCCGCGGCGCTCCCGGAAGGGGGCGCCGGCGCCGGCCATCGGGGCCCGCGGACCACCGGTCCGCGAGGTCCCGCCCCCTAGACTTCTGACCACCAACGGCTGTGAAACGTATGAGGTGTACGACGCACGTGGACGGGACCGGACAGAGCTCGGCGGCGGGCGCGCAGCGGCGGCGGCACGGTGCGTCGATGGCCGACGTGGCCAAGCTGGCGGGCGTCTCGGCGCAGACCGTCTCCCGGGTCTCCAACGGCTTCCCCGGGGTGCTGGAGGAGACCCGCCGGCAGGTGCTGGCCGCGATGAAGGAGCTGGGCTACCGGCCCAACAGCGCGGCGCGCGCCCTCAAGCGGGGCGAGTTCCGCACCATAGGCGTCATCCTGTTCAGCCTCTCCAGCACCGGCAACATGCGCACCCTGGAGGCGGTGGCGTCCTCGGCGGCGCACGAGGGCTACGCCACGACGCTGCTGCCGGTCACCGCGCCCACGCAGGACGGGGTCCAGGGCGCGTTCACCCGGCTCGGGGAGCTGGCCGTGGACGGCGTCGTCATGATCATGGAGGTCCATCTGCTGGACGCGATGACGGTGGCCCTGCCGCCGACCGCGCCCGTGGTCGTGGTGGACTCCGACGCCGGTGACCGTTACTGCGTGGTCGACACCGACCAGGCCAGCGGCGCCCGGGCGGCCGTGGAGCACCTGCTGGGCCTGGGCCACGGCACGGTGCGGCACATCGCCGGCCCGAAGGAGTCGTTCGCCGCCGAGCGCCGGGTGGGTGCCTGGCGGGCGGCGCTGGAGGCGGCGGGGCGCGAGGTGCCGCCGCTGCTGCGCGGGGACTGGTCAGCGGAGTCCGGCTACGAGGCGGGGCTGCGCATCGCCGGGGACCCCGGCTGCACGGCGGTGTTCGTCGCCAACGACCAGATGGCGCTCGGGCTGCTGCGCGCGCTGAGCGAGCACGGCCGGCGGGTGCCGGAGGACGTCAGCGTCGTGGGCTTCGACGACATCCCCGAGGCCGCCTCGTACATGCCGCCGCTGACCACGATCCACCAGGACTTCGCCGAGGTCGGCCGGCGCTGCGTCGACGGCGTGCTCCGGCAGATCCGCAACGACGAGGCGGAGCGGGGCACCACGCTGGTGCCCACCCGTCTGGTCGTGCGCGGCAGCACCGCCCCTCCGCCTCGGGGCCGCTGACCGCCCCTTCCGTCCCCTGTCCCGCCGGCCACCGCCCACCCCCGCGATGGCAACGCAAACATCCCGTCGCGGGATGCCCGCCGCACACCGGCGGACACCCCGCGACCGCACCGCACGCACCAGATACTCGACTCCACTGGAGGAGCACGGCCCATGCCCGAACTGCGGATCGAAGGGAACGAATTCCGCCTCGACGGCGAGCCGTTCCGCATCATCTCCGGTGGCCTGCACTACTTCCGCGTCCACCCCGCCCAGTGGCGCGACCGGCTGCGCAAGGCACGCCTGCTCGGACTCAACACCATCGACACCTACGTGCCGTGGAACCTCCACCAGCCCCGGCCGCACACCTTCCGCGACGACGACATCCTGGACCTGCCGGCCTTCCTGCGCACCGCCCAGGAGGAGGGCCTGCACGTACTGCTGCGCCCGGGCCCCTACATCTGCGCCGAGTGGGAGGGCGGCGGACTGCCGTCGTGGCTGCTCGCCACGCCCGGCATCCGGCTGCGCACGGCCGATCCCCGCTACCTGGAGGCGGTCGACGACTACCTGGACCGGCTGCTGCCGCTGGTCGTCCCCTACCTGTCCGGCAACGGAGGACCAGTCCTGGCGGTGCAGGTGGAGAACGAGTACGGCGCCTACGGCGAGGACCCCGTCTACCTGACGCACCTTCAGGATCGGCTGCGGCAGGGCGGCGTGGACGTCCCGCTGTTCACCTGCGACCAACCCGCCGACCTCGCCCGCGGCAGCGTCCCGGGCGTCCTCGCCACCGTCAACTTCGGCAGCCGCCCCGCGCAGGGCCTGGCCGCGCTGCGCGAGTACCAGGGCGAGGGGCCGTTGATGTGCACCGAGTTCTGGAACGGCTGGTTCGACCGCTGGGGCGGCGTCCACGTCGTGCGCGACGCCGCGTCGGCCGCCGCCGACCTCGACGAACTGCTGTCGGCCGGCGCCAGCGTCAACCTGTACATGTTCCACGGCGGCACCAACTTCGGCTTCACCAACGGCGCCAACGACAAGCACACCTACCGCCCCACCATCACCTCCTACGACTACGACGCGCCGCTGGACGAGGCCGGCGACATCACCCCCAAGTACCTGGCCTTCCGCGACGTCCTCGCCCGGCACACCACCGTCCCCGACGAGCCCCTGCCCGAGCCGTCCAAGAAGCTCAACCTCCTCGGCGTCCCGCTCGCGCAGAACGCCCCGCTGCTCGGCTCCGCGGTCCTTCTCGGCGAGGCGGTGACCGGGCCGCGACCGCTGACCATGGAGGAACTCGGCCAGGACTTCGGCTTCGTGCTGTACGAGACCGCGCTGCGCGAACCGGGCCCCACCCTGCTGCACTTCGCCGGGATCGCGGACCGGGCGCAGGTCTTCCTCGACGGAGCGCCCGCGGGGGTCCTCGAACGCGAACAGCACGAGGCCGCCCTCGCCGTCACCGTGCCCGACGGCGGGGCGACGCTGACCGTCCTGGTCGAGAACCAGGGCCGCGTCAACTACGGTCAGGGCATCCACGACCGCAAGGGTCTTACCGGCACCGTCACCGCGGGCGGCACCGAACTGACCGGCTGGAGCAGCAGGCCCCTGCCCCTGGACGACCTGTCGCGCCTCACCTTCACCTCCGGCGGCCAGCAGCCCGTGGGACCCACCTTCCACCGCGGGGAGTTCGAGGTCGAGCAGCCCGCCGACACCTACCTGGACCTGTCCGGCTGGACCAAGGGCAACGCCTGGGTCAACGGCTTCCCCCTCGGCCGCTTCTGGTCCCGCGGCCCGCAGCGCCGCCTCTACGTCCCCGGCCCCGCCCTGCGGCACGGCACGAACGAACTGGTCGTCCTCGAACTGCACGCGACCGCCCGCGCGACGGCCGACCTGTGCGACACCCCCGACCTCGGGCCGACCGAGGAGTGACCCTCGCCTGAGCCCGGCAGGCACCGACCCGCCCGCCCGCCCTCTGGGACCCCGGGCGGCGGGCCGGTGCCGCCCGGGCGCGTACCGGTCCGGCCCCGCCTGCGATCATGACGGGCATGCCCGTCGACTGGTCACGCCTCGACGACGCCTACGGCTCTGCAGAGCAACTCGGGCCGCTCTTCGACGAGGTCGGCGATCCCGAACTGGAGGACGACGCCTGGTTCGAGCTGTGGGAACGGCTGTACCACCAAGGGAGCGTGTACCCGGCGAGCTTCGCCGCCCTGCCCGTCCTGGCGGACATCGCCACCGGCCGCCGGCCCGGCGAGCAGGCGCGGGCGCTCGCACTGGCCGGCCGCATCGTCGCCGGAGAGGGGCAACTCCACGAACCGGGCCACGTCCGTGCGCACTTCCCCGCCGCGCTCGACGAACTGCGCCAGGTGATGCACCGGGTTCTGGTGCAGTGGTCCTTCGACGGAGACGAGGACGACCACCTCTACGCTGATCGCGGGTGGTACGACGACACCGAGTACGAGGACGCGGTCCGGCGGGCCGGTCGGGCGGAACGGTTCGGCTGGTGGGCGGTGGCCGGTGTGACGGGAGTGATCGGCTGCGTGCTGGTCGTCCTGGCGGTCGTCTGCGCGATCGCGCTCCTGGCGGCCGTGTACCTCCTGATGGCGGGCGCCCCCTACGAACGACACGTCCCCCGCATCGTCCCCGACCGGGCGCTGTCCCGGTTCCGCGGCAACCGAATCGTCTGCCAGCCGGTTGGAAGAGGGGTGAGGGGTTCGTCCGGCAGAGGACCTGCCGGGGTGGATCCCGAGGTGCACGTACGTGGGGCGCCGGCCGACGCGCAGACGTCCCGGCGGGTGGAGGGAAGTGAGGAACATGCGCGCCGCGCCTGACGAGCAGTGGCACGACACGGAAGAGGTCGTGCGGCGTCTCCTGCGCGACGGGGTTCCGCGGCCCGCCACCCCTGGCGACCGCATGCGGCAGATCAGACGGCGCGTGCGACAGCGCAGGCGGCGCCGCGCGACGGCCGCCGGCGCGGTCACGGCACTGACCGCCGTCGTGGCCTGCGTCCTCCTCCTGCCGGGACCGCGGCCACCGGGTGACGCCCACTCACCGGCCGCCGCGCCGGACCGCCGGAGCGTCCCTCCCACTGCTACGCCCTCGCCCGCCGCCACACGGTCCCTCACGACGGTCCGCCTCCTGGACGACACCGCACTGACCCTGACCGTGCCGCGGGGCTGGGACAGCCTGTCTGTCGGCGACGACGGCTGGGCCACCGGATTCGTCTCCTCGCAGCCCCTCAGCCGCCCCCCGGACGGCTCCTGCCCGGACGGCGCGGACGGCGCACTGCTCACATGCCGGCCGTTGAAGGCGCTGGAGGAGGGCGGTGTGCTGATGGAGTTCCAGCCCGCCGCGACAGGAAAGGCCGGTCTGGCGACCCCCCTCCGCGTGGGCGAACCCTCACCCGCGGGCAAGGGCTGCCGGATCCTCCTGGGCGACACGGAGCTGACGGCCTGGGGCCACGGACGCTCGACGGCCTACGGCAAGCCCTTCGACGTGCGCGTCGACGTCTGCCTGCGCGCCCCGTCGGACGCCACCCTCACCGCGGTCACGGACGCGCTGACCACGGCGTTCCCGCGCGTCGACGGCTGACGCGCGGACGGCGTCGCGTCGACGGCCGCAGCCGGGGTTCACGACAACTGGCCGGGCCACACGTCGAACTCGGTCTGCCCGTCGACGGATTCCAGCCCCCAGGGAGCGAGGGAGATCCTCACGGTGTTCGTGGTGCCCGCGGCGTTGCCGCTCAGGATGTCGCAGAGAATGACGGTCTCGATCGGATAATCCGAGCCGGACGACAGGTCGGCACTCGAGACGACGGCGGACTTCTCGACGAAGCTCCACCCCCGGCCGTGGGCGTCGGTGAAACGGACCTCGACCAGACCGGGCTGCGGCTCGTCGTCGACCCACCGGGCGATCCGGCAGCGCAGGAAGGGCATGGGCGCATCCTGCCACCACCGTCCGCCGCCGGCAGGTGGATCTCCCGCCCCCCGCCGCGGCGGGGGCGGGAGGAAATGCCGGTTCCGGGGCGCCCCCGCACAACCAAACCCTTGACCGGCATGTCGTACATGGCAAGGGAACAAGAGCCGCGATGCAAGGGGGAACGATGCGTGCGAAACGATACGGGGTGGCACTGGCCGCCCTGGTGATGGCGGGTGCGGGGGTGGCCGCGGCGGCCCCCACGGCAGCGGCGGCGCCCGCGGTCGTGTGTCCCACGGGCTGGGGCAGCCTCCCGAAGTCCGGGACGGACGCCGACCTCGGGGCGCTGACCGACATCAGGGCCGGCCGCCACGAGTGCTACGACCGCATGGTGTTCGACGTGCCCACCGCCGGCACGGACGCGATCGGCTACACCGTGCAGTACGTCGACGCCGTCCACCAGGACGGTTCCGGCCGGGTCATACCGGTCTCCGGCGGGGCGATCATCGAGATCCGGGTGGCCGCCCCCTCGTACGACCCGCAGACCGGCGCCGCGACCTACCCGGGCCGGGCGGGACGGACGCTGCCGGGCGTCGACCTGACGGGCTACCGGACCTTCCGGGACGCGAGGTTCGCGTCGAGCTTCGAGGGCGACACACAGGTGGGTCTGGGGGTCAGGGCCCGGCTGCCGTTCCGGGTGTTCCAGCTGCCCGACCGCCTGGTGGTCGACGTGGCCCACACCTGGTGAGGCGCTCGCGCCGGCCGGGCCCGGTGGCGTGGGACCACCGGGCCCGGCCTGGGCGGACCCGGCCGCGAACAGTAACTCCTGTGAATTCCTGGGGCGGTTGAACACTCCGGGGGAGGCGTCCGTATGTATCGACGGCTTGTCGTGTTCAGGCCGCCAATCATCAGGCGCGCAGGAGGGTTTCCTTGGTACGCAATTCGCGCAGACGTGCTACCGGTACACGTAGCGGCACCTTTGTAGCCGTCGCCCTGATGCTGGGAGGCGGTGTCCTAGTCACGGCGAACGTGTTCGCCTCGGCGACCGAGGGGGATTCGGCTCAGACGGCCTCCGCGGGCCAGGCGTTCACGATCGACTGCCCGGACGTCGGCACGGGACTGACCGCCGTCCCCGAGCAGGCGAAGGAGGAGGTCGACAAGGA
Source organism: Streptomyces sp. NPDC005722 (assembly GCF_040630935.1). NCBI lineage: Bacteria > Bacillati > Actinomycetota > Actinomycetes > Kitasatosporales > Streptomycetaceae > Streptomyces > Streptomyces sp. NPDC005722. Next base: position 16,272 of record NZ_JBEXYN010000080.1, read on the forward strand.
ACTCGCCCTGCTGGACCAGCAGACGGCCGAGGCCTACCAGAGACTGAAGGACACCTCGGCAGCCCAGCAGCAGGACCCCGGCTTTGTGGACAACGCGATCCTGGGCCCGCTGAAGGACAAGCGGGCGGCGACGATCGCACGCATCCTGCAGGCGATCGACCGTGTGGGCGATCCCCCGCAGGGAATCGAGGGCCTCGCGGGGTGCACGGCGGTCCGCTCCACCGCGGCCCCGGAGGACCAGCAGGGTCAAGAGGGCCAGCAGGGCCAGGAGGGTCAAGAGGCACAGCAGGGCAGCCCGCAGCCCTCCACGGGTGACGGAGCCCAGAACGGCCAGAACGGCCAGAACGGCCAGGGCAACCAGGGCGGCGATCAGGGTGGCGGTCAGGCCGGCGGCGGACAGGGCGGCAACGGCCCCGTCGTGGCGGACTTCGCCGACATCATGAGCATCAGCCCGAACGCGCCGCGCGGCCCGCAGCCGTCGGACGCCTCTTCCGGCACGTTCTCCTCCGAGTGCGGTGTCAACGCCAACGGTCTGTTCAACTCCGACAACATCATCGTCGCCCCCGGAGTGACCAACGGCGCCCACCACTTCCACGACTACGTCGGCAACCAGTCCAACAACGGACTGGCCACCATCGACGACCTCGCGAAGGCCGAGACGAGCTGCAAGGACCAGGGCGACAAGTCGTCGTACTACTGGCCCGTGCTGCGCGTCCAGGACGGCACCGTCGAACGGGACGCCCAGGCGCCCGGCGGCGGCACCGAGGGCAACGCCGGGAAGATCGTGACCCCCGAGGAGGTCACCCTCACGTTCGTCGGCAACCCCGTCAGCAAGGTCACCCCGATGCCGCGCCTGCTGCGCATCATCACCGGTGACGCCAAGGCGTTCGTCAACGGGCCGGCCAACGCCAACGCCTCGTGGAGCTGCACGGGTCACGAGGAGCGGCAGCTGAAGGAGAAGTACCCGCTCTGCCCCGACGGCAGCGACGTGGTCCGCACCTTCCGCTTCCAGAGCTGCTGGGACGGCCAGAACGTCGACAGCGCCAACCACCGCACCCACGTGGCGTTCGCCGACGCGGGCGGCAACTGCCCGCAGGGCTTCAAGGCCATCCCGCAGCTGGTCCAGCGCATCGTGTACGACGTCAAGGCGCCGAGCGTCCAGGACGGCGGCAAGACGGTGCCGTTGTTCGCGGTGGACTCCTTCCCGGAGAACCTGCACAAGCCGGTGACCGACCACGGTGACTTCATCAACATCTTCGACGAGGGCCTGATGCAGGAGGTGGCCGACTGCATCAACCAGGGCCGCACCTGCGGTGCCGGCGACGACGGTGCGGAGGAGCCCGGCGACGGCGGGAACGACAACCCCGGCGGGGAGGAGCCCGGCAACGGCGGCAACGACAACCCCGGCGACGGCGGCAACGACAACCCGGGCAACGGCGGGAACGACAACCCGGGCAACGGCGGGAACGAGAACCCCGGCAACGGAGGCAATGACAACCCCGGCGGGGAGGAGCCCGGCAACGGCGGGAACGACGACCCCGGCACGGACGAGCCTCCGGCGGACACCCCGGACGAGGGCCAGGACGACGGCCAGAACGGAGGCGGCGACACCCCCGACGCCCCCGTCACGGTGACGCCCAAGGCCGACTCCACGCCTCCGGCGGACGAGGACGACACCGCCGCCCCGCCGGCCGCCGGCCACGAGCACCACAGCGGGCAGCAGCAGGACCCGCAGGAGCAGCAGACGGCGCCCGCGCAGCAGATCCCCACTCCCGGCGCGTACGCCCCGAGCCCCGCGGGCCAGGTCGGCCAGCAGGCGATCAACGGCGGTCTGGCCGACACCGGGACCAACCTGTGGCCGGCCGGCCTCGGAGCGGTCCTGGCGATCGGAGGATTCCTCCTGCTCCGCCGTGCGAAGAGCGGTTCGTTCTAGCCCGGGTTCCGGGCAACCGCAGTGAAGACGCCCACCCCGACCGCGTCCTCGAGCGGCACGATCGGCACCCCGTCGGGCCACCCCTCGCCCACCGACTCCCCGACG
>NZ_JBEXYN010000081.1:0-17942 GCF_040630935.1 Streptomyces sp. NPDC005722
TGGCGTTGACTTTTGGCACGCTGTTGAGTTCTCAAGGAACGGAAGCTTCCTTCGAGACCGTCTCACCGGCCCCTCCGGGCTTTCCCTTCGTTGTCTCCAACCTTACCAGATCCGTTTCGCGTTTCCGCTCTTCGTTTCCGGCCCCCTGTTGGAGCGGGGTTTTTCGTTTCGCGCCTTCCGGCGTGTCCACTACGTTAGCGGATTTCCCCGGCGGTTCATAATCGAGCCATTCGGATCGGATTTCGGCATGCCGAAATCGTCCCCGAGGGGAAGTCGTGCGGTAGTGGTTTGCCGCCGGGCGGCTTGAGTGGCCGCCCCTGGAAAGGTGACCCCGTCCGAGGCAGCTAGAGAACACTACACCACGCCCCACGGTGCTTCAAACCTGTGGCCGTCAACAGGTTTGCGGGTTACCTTCGGGGCATGACCGAGCATGCGCACTCGTACCTGTGGTGGGCCGCCTGACGGCGGCCGACCGACCAGCGCATGCACCCAACGGCCGCCGCTTCGGCGGCCGTACGCGTTCCTGCTCCGGCCCGTCGAGCTGCGGCGGTCCCACAGCCGGGAGGAACACGATGACGAGGGTCTTCAGCGGGATCAAGCCGACGGGGCACCTGACCCTGGGCAACTACCTGGGAGCGGTGCGGCAGTGGGCCGCCGTCGACCAGCACCGGGCCGAGTCGCTGTTCTGCGTCGTGGACCTGCACGCGCTCACCGTGGAACACGATCCGGCCCGCGTGCGGAGGCTGAGCCGGCAGGCGGCGACCCTCCTGCTGGCGGCCGGCCTCGACCCGCGGGTCTGCACGCTCTTCGTGCAGAGCCACGTGGACGAGCACACCCGGCTGGCCTACCTCCTCGAGTGCACCGCCACCGACGGGGAGATGCGGCGGATGGTGCAGTACAAGGAGAAGGCGGCCAAGGAGCGGGGGCGCGGCGGCGGTGTGCGGCTGTCCTTGCTGACGTACCCCGTGCTGATGGCGGCCGACATCCTCGCCTACGGGGCGGACGAGGTGCCCGTCGGCGACGACCAGGCGCAGCACGTGGAGCTGACCCGGGATCTGGCGGTGCGCTTCAACCACCGGTACGGGCACGTGTTCACCGTCCCCCGGGCGGTGCTGCCGCAGGTGGCGGCGCGGGTGATGAACCTGCAGGACCCGGGGTCGAAGATGGGGAAGTCGGAGGACACCGGGCCGGGGATCGTCTACCTGCTCGACGAGCCGGAGGTCGTGCGCAGGAAGGTGCTGCGCGCGGTGACGGACAGCGGGCAGGACGTGGTCCACGACCCGCAGGAGCGGCCGGGGGTGGCGAACCTGCTGGAGGTCCTGTCGGCGTGCACCGGCCGGCCGCCGGGGGACCTCGCGGCGGGGTACGACTCGTACGGCGCCCTGAAGAAGGACACCGCCGAGGCCGTGGTGGAGGAGCTGCGGCCGTTGCGGGAGCGGCACGCGGGGCTGGTGGCCGACCCGGGGTACGTGGACGGGGTGCTGCGGGAGGGTGCCGAGCGGGCGCGGGCGCTGGCCCGGCCGACCGTGGACGCGGCCTACCGGGCCGTCGGGCTGCTGCCGCCGGGCTGAGCGTCGGAGCGCACCGGGGGCCGGTGGACTTGGCGGGCGGCGACGGCCGCCCGCCTCCCCCGGGCCGCGCGTCAGCCGTTGCCGGAGGCCAGTTCGCGGCTGCGGTCGCGGGCGGCCTCCAGGGCGGCGATCAGGGCGTGGCGCACGCCGTGCTTCTCCAGTTCCCGGATGGCGTTGATGGTGGTGCCGGCCGGGGAGGTGACGGCCTCGCGGAGCTTGACGGGGTGCTCGCCGCTGTCGCGGAGCATCACGGCCGCGCCGATCGCGGACTGCACGATCAGGTCGTGGGCCTGGGCGCGGGGCAGGCCGAGGAGGATGCCCGCGTCGGTCATGGCCTCGACCAGGAAGTAGAAGTACGCGGGGCCGGAGCCGGAGAGGGCGGTGGCGGCGTCCTGCTGGTACTCGGGGATGCGCAGGGTCTTGCCGACCGGCTGGAAGATCTCCTCGGTGCGCAGCAGGTGCTCCTCGGCGGCGTGGCTGCCGGCGGAGATGACGGACATGCCCTCGTCGACCAGCACCGGGGTGTTGGGCATGACGCGGACGACCGCGATGCCGTCCGCGAGGCGCTCCTCGAAGAAGGAGGTGGGGACGCCGGCCGCGGCGCTGATGACCAGGCGGTCGGCGGCGACGTGCGGGGCGAGTTCCGCCAGGAGGGCGGACATGTCCTGGGGCTTGACGGCGAGGATGAGGGTGTCGGCGGTCTTGGCCGCCTCCTCGTTGGAGACCGATTCGACGCCGTAGCGGGCGTGGAGCTCCTGGGCGCGGACCGGGCGGCGCGCGGTGACCAGCAGGTTCTCCGGCTTCCAGCCGGCGCGGAGCATTCCCGACAGGAGGGCCTCGCCGATCTTGCCGGTGCCGAGCACCGCGACTTTCTGCGTCATGGGCTCATCCTCGCACCGTGGGCGGCCCGGGAGCCGTGCCGTCCACGGTGCGGTCACCCGCGGGGGTCAGGCCGTACGGCGGCGCAGGGTGGCCGCGCCCAGGGCGAGGGCCAGCGCGGCGCTGCCGGCGACGACGGCGAGGTCGCGGACGAAGTCACCGGTGACGCCGGTGTGGGTGAGGACCTCCTGCATGCCGTCGACGGCGTACGACATGGGCAGGACGTGGGAGATGGCCTCCAGCACCGGCTGCATCCGGTCGCGCGGCACGAGCAGTCCGCAGAGCAGGATCTGCGGCAGCAGGACGGCGGGCATGAACTGCACGGCCTGGAACTCGCTGGATGCGAAGGCGCTGACGAACAGCCCGAGGGCGGTGCCAAGGCACGCGTCGGCGAGGGCGACCAGGAGGAGCAGCCAGGCGGAGCCGGTGACCTCGAGGCCGAGGGCGAGGACGGCGAGCCCGGTGGCGAGGGCGGCCTGGACGACGGCGATCGCGCCGAAGGCGAGGGCGTACCCGGCCAGCAGGTCGCCCTTGCCGAGCGGCATGGACAGCAGGCGTTCCAGGGTGCCGGAGGTGCGTTCGCGCAGCGTCGCGATGGAGGTGACCAGGAACATCGTGATGAGCGGGAAGATGCCCAGCAGCGAGGCGCCGACGGTGTCGAAGGTGCGCGGGTTGGCGTCGTAGACCCAGGACAGCAGGGTCAGCAGGACGCAGGGCACGACGACCATCAGGGCGATGGTGCGCGGGTCGTGGCGCAGTTGCAGCAGCACGCGGCGGGCGGTGGCGAGGGTGCGGCGCGTGCTCATCGGGCGGCCTCCTCGGCCTGGTGGGGGAGCTTGCCCGCCGCCTCGTCGACGAGGCGGAGGAAGGCGTCCTCGACGGTGCGTGCGCCGGTGCGTGCGCGCAGCTCGTCGGGGGCGCCCTGGGCGAGGATGCGGCCCTCGCGCATCAGCAGCAGCCGGTGGCAGCGCTCGGCCTCGTCCATGACGTGGCTGGAGACGAGGAGGGTGGCGCCGCGTTCGGCGGCTAGGCGGTGGAAGAGCTCCCACAGGTCGCGGCGCAGGACGGGGTCGAGCCCGACGGTGGGTTCGTCGAGCACGAGCAGTTCGGGGGTGCCGAGCAGCGCCACGGCGAGGGAGACACGGTTCAGCTGTCCGCCCGAGAGGTTGCCGGCGAGGGCGGTGGCGTGGGAGGCCAGGTCGACGTCGGCGATGGCGCGTTCGACGTGGCCGGGGGCGTCGCCGCCGAGGACGGCGGCGAAGTACTCGAGGTTCTGGCGGACGGTCAGGTCGAGGTAGACGGAGGCGGCCTGGGTCACGTAGCCGATGCGCGGGCGCAGCTCGCGGTGGCCGGCGGGCAGGCCGAGGACGTCGAGGGTGCCGGTGACGGCGGCCTGGGTGCCGACGACGGCGCGCATGAGGGTCGACTTGCCGCAGCCGCTGGGGCCGAGCAGGCCGGTGATCTCGCCTCGGGGGACGGTGAACTCCAGGGCGTCCAGGACGGTGCGGCCACCGCGGACGACGGTGAGCCCTCCGGCGTGCACGGCGGGTCCGGGGCCCGGCTCCCCGGGCTCCTCGGCTTTATTCATCATGCGGTGAATAATGCTCCGCGGGGCTCCGGGGCGTCAAGGAGCGGAAGGAGTATCCGTTTGGGTGACGGATCATTTACGCTCCGTTTACTTAAAGAGCTTGCAAAATGGAGTGGCTGTCTGCGCAAAATGAAGGGCGGCTACGCATCGGAACGGGGGCACCTGTGGTATCGGCCAAGGGAGTTGCTCGCGCTGTCGCCGTCATGGCGGCACTGCTGCTCTCCCTGTTCGCGGCGATAGGCTGCGCCGCCGCCGAGCCCGTTCCCGCCTCCGGCCGCGGCACGGGCACGGGCACGACGGTGGCGCGCGCGGAGCCCGAGACCCGTACCTGCCTCGCACGGAGGCACGGGAGCAACGGCATACGCCTGGTGCTGCCCGGGACGGTGAGCGTCCCGGCCCCGGCACCCGCTCCGCGGGGCGGCACCGGAACCGACGAGACGGTTCCGGTGGACGACGCCCAGGTGTCCGCCGCCGTGACGGCGCCGCGGACCGCCCGGCAGGCGGTACCCCTCTCCAGATCCGGAGAACTACCGATCGCCCACGGCGCGTTCCGCTGCTGAGGCACGGCCTGCCGCCTGCTCCTCCCTCCTGACCGCGGTCGTCGCCCGCGGCCCGGGCCCCACCCCGGCCCGAGCCCGCGCCGGCGCCCGCGCGTCCACGTGCACGCACATGCACTCGTACGCGGCGCCCGCGGCCCGGGAGACCGACCCCCCCCCCACATCGCTCGACCACGTACGCCCCCGCCCACGCCGGCGCCGGGGCGCAATGGAGGACACCCGCGTGAAGACCTTCATCCCCCCATGCACCACCCCCTGCTCCGCCCTCCCCCCACCACCGGTCCGGGCCGACCGGCCCGACCGGCCCGTCCGGTCCCTTCGGCCCGGTTCGCCGGTCCTGCCCACGCCGTCCGTCCGCGGCTCCCTCACCCCCGCCCCCGCCCGGTGAGCCGCCTCATCCGCGCCGCGTCGCGACTGCCCCGCCCGGAGTCGCTGCGCGCCGACGTCACCGCATCCCTCGTCGTCTTCCTCGTCGCCCTGCCGCTGTGCGTGGGCGTGGCCGTCGCCTCAGGGGTGCCGGCCGAACTCGGGCTGGTCACCGGCATCGTCGGCGGCATCGTGACCGGGATGCTCCCCGGCAGCAGCCTCCAGGTGTCCGGCCCGGCCGCCGGACTGACCGTCCTGGTCTACGAGGCCGTCCAGGAGTTCGGGCTGCCCTCGCTGGGCGTGCTCGTGCTCTGCGCCGGGGCGCTGCAGCTCGCCATGGGCGTCCTCCGGCTGGGCCGCTGGTTCCGGGCCATCTCCGTCGCCGTCGTCCAGGGCATGCTGGCCGGCATCGGCCTGGTGCTGATCGCCGGGCAGGTCTACGCCCTCACCGACACCGCGGCACCGGCCGGGGGCCTGGCGAAGATCGCCGGATTACCCGGACTGGTCGCGGGCACCCTCGCCTCACCCACGGCGCTCACCGCGCTCGCCGTCGGCGGCGGCACCATCGCGGTGCTCGTCCTGTGGCCCCGCATCCCACGGGCGGCGCGGCTGCTGCCGGGGCCACTGGCCGCGGTCGCGCTGGCCACGGGCGCGGCGATGCTGTTCGACCTGCCGGTCGAGCGCGTCCAGGTGGCGGGGCTGCTCGACGTCGTCCAGCCGCCGGGCGCCGGGGAGTTCGCGGGGCTGGCCGGCCTGTCCATGATCGGCACCGTGCTGGCCTTCACCCTGATCGCCTCCGCCGAGAGCCTGTTCAGCGCCGCCGCGGTGGACCGGCTCCACGACGGGCCGCGCACGGAGTACGACAAGGAACTCATCGCACAGGGCGCGGGCAACGCGGTCTGCGGGGCGCTCGGGGCCCTGCCGATGACCGCGGTCATCGTGCGCAGCGCCGCCAACGTGCAGGCCGGCGCCCGTACGAAGGCCGCGCGCGTGCTGCACGGCGTGTGGCTGCTGCTGTTCGCCGCGCTGCTCCCCGGCGCGCTCGGGGTGATCCCGGTGGCCACGCTGGCGGGTGTGCTGGTGCACGCCGGCTCGAAGCTCGTGCCGGTGAAGGAGATCGTGCCGCTGTGGCGCGAGCACCGGGGCGAGGCCGTGGTCCTGATCGTCACCGCGACGGGCATCGTGGCCACCAACATGTTCGAGGGAGTGCTCATCGGACTCCTGACGGCGGTGGTCAAGGCGGCCTGGGAGACCTCGCAGACCCATGTGGAGATCCACGACAAGGGCGAGGGGCCGATCGTCGTCCGCGTCCTGGGCAACGCGACCTTCCTGCGGCTGCCCAGGCTGCTGGAGCAGTTGGAGGCGCTGCCCCGTGACCGCCCGATGGAGCTGGACCTGCGCCGGCTGCGGCACCTCGACCACGCCTGCGGCATGGCCCTGCTCGGCTGGGCCGAGCGGCACAACGAGGAGGGGGTGACGCCGGTCCGGGTCCAGGGCGCACCGGTGTAGCGCGGCGGCCCCGTCCCGCCCGGAACCGGGCGGGACGGGGCGGCCCGCCCCTGACCCACGGTTCCGGGCCGTCTCAGGGTCATCCCCTATGGCTTCCGGGGCCAAGCGGAGTGACCGTGGCCATATGAGGCGTTCTACCGATGTATCCCGGGACGTGACCGGAGCCGAGAAGCGGCAGCTCGCGGTGGCCTCGGCCACCCTCGGCCCCTGGCGTCCGGCGGCGGCCGTCGGCGCGATCGGCGGCGGGGTCTCCCTCGCCGCCTCCGCCCTGAGCGGCGACTTCGGTCTCGGCGTCGTCGCCGGCGCCGTGTCCGTCGCGTTGATGCTCTTCTTCCTCGTCGGCGGCGCCGGCGCGGTGACCGGCCGCGGCCCGCGCGCCGACCGCCGCATACGCCGCTGGGCGGCCGCCCACCCCTGGCGCGTCGCGCTGGTGCCGGCGGGGATGCTGCTCGTCACCGACGTCGTGGTGCGCCAGGTCCTCACCTCGGAGGGCTTCTTCGGGAGCCTCTGGGACGGCCTGTGGCGAGGGGCCCTCGTCGCCGGTGTGGTCGGGGTCGTCGGTTCGGTGGCGGGGAAGCGGCGGGCGGGGTAGGAGTCCGGTCCCCGCCCTTCGTGCCCTCGTGCCCGCATGCCTTCGTACGGCGGGCCCTCGTCTCGCGGGCCTTCGTTCTGTCAGGCCTTGACCGCGACCGTGAGGTCGACCTTGTAGGGCTCGACCACCTGGCCGTCCGGGAAGAACTCCAGCAGCGTGCGCCGCTCGTCGTCGAGGATGCGGCGGGCGGCCTCCGGGGCGAGCACGGCGAAGTAGGAACGGCTGCCGAGCATCGCGAGGTGCGTGTCCAGCGGGACGGTGCGCGTCCAGTGGAGGACGCGGGTCTCGGTGCGCATGCCCAGGCGGGTGCCGAGCGAGCGGAGGATGTCCTCGGCCGTGCCCGTCAGGCCGTTCTCGTGGTAGCGCGGAACCGCCCGGGACAGCCGCTCCTCCTGCTCGCGCACCCAGGCGACCCCGGTGTCCGGGACGTTCCACCACAGCGCGAGCGCACCGCCCGGGCGCAGCACCCGTGCCGCCTCGGGCGCTGACTTGACCGGGTCCGTCCAGTGCCAGGCCTGGGCGTACGTGACGAAGTCCGCCACCCCGGAGGCGAACGGCAGCGCGTCCCCGTCCCCGCGCACGAGCGGCACGCCCGGCTGCCCCGCCCGCAGTTGCGCGGCCATCCCCGCCCCGGGCTCCACGGCCGTCACGTGCGCCCCGCGCGCCCGTATCAACGCCGTGGCGATGCCCGTACCGGCCCCGACGTCCAGGACCGTCGCCCCTGCGAAGGGCCGTCCGCCGATCTCCTCGACGGCGTCGAACAGCTCTCCGGGGTAACCGGGGCGGGCCGCGGCGTACTGCGCGGCGACGGTGTTGAACGAGTGGGCGAGCACGCGGTGGGCCGGCTGTGTGGTCATGGGGGTTGTCCTTCCCCGTGGGACGCGGGCGCGACCCACCGCGAGGGCTCGGTCAGCCGCACTCCCCGGCGACGTAGCCGTCGCTGCCGGTGTGCACGTAGGTGTCGGAGACGTACTGGCCGGGGCCGATCCGGTCCCAGATGTTCGAGGTGCCGTAGTAGCCGCTGACCGTCTCGCCCCGGGTCTGGCAGAAGACCGGCACCTTCTGGTCGTACGGCAGGATCTTGACGATCTGGTAGTTCGTGCCCGGACCGGTACGCACGTTGAGCCGTACGTCGGGTGCGACCGGGTAGTAGACGAGGTTCGGGGCCGCCACGGCTTCGGCGGCACCCCCCAGCACGAGGAGGACCGCCCCCGCCATCGCCGCCGCACCGGACACCAGTGCGGCGCGCCTGTTCTTGCTCATCATGTTCCTCCGGGAGGACGGACGTTTGCGGGCGCGCCGTCGTGCTCCCCGGCAGGCGAGGAGCCCGGTGGGGCGAACGAGCACGAAGTACCGCTGTTTCAGCTGCAGCGGGAGGCGATGTAGCCGTCGCTGCCGGTCTGCACGTAGGCGTCCGAGACGAACTGGCCTTCGCCGATGCAGTCCCAGATGTTCGACGTGCCGTAGTAGCCGCTGACGGTCGTTCCCGGCGTCTGGCAGAAGACCGGCACCTTGACGTCGTAAGGGAGCACCTTGACGAGATGGAAATTGGTGCCGGGGCCAGAGCGGACGTTGAGGCGCACGTCCGGCGCGACAGCATAGAAAATTTGGCCGGCGGCCGCGTCACCCGCACCGCCGAGCACCAGGAAGACGGCCCCCGCCATCGTGGCCGCGCCGGTCGCGAGTGCAGCGCGTCTGCTCTTGCTCATCGAGTTCCTCCCGCAGGTCCGAGGCATGGGTGGGACGAGACCCGCCGCATCAACTGCAGCGCGACGCGACGTACCCGTCGCTCCCGGTGTGCACATAGGTGTCGGAGACGTACTGGTTGGTGCCGATGCAGTCCCAGATGTTCGAGGTGCCGTAGTAGCCGCTCTCCGTCGTACCGGGTGTCTGGCAGAAGATCGGCACCTTCGCGTCATAGGGAAGGACCTTGACGATGTGGTAGCTGCTCCCCGGTCCCGAGCGGACGTTGAGGCGTACGTCCGGAGCGACCGAGTAGTAGATCAGATCGCCCGCGGCCGAAGTCGAGGCCGCCGCGGCATCCCCGGCGCCACCGAGCACCGGCAAGGCCGCTCCGGTCAGCACGGCGACGCCGGAGGCGAGTACCGCGCGCCTGCTCTTGTTGTTGCTGTTGCTGTTGCTCAACACGTTCCTCCTGGAGGACGGACCCTGCGTACACGCACCACCGGGCTCCGCGGCAAGCGAGGAGCCCGGTGATGCGGTGGAGCACGACGTGTGGCGAGTGCGACTGCCTTTCAGGCGCCTAGCAGCGACCGGTGACATATCCGTCACTGCCGGTGCGCACATAGGCGTCAGCGACGTATTGGTTCGGGCCGATCCGGTCCCAGATGCTCGACGTGCCGTAGTAGCCGTTGACCTTCGTACCCGGCGACTGGCAGAAGACCGGCACCTTGGCGTCGTACGGCAGGGTGGTGACGATCGGGTAGGCCGTACCCGGCCCGCTGCGCACGTTGAGGCGCACGCCCGGCGCGACCGAGTAGTAGATCAGAGGCGGGCCGACCGCTGCGGTGGCGCTCGCAGTCGTCATGTCCGAAGTCTCGTCAAGTTCCTTCTCGGCCATCGGCCCTCCCCCGTGAAGATTCACGCTGTGTCAGGTGCAGGCTAGCAATCCGACCCGTCGCCGTTACGAGGATCCACTAGGCTCACCGAGTTACGGCTGCTGACGAACACACGGGGGTGGGTCATGCCGCCAGTGCGGAGACCCGGGACCGACCCGGAAGCGGAACATCCGGAATACGCGGGGCAGTACCGGCTCGAGGGCCGGCTCGGCTCCGGGGGCATGGGTGTGGTGCACCTGTCGCGTTCCACCTCCGGCATGCGCCTGGCCGTCAAGGTCGTGCACGAGGAGTTCGCGAAGGACCCCGAGTTCAGGGCACGTTTCCGCCAGGAGGTCGCCGCCGCCAGACGCGTGAGCGGAGCCTTCACGGCACCCGTGGTCGACGCCGATCCGGACGCGGAACGGCCCTGGATGGCCACGCTCTACATACCCGGGCCGACCCTGGCCGAGTTCGTGAAGCGGAACGGACCGGTGGCTCCGGCCCAGGTCCGGTACCTGATGGCGGGCCTCGCCGAGGCGTTGCGAGATATTCACCGAGCGGGCGTCGTCCACCGGGACCTCAAACCCAGCAACGTGCTGCTCGCCGCCGATGGCCCGAAAGTGATCGACTTCGGGATCTCCCGGCCGTCCGACAGTGACCTGAGGACCGAGACGGGCAAACTCATCGGCACCCCGCCGTTCATGGCACCGGAGCAGTTCAAACGACCCAGGGAAGTGGGGCCCGCCGCTGACGTCTTCGCGATGGGCAGTGTGCTGGTGCACGCGGCGACCGGGCGCAGTCCCTTCGACTCGGACAGTCCCTACATCGTCGCCTACCAGGTCGTCCACGACGAGCCGCAACTCGATGGCATCCCGGCCGACCTCCAACCCTTCATCGAACGCTGCCTCGCCAAGGATCCGGACGACCGGCCGACTCCCGACGCGTTGATGGACGCTCTGAGATCGGTGTCCGCCTCGTACGACACCCAGGCCTTCGCCGCCATCGACACCGAGATCCCGCTCGTCGAAGGCCTCATTCCGCAACCGCGGCAGCCCCAGGACGAGTCACGAGCCGGCGCTGCTCCGGAACCTCGGTCGGACGCTCGCGCCACGCCCCGAGCGCGCTGGAGGAATCGCCGGCTGGTCGCGGCGGTTTCCACAGCATGCGCAGCCCTCGCAACGGCGACGGTCCTCGCCGTCGCCCATCTGGGCGGCGCACATCCCGCGACCGAACCGGTCGGATCGGGAGACACGCCTGATCCGGCGACGTTCCGTCCATGGGTGACGGAACTGCGCACGGACGCCGATGCGCCGCAGCCCGGGCCGGCGTCCTGCGTCCACGCCGACCACGCCCTGTTCTGTACGCAAGCGGGGATCACGGCTGCAAAGGTGGACGCCGACGGCGGCCTTCTCCAGTGGTCGGGTCGCGTCGAGCGGACCGCCGGGCGATACCCCCTCGCGCCCGTTCTCGCTGGCGGCGTTCTGCGGACAGTGAGCACCGACTTGTCGCGCATGGACGGGCTCAGGCCGAGCGACGGGCGACCGCAATGGACGCTCGATCTGTCCGCTTACGCGCACGGCTTTTACGAGGCAGGGTCGACGGTCCTCCTGGTCGGCGCCGGAGGGAACGTCACCGCGATCGACGGAACGAGCGGAAGGCAGCGCTGGCGAAAGCAGCTGCCGGGCCACTCCGGCCCCTCTTTCGCCGAGTACGGGGGAACCGGCCCGGCTTTCGCGTTCGAAGTCACCGGCGACGCCCGGCACACCCAGGTGAGCGCGGTGGATCTGGAAGACGGAACGGTCCGGTACCAGGACCGCTTGGACGGCGAGTTGCTGCCCGTCGCCGCATCCGGTTCGACGGTCGTCCTCGCCTCCCTGGACGATTTCCGGCGCACGAGGGCCCTTGTGCTGTTCGACACCGCCGACCGGTCCACGCGACGCGTCCCGCTCGTGGTCCCCCTCGTCGGCATGCAGGCGGTCCTGCACGACGGGACGGTCTACCTGCTGGAGTACGGAGGGGCACTGCTGGCTGTGGACACCCGCCAGACCGCACGTGCCGAGAAGGCGCAGCGGTGGCGCGTCGAGACCTCGGTCACCAACGGCTCCCGGCCCGTCATCGACGGAGACCGGCTCTACTTCAGCTCGGTGGACGGTCGGTTGCTGGCGTTCGACACCGGCGATGGGACCCTCCTGGGCCAGACCGAGCCGCGGCCCGGACCGGGATCCGGCCCGCCGGGGGCCCCGCCCGCCCCCGTCGTCGCCGACGGGAAGGTGTTCGCGACGGCGCCCGACGGCAGTGTGTTCGCCGTGGACGCGAAGGACCCCTCCCGCTGGTGATCGTGGCGATCGGCGGAAGGGGTCCCTGGGGACGACGACGGGGCCCCGTGTCCGGGGGCCGGGGTCAGCCCTCGAGCTTGGAGACGTCGCGGACGGCGCCCTTGTCCGCGCTGGTGGCCATCGCGGCGTAGGCCTTGAGGGCCAGGGAGACCTTGCGGTCGCGGGCCTTGGGGGCGTACGCGCCGCCGAGCGCGGTGCGGCGGGCGGTCAGTTCCGCCTCGGGGACGAGGAGTTCGATGCTGCGGCCCGGGATGTCGATGCGGATCCGGTCCCCGTCCTCGACCAGCGCGATCGTGCCGCCGGAGGCCGCCTCGGGGGAGGCGTGGCCGATGGAGAGCCCCGAAGTGCCGCCGGAGAAGCGGCCGTCGGTGATCAGGGCGCAGCTCTTGCCGAGGCCGCGGCCCTTGAGGAAGGACGTCGGGTAGAGCATCTCCTGCATGCCGGGGCCGCCCTTGGGGCCCTCGTAGCGGATGACGACGACGTCGCCCTCCGTGATCTCCTTGCGGAGGATCTTGTCGACGGCCTCCTCCTGGGACTCGCAGACCACGGCCGGCCCCTCGAAGGTCCAGATGGACTCGTCGACGCCGGCGGTCTTCACCACGCAGCCGTCGACGGCGAGGTTGCCGTGGAGCACGGCCAGGCCGCCGTCCTTGGAGTAGGCGTGCTCGACGGAGCGGATGCAGCCCCCGGCGGCGTCGGTGTCGAGGGCCTCCCAGCGCTCGGACTGGGAGAAGGCCTCGGCGGAGCGGACGCAGCCGGGGGCTGCGTGCCACAGCTCCTCGGCCTCGGCGGACGGGGAGCCGCCGCGCACGTCCCAGGTCTTGAGCCAGTCGGCCAGCGACGGGGAGTGGACGGCGTGGACGTCCTCGTTGAGCAGGCCGCCGCGGTGGAGCTCGCCCAGCAGGGCGGGGATGCCGCCGGCGCGGTGCACGTCCTCCATGTAGTACGTGCGGTCCTTCGCGACGTTGGGCGCCACCTTGGCCAGGCAGGGCACGCGGCGCGAGACGGCGTCGATGTCGGTGAGGCCGAAGGGGACGCCGGCCTCCTGGGCCGCGGCGAGCAGGTGGAGGATCGTGTTGGTCGAGCCGCCCATGGCGATGTCCAGGGCCATGGCGTTCTCGAAGGCCGCGAAGGTGGCGACGGAGCGCGGCAGGACGGACTCGTCGTCCTGCTCGTAGTAGCGGCGGGTGAGGTCGACGACGGTGCGGCCGGCGTCCTCGTACAGCGCCTTGCGGGCGGTGTGGGTGGCCAGGACCGAGCCGTTGCCGGGCAGCGACAGGCCCATCGCCTCGGTGAGGCAGTTCATCGAGTTGGCGGTGAACATGCCGGAACACGAGCCGCAGGTGGGGCAGGCGTTCTCCTCGATGCGGAGGATGTCCTCGTCGGAGATCTTGTCGTTGACGGCGTCGGCGATCGCGTCGATCAGGTCGAGGGTGCGGACCGTGCCGTCGACGAGGGTCGCGCGGCCGGCCTCCATGGGGCCGCCGGAGACGAAGACGGTGGGGATGTTGAGGCGCAGGGCGGCCATCAGCATGCCCGGGGTGATCTTGTCGCAGTTGGAGATGCAGATCAGTGCGTCGGCGCAGTGCGCCTCGACCATGTACTCGACGGAGTCGGCGATCAGGTCGCGGGAGGGCAGCGAGTAGAGCATGCCGCCGTGGCCCATGGCGATGCCGTCGTCGACGGCGATCGTGTTGAACTCGCGCGGCACGGCGCCCGCAGCCTTGATCGCCTCGCTGACGATGCGGCCGACGGGCTGCAGGTGGGTGTGCCCGGGCACGAACTCCGTGAAGCTGTTGGCCACCGCGACGATCGGCTTGCCGATGTCCTCGCTCGCTACGCCCGAGGCCCGCATGAGGGCACGGGCGCCCGCCATGTTGCGGCCGTGGGTGACTGTGCGGGACCTCAGCTCGGGCACGGGGACCACTCCCTACGTTTCCATCCTTGGAGCCTTCGAGCGTACGCCCCCGGCCGTGGCACCCGGCGGGGTGTCCGTATTGCGGACGGCGAGTCCACGCTCTGGATGGCGTCCGGTACCGGCCGCCGCGGGTCGGCCGCGGGGCCGGCGACGCACCGGAACCGCTCCCTCCCATTGTGGCCCTCGGGCCGCGGTGCGGGCTCAGCCCGTGACGGGTCCCGGATCGGTCAGGTAGCGCTGGAGCGTCGGCGCCACGAGGGCGACGACCTCCTCCATGTCCGCCGACGCCAGCGGCTCGATCCTGATGACGTAGCGCATCATCGCGAGCCCGATCATCTGGGCGCCCGCGAGTTCCGCGCGCAGCCTCGGGTCGGGGACCTCCAGCTCCGACGCGACGCGTTCCAGCAGCCGCCGCAGGACGATGCCGCGCAGCACGCCGGCCGCCGTGTCGTTGGTCACGGCGGAGCGGAGGATCGCCAGCATGGGGGCCCGGGAGACCGGGTTCTCCCAGATGGTGACGAAGAAGCGGGCCAGCCGCTCGCCGACGCCCTCGGGGCCGGCCGCGAGGACGTCGGGGACGCCGAAGGCGGGCTCGAAGCTCAACTCGATGGAGGCCGCGAAGACCTGCTCCTTCGCCCCGAAGTAGTGGTGGACCAGCGCCGAGTCCACGCCCGCGGACTTGGCGATGGAGCGGATCGAGGTCCGGTCGTAGCCGTGGGCGGAGAACTCCTGGCGGGCGGCGGCGAGGATCCGGTCGCGGGTCTCGGGGGTGCCCGAGCGGCTTCCCGCGGGCCGGCCGCGGCCGCGCCTGCCGGCGTCGCCGTCCGGGACCATCAGCGCACCCGGGCGGCCGCGGCCAGGTGCAGCCGGGTGAACGCCAGTGCCTCGGCGAGGTCCGCCTCGCGCTCGGCGGCCGACATCGCGCGCCGGGTGTTGACCTCGATCACGACGTGGCCGTCGAAGCCGCGCGCCGCCAGGCCCTCCAGCACCTGCGCGCAGGGCTGCTTGCCGCGTCCGGGCACCAGGTGCTCGTCCTTGCCGGAGCCGCTGCCGTCGGCCAGGTGGACGTGGCCGAGCCGGTCGCCCATGCGGTCGAGCATCTCCAGCGTCTCCGTCCTGGCCGTGGCGGTGTGCGACAGGTCGATGGTGAAGTGCCGGTAGTCGTCCTTGGTCGGGTCCCAGTCGGGGGCGTAGGCGAGCATCTCCCGGTCGCGGTAGCGCCACGGGTACATGTTCTCGACGGCGAACCGCACGTCGGTCTCGTCCGCCATCCGCCAGATGCCGCTGACGAACTCCCGCGCGTAGCTGCGCTGCCAGCGGAACGGCGGGTGGACGACCACGGTCGAGGCGCCCAGCTTCTCCGCCGCCGTCCGGGCCCGCTGCAGCTTCACCCACGGGTCGGTCGACCAGACCCGCTGGGTGATCAGCAGGCAGGGGGCGTGCACGGCCAGGACCGGGACGGCGTGGTAGTCCGACAGCCGGCGCAGCGCCTCGATGTCCTGGCTGACCGGGTCGGTCCACACCATCACCTCGACGCCGTCGTAGCCCAGCCGGGCCGCGATCTCGAAGGCCGTCGCCGTGGACTCGGGGTAGACCGAGGCCGTGGACAGCGCGACCTTCGCGTCCGGTACGCGCACGGTGTGTCCGTTCGGGTCCTCAGGGTCAGGGGCTGCCACGGGGAACAGCGTACGGCGGCCGGTCGGCCGAGCGGCACATCGCACCCGGCCGACGTGACGCGATCGACACGCGCGGGGCGCGGGGGCCGCGGGGCGGCCGCACCGCGTGCGCCGTCTCAGCCCCGGTCGCTCGTCATCAGGTCGAGGCGGCGCAGGATGACGCCCTCGCGCAGCGCCCACGGGCAGACCTCCAGCTCCGTGACCCCGTACAGGTCCATCGCCGCGTCCGCGACGAGCGCCCCGGCCAGCAACTGCCGGGCCCGGCCCTCCGACACGCCCGGGAGTTCCCGGCGGGCGCCCTCGGTCATGGCGGCCAGCCGCGGCACCCACTCCGCCAGCGCCTTGCGGCTGAGGGTGCGCTGTACGTACAGGCCCTCGGCGGAGCGCGCCGCGCCGGCGATCCTGGCCAGCTGCTTGAAGGTCTTGGAGGTGCCCACCACGTGGTCGGGCGCGCCGAGCCGGCTGAACTCCGCGACGGTGCGGGCGATCTCGGCGCGCACGTGCTTGCGCAGGCCACGCACGTCGTCGGCGGCGGGCGGGTCGCCGGGCAGCCAGCCGCTGGTGAGCCGGCCCGCGCCGAGCGGCAGGGAGACGGCGGCGTCCGGGTCCTCGTCCATGCCGTACGCGATCTCCAGGGAGCCGCCGCCGATGTCCAGCATGAGCAGCCGGCCGGAGGACCAGCCGAACCAGCGGCGGGCGGCGAGGAAGGTGAGCCGTGCCTCGTCCTCCCCGGACAGCACGGTCAGGTTGACCCCGGTCTCGGCGGCGACCCGGGCGAGCACCTGCTCGCCGTTGGCGGCCTCGCGCACCGCGCTGGTGGCGAACGGCAGGACGTCCTCGACGCCCTTGTCCTCGGCGACGACCAGGGCCTCGGCGACCTGGGCGACCAGCCGCCGCACGCCGTCCTCGCGGATCGCGCCGTCCTCGTCCAGCAGCTCCGCCAGCCGCAGCTCCGCCTTGTGGGAGTACGCCGGGAGCGGACGCGCGCCGGGGTGCGCGTCCATGACCAGAAGGTGGACGGTATTCGAACCCACGTCGAGGACACCGAGTCTCATGCCCGGCACGCTACTGCGCCGGACCCGGACCGGGGACATGCGGGGTATGGGCACGTGCGCGGGTGACCACTCGAGAAGCTTCACATGCTTACCCTGACATCGTGGCGAAGGTGAAAAAGGCGACGAAGCGGCAGCATCACCCGGACGTGTCGGACGAGGTCGGGCTCGATTTCCCGCGCGCGTGGGTCGAGTTCCCCGATCCGGCGGACGAGGAACAGGTCTTCCGGTGCGACCTGACGTGGCTCACCTCACGGTGGAACTGCGTCTTCGGCCGGGGCTGCGAGGGCATCCAGGCGGGCCGGGCGAGCGACGGCTGCTGCACCCTCGGCGCGCACTTCTCGGACGACGACGACGAGAAGCGCGTCGCACGGCACGTGGAGCGGCTCACCCCGGAACTGTGGCAGTTCCACGGGGTCGGTGAGGAGGACGGCTGGGCCGAGGTCAACGAGGACGGCGACCGGCAGACCCGGCGGCACCAGGGCGCCTGCATCTTCCTCAACCGCCCGGGCTTCCCGGCGGGCGCCGGCTGCGCGCTGCACACGCTCGCGCTCAAGGAGGGCCGCGAGCCGCTGGAGACCAAGCCGGACGTGTGCTGGCAGCTGCCGATCCGGCGGACGTACGACTGGGTGGACCGCCCCGACGACACCCGGGTGCTGATGATCTCGATCGGCGAGTACGACCGGCGCGGCTGGGGCCCCGGCGGCCACGACCTGCACTGGTGGTGCACCGGCGCGCGCTCCGCGCACGGCGCGGGCGACCCGGTGTACGTCTCGTACCGGGCGGAGCTCACGGAGCTGATGGGGCGGCCGGCCTACGAACGGCTCGTCGAGCTGTGCGAGCAGCGGCTCGCCTCGCTGCTGCCGATGGCGCCGCACCCCGCGGACCCGGCGACGCCGGACAAGCGCGGCCGGGGCGAGGACGCCGGGTAGGCCGTGCCGTCACCCGGCCGCCTACTCGCCGGCGTGGCCCTGGCCCTGGCCCTCGTCCGCAGCGGAGGACGGGGAACCAGAGGGGCTCTGGCTCGGCGGGTGCGGGTCGCTCGGTGACGGGCCGGGGTCGGACGGGCTCGGCGAGGGGTCCGGGGAGGGCGACGACTGCGGCCTCCCCCGCCCCTCGATCGTGACGACGGCACCCGACGGGTCGAACCAGATGCGTGCCGCCCAGGGCCCCTCGGGCTCGCGCGAGCGGTCCACGGAGACCGTCAGCGTCATGCTCTCGCCGGGGCGGAGCCTGCCGTGGGGGGGGGGGGGGGGGCGGGGGGGGGGGGGGGGCGCGGGCCCCCCCCCCCCCGCCGCGCGGCACCCCGCGCGGCGTTGGGGCTGTCTGTGTGCGGTGCG
>NZ_JBEXYN010000082.1:0-17409 GCF_040630935.1 Streptomyces sp. NPDC005722
GCCCCGGACGTGGGTCCGGGGCACCGGCGGCTGCGGTCGTGCGGGACTACTTCGTGAGCGGGGAGAGCTTGGGGTCGTTGGCGTAGGCCTCGGCCGCGTTCTCCTTGGTCACGATGACCGGCGGGAGCAGGTACGACGGGACGACCTTGCTGCCGTTGTTGTACGACTTGGTGTCGTTGATCGTCGGCTTGTCGCCCTTCTGCAGGGACTGGACCATCTTGATGGTCTCGGCGACGAGGTTGCGGGTGTCCTTGTTGATGGTGGAGTACTGCTCACCCGCCATGATGGACTTCACCGACTCGACCTCGGAGTCCTGGCCGGTCACGACCGGGACCGGCTTGCCGGCGCCCTTCACCGAGGTGATGATCGCGCGGGCGAGGGTGTCGTTCGGCGAGAGCACGCCGTCGAGCGTCTTCTTGCCGGTGTAGGTGGAGTTCAGCAGCGAGTCCATGCGGCTCTGGGCGTTCTCCGCCTTCCAGCCCTGGGTCGCGGTCTGCTTGATGTCGGTCTGACCGGAACCGACAACGATGTCGCCCTTGTCGATGGCGGGCTTCAGCACCTCCATCGCACCGTCGAAGAAGACCTTCGAGTTGTTGTCGTCCGGCGAACCGGAGAACAGCTCGATCGTGTAGGGGCCCTTCGCCTTCTTCGCCTTCATGCCGTCCAGCAGCGCCTGGCCCTGGAGCTGGCCGACCTTGAAGTTGTCGAACGCGATGTAGTAGTCGACGTCCTTCGTGTTGGTGATGAGCCGGTCGTAGGCGATGACGGTGGCGCCGGCCTGCTTGGCCTGCGCGACCTGGGTGGACAGCTGCGCGGCGTCGGTCGCGCCGATGACGATGACCTTCGCGCCCTTGGTGACCATGGAGGAGATCTGCGCCTGCTGGTCCGCGACGGTGGTCGAGGCACCCGCGTACTGGACGTCGGCCTTGAAGCCGGCGTCCTTCAGGCCGTTGGTGAACAGGTCACCGGCGAGCACCCAGTTCTCCGAGGTCTTCGCCGGGAGCGCGACACCGACCAGGGCGTCCTGCGCGAAGCCGCCCTTGGCGTCGCTGGTGTCCTTGCCGGTGGAGCCGCCTTCGCGTTCGTTGGAGCACGCCGTGCCCAGGGCGAGCAGCGCGGCGGCGCCGATCACGGCGATGCCTCTGGTGATGGTTCTGCGCATGTGGGTTGTGCCCTTTCCTGGTGATGCGGGGAGAGACGAGCGCCGCCCTGATTGCGGCACCCTGGGTACTGCCGGTCGGTCAGCCCGCGACCGGAGCCTTGTCGGGGTCGGAGGCCGGTTTCGGCGGGTCGACCGGTGTGGACGTCTCGTTCCGGCTGAACGGACGCATCAGGGTGCCGATGATCGAGAAGCGCCCCTGGCTCTTGCTGTAGACGTCGAACGCGACGGCGAGGAGGAGGACCAGGCCCTTGATGATCTGGACCATGTCCGAGCCCACGCCCTCCAGTTGGAGACCGTTGTTGAGCAGCGCCATGACGAGACCGCCGACGATGGAGCCGCTGATCGTCCCGAGACCGCCGGAGACGGCGGCGCCGCCGATGAAGACGGCCGCGATGGCGTCGAGCTCCCAGCTCAGACCGTCCTGCGGGCCGGACGCCGCGGAACGGGCCACGAAGATCATGCCGGCGAGGGCGGCCAGCACGGACATGTTCATCATGACCAGGAAGTTGACGCGCCGGAGCTTGACGCCGGACAGTTCGGCCGCGCGGGAGTTGCCTCCGACGGCGTAGATGTGCCGGCCTCCGATGGTGTTGCGGGTGTAGTACGAGTACGCCAGCACCAGGGCGATCAGGATGATGCCCGAGATCGGGAAGCTGGTGCCGATGCGGCCGCCGGCGAAGCGCAGCGTCGTGAAGATGATCACGCCCACCATCACGACCAGGCGGATCCCGGTGATCCACAGCGGTACGGCGTCGGCGCCCATGGCGCTCCGGGTCTGCCGTGCCTGCCACTCGCGCCAGACCACGCCCGCGCAGGCGAGCAGGCCGAGCAGCAGCGTCAGGTTGTTGTAGCCGGTGTCCGGTCCGACCTCGGGCAGGAAGCCGGCGCCGATGTCGCGGAAACCGGTGGGCACCGGCACGGTGTCGGCGTTGCCGATGTACTGGTTGCCGCCGCGGAACAGGAGCATGCCGGCCAGGGTGACGATGAACGCCGGCACCCCCACGTAGGCGACCCAGAAGCCCTGCCAGGCACCGATCGCCGCGCCGACGAGCAGGCCGAGCAGGATGCCCAGCGGCCAGGGGAGCGAGTGCTCCTGCATCGTCTTGGCGACCACGATCCCGGTGAACGCGGCCACCGAGCCGACCGACAGGTCGATGTGCCCGGCGACGATCACCATCAGCATGCCGATGGCCAGGATCAGGATGTAGGAGTACTGGCTGACCACGGCGATGAGGTTGCCGGAGGTCAGGGTCAGGCCCCCCGTCCAGATCTGGAACAGGAGCACGATCGCGACGAGCGTGGCGATCATGCCGAACTGGCGGGCGTTGGAGGCCGTGCCCCCGAAGAGGTTCTTCTGCAGGTCTGAGATGCGGCTCATGGGCTCGGTGTCTTCTTCATAGAGGTCATCTGTTTCATGAGGAGTTCCGGGTTCGCGTCGCGGCGCGTCACCTCACCGGTGATGGCGCCTTCGAACACCGTGTAGATGCGGTCGCACAGTCCGATGAGCTCGGGCAGCTCCGAGGAGATGACGATGACGCCCTTGCCCTCGCCCACCAGCCGCTGGATGATCCCGTAGATCTCGTACTTGGCACCCACGTCGATGCCGCGGGTGGGCTCGTCGAGGATGAGCAGGTCGGGGTCGGTGAACATCCACTTGGCGAGGACGACCTTCTGCTGGTTGCCGCCGGAGAGCTTGACGACCTCCTCGTCCACGCCGGGGGTCTTGATCCTCAGGTTCTGCCGGTACTCCTCGGCGATCGAGTGCTCGCGCACCGGGTCGATGACCTGGTGGCGGGAGATCTTCGAGAGCTTGGCGGCGACCATCGAGGTCTTGATGTCGTCCAGCAGGTTGAGGCCGATCGACTTGCGGTCCTCGCTGACGTAGGCGAGGCCCTGCCGGATGGCCTCCGACACCGTCTTGAGGTGGATCTCCTTGCCGTCCTTGAAGACCCGCCCCGACAGGAAGGTGCCGTAGGAGCGGCCGAACAGGCTCATCGCAAGCTCGGTGCGCCCGGCGCCCATGAGGCCGGCGAAGCCCACGATCTCACCGCGCCGCACCGTGAAGCTGGAACCCTTGCACACGAGGCGTTCGTCGGACGCGGGGTGCCGCACGGTCCAGTCGCGGACCTCGAAGAACACCTCGCCGATGTCGGGCGTGTGGTCGGGGAACCGGCTGTCGAGCTCCCGGCCGACCATGCCGCGCACGATGCGGTCCTCGTTCACGCCGTCGGCCTCGACGTCCAGGCTCTCGATCGTCCGGCCGTCGCGGAGGATGGTGATGGTGTCGGCGACCGCCTCGATCTCGTTCAGCTTGTGGGAGATCATGATCGAGGTGATGCCGCGGTCCCGGAAGCCGCGCAGCAGGTCGAGCAGGTGCTGCGAGTCGGCCTCGTTGAGGGCCGCGGTCGGCTCGTCGAGGATCAGCAGCCGCACGTCCTTGGCGAACGCCTTGGCGATCTCGACGAGTTGCTGCTTGCCGACGCCGATGTCCTTGACGAGCGTGTCGGGGTCCTCCTTGAGGCCGACCTGCTCCATCAGCTCCAGCGCCCGGTGCTGCGCGGCCTTCCAGTCGATCCCGCCACGTTTGCGGGGCTCGTTGCCGAGGAAGATGTTCTCCGTGATCGACATGCCGGGGACCAGCGCCAGTTCCTGGTGGATGATGACGATGCCGGCCTGCTCGCTGGCCCGGATGTCGTGGAACCGGACGGTGTCGCCCCGGTAGACGATCTCACCGGTGTAACTGCCGTGCGGGTGGACGCCGCTCAGCACCTTCATGAGGGTGGACTTGCCTGCGCCGTTCTCGCCGCAGATCGCGTGGATCTCCCCCTCCTTCACCACCAGGTTGACGTCCGCGAGCGCGGTCACGCCGGGGAACGTCTTGGTGATGGACCGCATCTCCAGCAGCATCGGGGCGCGGCTCATGCGCGCAGCTCCACGCTGCGGGTCCCGCGACGATCACGCGGGCCCGCCTCCCCTGGGATGCGACATTTCGTGGACATCAACTTGCCTCCGATGACACTGCGCCGTGCCTCCATGCCGGACCTGTTACGGCTTGGGCACCGGACTTTAAATCCATTTGTTTTACTAAGTCAACGCCCAGGAGCGGTATCGTCATTGCGGCAAGAGAGGAACGCGTGTGCGGCAAGCAGGAACAAACCTCCCCAAAGTCGGGCGGTACAACCGGGCGGTGGTCCTGGACCAGATCCAACTCGCGGACGGGATCAGCCGGGTCGAGATCGCCCAGAAGACGGGCCTGACCCCGCAGACCGTCTCGGGGATCGTGCGCCGTCTGCTGGACGAGGGGATCGTGCGCGAGGACGGGGCCAGCCGCGGCGCGGGCGGCGGCAAGCCCCGCACCACCCTGCGGGTCAACGCGGACGCCGGCAACGCCGTCGGCCTCGTCTTCGACCCGGTCGAACTCACCTGTTCCGTGGTCGACCTGCTCGGCCGGCCGCTGGTCGTCAAGCGGCGCCCCACTCCCCCCGGCACCGATCCCACACACGTGGTGGCCGCCATGGCCGACCTGGTCGCCGAGGTGCTGACCGAGGCCGACGTGCCGCGCGGGAACGTCCTGGGGCTGGGCCTGGCCACCCCCGGCCCGATCGACCAGCGCAACGGCATGATCGTCGCCCCTCCCCAGCTCGCGCACTGGACCCGGGTACCGCTGCAGCAGATGCTCAGCGACGCCACCGGGCTCCCGGTGACCCTCGACAACGACGCCACCGCCGCCGCGGTCGGGGAGCGCTGGTCCGGCGCGGGCCGCGGCGTGGCGAACTTCGCCTACCTGTTCTTCGGCACCGGCATCGGCGGCGGCCTGGTCCTCAACCACCAGGTCTACCGGGGCGGTTCGCTCAACGCCGGCGAGTTCGGCCACTCCACGGTGGTGTCGGACGGCCCGGAGTGCTACTGCGGCAACCGGGGCTGCCTGGAAGGGCTGGCGAACCCGTCGGCGATCGTGGCCGAGGCGCACCGCCGTCTCGCCGAGAAGCCCGGGGCGAGCCTGCTCTCACCGGCGTTCGACCGCGACCCGGCCTCCGTCGACCACGCCGCCGTCCAGCTCGCGGCGGGAGCCGGCGACGAGGTCGCGGCCGCCGTCGTCGACGAGGCCGCGCGGCACGTCGGCACGGTCGCCGTGTCGATCGCCAACTTCATCGACGTGGACCTCATCATCCTCGGCGGCCACGGCATCCAGCACGTGGAGTCCCGGTACGTCGACGCCGTCGCCTCCGCGCTGGCCTCCAGACCCCTGGCCCGGCACATCCGCGTGGTCCAGGTCGCGGCCTCCCCGCTCGGCTCCGACGCGGCCGTCGTGGGCAGCGCAGCACTCGTGCTGCACGCCACCTACTCGCCGCAGTTGTCCTCACTCGTCCTGGACTGACGGAGGGCGGATGACGCGGGGTGAAGAGCGGTGCCGTCAGCGTGCGAGCGCGCCGACCAGGCGCTCGACCGCCGCGACGTAACCGGCGTTGTCCAGCTCTGGATCCCAGGCGGTCTGCAACGCCAGCCCCTGGTAGATCGCGACGAACACCCTGGCCAGGCCGTCGGCCGGCCACGCGGCGTCCAGTTCGCCGCGCTCCTGGGCAGCCCGGACCAGGTCGGTCACGACGGCGCGGGGACGATCCACGCCCTCCCGCGCCACCGCTTGCACCTGCGGGGCTCGCAGCGCCTCGGCCCAGATCTGGACACCGAGTTGCACGCGCTGCCGCTCGCCGGGCTCGGCGAGCGAGCGCAGGAGTTCCAGGAAGCCCCGGGCGACGTCACCGAGGGCGTCGGCGGTGTTCCCGGCGGGTTCGTCCAGGTGCAGCCGGCGGGCCTGCTGGTCGTGCCACCGGTCCGCGATGGCCACGACCATGGCGTCCTTGTCGCTGAAGTAGCGGTACACCAGACCGGCGCTGGCACCGGCCTCGGCCGCGATGTCCTGGATGGTGGTGCGGTGGAAGCCGGACCGGGCGAAGCAGCGGGCGGCGGCGTCGAGGATCTGTTCGCGCCGTGCCCGCAGGTGCTCCTCACTGACCTTGGGCATCACTTCACCTCGGCCTGGGCGACGCGGTAGAAGGGCGCGGCCGGCTCGTGCCGCCCCAGGGGCTCCAGGTAGCGCGCGGCGGCCTCCCTCGCCGACTCGTCCAGGGTGAGCTCCAGGCCGCGTGCGGCCAAGTACTCCGGGAGTTCGCCGGGCAGGAAGCCGAAGGTGAAGGGCTCCCCGGCGGTGCGCACGGTGTCCGCCCAGGCGGCGACGCCCTCGAAGTCCCCGGTCCCGTCCAGGGCCCGCCGGTCCATGTAGGTGAGGACGATGCGGCTCCCGGGCGCCAGCACGGCGGCGAGCGCCGTGAGCGTGGCGTGCACCGACGCCGCGTCGAGGTAGTTCGTCACGCCCTCCCAGACCACCACCGCGCGCTCGCCGTCCAGCCCCGCGGCACGCAGCGCGTCGCCGAGGTCCTCCCGCATCAGGTCCGCCGCGACGAACCTCACGCCCTCACCCGTCCGGCCCGCGCGGGCGGACCAGGCTCCGGCCAGCGTGCGCTTGACCGCCTGCGTCGCCGGGTGGTCGACCTCCACCACACCGGCGGCGCGCGCCGCGTCCAGCCGGAAGGCACGGCTGTCGTACCCCGCGCCCAGCAGGACGAGTCGCCGGGCGCCGCCCTCCAGGGCGTCCACGACCAGGTCGTCGATCAGCCGGGTGCGGACCACCGCCGAGGCGCGCGGTCCGGCGGGCCAGCGCCGGTCGATCCGGCGCTCGAGGAAGCGTGCCATCCCCGGGCACCGGGCGATCGTCACGGCCAGGCGGTAGCCGCGCCCGAGGCACGAGGCGGCGTACGGGTCCGTGAACAGGCGCGGCCCCCGGCGCACCGACTCCAGTGCCCGGAAGAGCGCGACGTGCTGCGCGGTGCGGCTGGGTGTGCTCTGCATGGGCACCATCATAATGAATGGACGTCCATTTTTTATCCGGGGCCCGGCCGGCCACGGACGCCGGCTCGTCACTCCTCGTCGGAAGGGGTCAACCCGACCTCCAGGACACCGTCGTGCCGGAAGAGTTCCGAGGCCAGGACGCCGGCATCGGTGACGCCCTCGACCTCGAACAGGACCCGGGCGGCCGCGTCGGAGCGGCCCGGCGGCCGGTCCACCCGCACCTCACGGATGCGGAATCCGAGCCGCGTGCAGGTCTCCATCAGCCTGGGCAGCAGGGCGGTGCCGGTGAGGTAGGTCAGGCGCAACTCGGAGACCGTGGCGGTCGCACCCGGCAACAGGCGCGGCACGAGACGGGGGTAGCCGCGCACCACCAGGAAGTGGAGGGCGGTGACGGCCAGGGCGAGGATGGGCAGCCCACCGCCGCAGGCCATGCCGATCGCGCAGGTGAGCCAGACGGTGGCCGCCGTGGTCAGGCCTCGCACCGCGTCCCTGCGTACGAAGATGAGGCCACCGCCGATGAACCCGATCCCCGAGACGATCTGGGCCGCCACCCGCGACGGATCGAAGGAGACGTCCTCCATTCCCAGCACATTGGTGAAGCCGTGCTGGGAGACCTCCATCATCAGCGCGCTGGCGACACCGACAAGCGTGTGGGTGCGCAGGCCCGCGCTCTTCTGCTGCGCCGCCCGCTCCCAGCCGATGAGGCTGGACAGCAGCAGGGCCAGGCCGAGTTCGGCCAGTTGCCGCGGACCTTGCCCGTTCGCCACGTCCCACAGCGGTGCCGCCACCTCTGCCATGCGCACCTCCGCCCCGTATGACGGCGTCCGGGCGGGCACCGTTCGCGACAACTCCTGTCGAGTGCCCCGGATTCGGAGGGCGAAAAGCCCCCGCCGCCACGAAAAGCCCCCGCCGCGGATCGGCACGGGAGGTGCCGTCACCCCGTCGGAAGCCTGACCCGCAGCAACGCTCCGCCCTCGGGTGTCACTGCGGCCTCGACCCGCCCGCCGTGCCGGTGCACGATGTCGCGGACGATGGCCAGACCGAGCCCGGCGCCTCCCGCGTCGCGCGTACGGGACTCGTCCAGCCTGATGAAGCGGTCGAAGACCCGTTCACGGTCGGCCGCCGGAATGCCCGGGCCGTCGTCGGCCACCTCCAGCAGGACCCACGAACCGTCCGGGACCAGGCGTACCACCACCGAGCTCGTCGCATGACGCCGGGCGTTGTCCAGGAGGTTGTCCAGGGCCCGTTCCAGGCCCTGCCGGTCCCCGCTGACCGTCACGGGCCGGGCGGTCCCGACGGTCACGGGCACCACGCCCGAGCGCAGCGCGGCCCTCTCGCGGACCAGTTCGTCCAGGGCCACCGGCTCGCTGGGGGTCTCCTCCCCCGCGTCGAAGCGGGCGAGGAGGAGCAGGTCGGAGGCGAGTGCCTGGAGCCTCGTCACGTCGTCCACCGCGCTGTCCAGGTCCAGCAGGGCCGGATGGGCGGCCGCCACCTCCAATTCGGTGCGCAGCGCGGCGATCGGGCTGCGCAGCTCGTGGGACGCGTCGGCGACGAACCGCCGCTGCCGTTCGACGGAGACCTGCAGCGCCGCAAGCGTCTCGTTGGTGGCCCGGGCCAGCCGGGCCACCTCGTCACGTGACGGGGGGACGGGCACCCTGCGGGACAGGTCGGTGCTGGCGGTGATGGCCTCCATCTCGGCGCGGATGGCGTCCACGGGACGCAGCGCGCCACGTGCGCCGAGCCAGGTCACCGTCCACACCACGGCGAGCATGACGGGCAGGCCCCCGAGCAGGAAGACGACCGCGGTACGGACGGCGTCCCGCTCGGCGGAGAGCGAGGCGCCCGCGGTGACGGTCCAGCGCTCCCCGTCGCGTTCCCCCGACAGGACGGCGAACCGGTACGACGCCCGCTTGCCGTCCACGGTCGCGGTCCCCGTGCCGTACTCGGCGTCGGTCTCGGTTTCGCCGTCGTCGTCCGGGTCCGGCACCGGCGCCCCGGTGACGCGCTGGACGTCCTCGCCGGCCGCGAGGACGGCGCCGCGGCCGTCGGTGACGCGTACCGGGTACTCGTCACCGTCCGGCAGGTCGAGCCGGCCGTACGGGGTCCCGGCGGCGATCTGGGAGGCCACCTCCCGCGCGGCGACCTCGGCGCGCAGCCCGGCCTGTCCGGTGAGGTCGGCCCGCAGGGCGAGGACGAGGCCGAGGCCCGCCAGGACCAGGGCGATGCCCACCACGGCGGTGGCCGACAGTGCCGTGCGGGCGCGGACGGACCTCATCCGGCCTCCAGCACGTATCCGGCGCCGCGGACCGTGCGGATCGTGGCGGCCCCGAGTTTGCGGCGCAGGGCGCTGACGTAGACCTCGACGATGTTGGGGTCGCCGCTGTAGGCGAAGTCCCAGACGTGCTCGATGATGTCGGCCTTGGTGACCACCTCGCCGGCGTTGAGCACCAGGTGCTCCAGCACGGCGAACTCCCGGGCGGTCAGGGGGATCCGGGTCCCGTTGCGGGTGACCCTGCGACGGCCGGGCTCGACGCTCAGGGCTCCGATGGTGACGACCGGTGAGCCGCCGTGGGAACGCCGCCGGAGCAGCGCGCGGACACGGGCCAGGAGCACGACGTAGGCGAACGGCTTCGTCAGGTAGTCGTCGGCGCCGGTGTCCAGGCCCTCCGCCTCGTCGTACACCCCGTCCTTGGCGGTCAGCATCAGGATCGGCGTGTCGTCGCCGGCCGCCCGCAGGGCGGCACAGACGCGGTAGCCGTTCATGCCGGGCAGCATGATGTCCAGCAGGATCAGGTCGTAGGTCTGCTGCCCGGCCTGGTGCAGGGCCTCACCACCGTCGTGCACCACGTCGACGGCGAAACCCTCGGCGGTCAGCCCCTTGGCCAGCGAGGCTGCGAGGCTGCGCTCGTCCTCCACGATCAGCAGGCGCATGGCTCCAGGGTGCCAAATCGATCCTGAGGATTCCTTCAGGATCCTTCAGCGTGGCTTCAGGTGCCGCGGGCGACCGTGGTGGTCATCGGATCACGTACGGAAGGACGCACCATCATGAGGCGCAAGATGCTGATCGCCACCGCGGCCGCCGTGACCCTCCTGGCCGGGGCGGGCGGTGTCACGGCGACCGCGCTGGCGGACGACGACGACCGGCAGCGGCCGGTCGCCGCGGCCGGCGACGACCGCGACGGCGCGGACCGGGCCGCCGGCTCCCGCACGGTGAGCCTGACCGACGCGATCGCCGCGGCGCGGGCCGAGGCCCCGGGCACCGTGGTGTCGGCCGAACTCGACGACGACCGGACACGAACGGAATGGGAGGTCGAGACCCTCGGCAAGGACGGCACCTGGCACGAGGTGACGGTCGACGCCACCGACGGCAAGGTCGTCGCCACCCGCGAGGAACAGGACCGGCAGGACGCCGACGAAGCCCGGGATGCCTTGCGCGGCTCCCGAACCGACCTCGTCGAAGCGGCGAAGGCGGCCGCCGACGCCCGCCCCGGCACGGTCACCTCCGTCTCCCTCGACGAAGACACCCGCAGTTGGGAGGTCGAACTCCACGACGACGGAACCGATCACGAGGTCCGCGTCGACCCGGCCACCGGCCAGACCGCCTGACCCGCATGGGAAGCCGGTCCAGCGCGGTTCGGCGGGCACGTGCCGGGAGTCGCTCCGGACGGCGACCGAGACGGACCGTCCCGGCATGCAACGGATCGCGGTGAGGTTTCCGGGCACGACGCCGTGGGCGTCGTCCCGGTTCCCCCCGCGGTGGCCGGGTCAGGGCAGCAGGGCGAGGGCGCTGTACCAGACCGGGCCCGGGTTGAGGCGGTCCGGGTGGAGCCGGAGCATCCGGTCGTAGAAGGTGCGGGGGCGCGGTTCCTCCGCCAGCAGGCGTTGCGCGTCGAGCAGGTAGTCGCGGGTCTGCTCCAGGATCACGGGGTCGTCCGGCAGGGCTCTGTTCTTGTGGCCGGCCACGACCGCGCGCGGGCCGAGCGCGAGGACGGTGCCGAGCGCGGCGAGCCACTTGTTGATCCCGCCGCCGGCGCTTTCCCGCAGGTACTGGTGGACGCCGTTGTAGGCCACGTCGCCCGCGACCACGAGACCGATCGACGGGACGTGCAGGACGGTCGTGTCGTCGGTGTCGGTGTGACCGGTCTCCACCGGGCGCAGCGCATGCCCTTCCAGCGTGAACCCCTCGTCCGGGACCACCTGGTAGACCACGGGACTGTCGGGGATGAGCCCGGGGAAGTCCACGTCCCACCGGGTGCGTCGGCCCACGGTGGCCTGCTGGTGCATCAGCGCGATGGTGCCCTCGGTCGCGTACGGCACCGCCCCGGGGAAGCGCCGCAGCAGCAGATCGGTGCCGAACCAGTGGTCACCGTGGCCGTGGGTGGCGTACACGTGGGTGAGCCGACGGCCGGAGCGTTCGATCCAGTCACCGACGGCGTGCACCTGGTCGCGGGTGAACGGCGGGTCGACCATGACCGCTTCGGCTTCGCCGAGGATCAGCGTCGACGTCAGCGGCGAGGAGTGGATGGCGCCTCCGTCGGGCAGCCGGGGGCCCTTCGCGCGGCGCAACCCGTCGCACACGTGGGTGTCGTACCGGAGATCGGTCATGGCCGCCTCAGCCGAGCCCGGCGGGCACCGGCGCCTCCATCAGCGTGAGCAGGCGGGCGACCTTGTGGTCCAGTTCCAGGCCCACCCGGGCGATCTCCTCGCTGCCGTAGCTGCCGAAGTGGGAGCTCGGCCGGTCGATCACGAAGCGCGGGGCGTCGGCGCCCCGGTAGATCTCGGTGCGCAGCGGCGCGTGCATCATGGCGGCGGGGTCGTGGCGGAACATCCGCTCGGCGATGGCGTAGTTGCCCATCAGGTACATCACGAACGGCGTCGGGTCGCCGGCGAGGGTCATCAGCGCCGTCCCGGAGTCCTTCCAGAAGATCATGAATCCGTGGGGCGCGTTGCCCGCCGCCTCGGCGAGGGCGCCCTCCCACGAGCCGCCGGAACGGATGAGGTCCCGGATCCCCTCCGCACGGTAGCGGGGCACCAGGGACTCGTAACGCCGCACGGCCTCCTCGAACGTTCCCGGCAGGGGGACGTCGAACCTGGTGACGCCGTAGTCGACCGCTCGCACCTCGGGCACGTGGACCACCTCGGACGGCGCGGCGCACCGCCGCGCCCTCCTCCCATCGTCCCCCGGCGGCACGCCGGCGCAACTCCGCGCCCGTACGCGGTGCTCACACCCAGTTGCGCCGGGCCGCCGCGACGCCGGCGCCGAAGCGGTTGGTGGTGCCCAGTTCCGCGTAGAGGTCCTGGATCCGCCGGCGCAGGGTCCGGGTCGACATGCCGAACTGCCGGGCGATGGCGTCGTCCTTGACGCCGGCGGCGAACAGGGCGAGCAGGTTCCGTTCCTCGTCGGTGGGTTCGCGCACCCGCTCGCTCGGGGCGGACGGCGGCGCCGCCGGCGGGGGCTGGGAGCCCGGTCCGCTCAGCGAGGCCGCGCCGGCCCAGTAGCGCTCGAAGAGCTCGGTCAGGGCTTCCAGCAGCGGCGGCGCCTCGGTGTAGAGGGTGTCGGTGCCGTCGGGGCCGAGGCTCAGCGACACCATGGCCGCCGAACGGTCCGCCATGGTCAGCTTGACGGGCAGCGAGGACACGACCCTGGCCTCCTCGCCGCGCGAGACGAGGCTGTCCAGCTCCTGCCCCCCGCCGTCCTCGTCGAAGCTGGCGGCCGCGTAGACGACCCGTACCCGTACGCCGCGCCGCACGGCGGCCTCGTCGAGCGGCCCGTTCGGGGAGAAGAGGAAGGGGGGCCGGGCCAGGCCGCAGATCTCGTACGTGGCGCTCTGGTGCAACCGGTAGTAGCAGTCCCCGACTTCCTCCGGGCCGCTGATCGTCCGTGTGGCGGGCTGGCCGGCGCTGGCCCGCCTGGCCTCGTCGAACAGCGCGCCGAGCGGCCCGGTGGCGTCGCGCACGGCGGCCAGTTGGCGTTCCCGGGACTCCACCAGGGCCCGCAGGGCGTGCCGCGGGTCGACGGTCAGGTACTCCCCCGAGGAACGGCGGCTGAGCAGGCCGGAGTGGTGCAGGCGTTCCAGCAGTTCCAGTGCCGGTGCGGCGCCCAGCCCGGACGCCGCCGTGACGTCGTCGAGCGTGCCGCCACCGCGTGCCAGCAGGTCGCGGTAGACGGCCTCCGCCGCCGCGTCGAGTCCGACCAGCTCAAAGGGCGCGTCGGCGTCCGTCATCGTTCTCCATCTCCGGCCTGTGTGCGGTGGGCGAGCTGACGTCACGTCAGCAACGTGTGACACGTGTTCCGCTGCACGGCGGACGCCCACACCGTGCAGTGTGTCTTGCTTGCCGATCATTGCGCCGCTTTGCGCCGTGTCCACTTGGTGACATGGCACAGAAGTGCCAAAGGGCCGCCTTTACACGGATGCGAACGGATGGCTGACTGCGTTCAACCCCAGCCCATCGAGTCCACGAGGTTCCCTTGCGCATGCCTCCGTCCCGCAGACGCGGGTTGACAGCCGCCGTCGCCGCCCTGGTGGTGCTGACGGCCACGGGTCCGGTCGCGTCGGCCGACCCCTCGGCGACGTCCCCCTCCCCCGCCGCGACCGGTGCCGCTCCCGCCACCGTGCGCACCGTCACCCTGATCACCGGTGACAAGGTCACCGTGACCGGGAACGGCCGCTCCGCGTCCGTCACGTCGGTCACCGACCCGAAGGGCAGGTCCGGTGGAGCCCACGTGATGTCGGTGGGCTCCGACACCTACGTCTACCCCGACGCCGCGGTGCCCTACATCGCCTCGGGAGCCCTGGACGAAGGGCTCTTCAACGTCACCTCGCTCCTCGCGGACGGCTACGACGACGCCCGCAGCGACCGACTGCCGCTCATCGTCACGTACACCGACGCCGCCGCCCGCTCCCGCAGCGCCAAGACCCCGGACGGCGCGCGCAAGTCCCTGACCCTCAGCAGCATCCAGGGCGCGGCGATCTCCGCCGAACACGGGCGGGCGGCCGACTTCTGGTCCTCCCTCACCGGCGCCACCGCCAAGAGCGCGGCCGGCGAGCAGCCCTCCGGACGGCTGGCCGGCGGCATCGCCAAGGTGTGGCTGGACGGCAAGGTCAAGGCGACGCTGTCCGACACGACGGCGCAGATCGGCGCCCCCGAGGTCTGGGCCGGCGGGGACACCGGGCAGGGCGTGGACGTCGCCGTCCTGGACACCGGCATCGACGCCGCCCACCCGGACTTCGCCGGCCGCATAGCGGCGACGCAGAGCTTCGTGCCCGACCAGGACGTCACCGACCGGCACGGTCACGGCACCCACGTCGCCTCCACCGTCGCCGGGACCGGCGCCGCCTCCGGCGGCACGGAGAAGGGTGTCGCCCCCGGCGCGTCCCTGCACATCGGCAAGGTCCTGGACAACTTCGGCAGCGGCCAGGACTCCTGGATCCTCGCCGGCATGGAGTGGGCCGCCCGCGACCAGCACGCCAAGGTCATCAGCATGAGCCTGGGCGGCGGCCCCACCGACGGCACCGACCCGCTCAGCGAGGCCGTGAACCGGCTCAGCGAGGAGACCGGGGCGCTGTTCGTCGTCGCGGCGGGCAACTCCGGCCCGGCGCCGTACAGCGTGAGCGCCCCGGGTGCCGCCGACGCCGCGCTGACGGTGGGCGCGGTCCGTGGCCCGGGCAAGGGCGTGAACGAACTCGCGGAGTTCTCCAGCCGCGGCCCCCGCGTGGGCGACAACGCCGTCAAGCCCGAACTGACGGGTCCCGGTGTGGACGTGCTCGCGGCGCGCTCGCAGTACGCGCCCGAGGGCGAGGGCGCCTACCAGACGATGAGCGGCACCTCGATGGCGACGCCGCACGTGGCGGGCGCTGCGGCCCTGCTGGCCGCCGAGCACCCGGACTGGACGGGGCAGCAGCTCAAGGACGCCCTGATCAGCACGACGGCGAGCACCATCGACCGGTTCAGCCCCTTCGAGTCCGGCAGCGGGCGCGTGGACGCCGCCGCCGCTGTGAAGGCCACGCTGCTCGCCTCCGGTGACGCGTACGCCCAGACCCACTACCCGTACACGCCGGGTCAGACGGTCCGCAAGGACGTCACCTACACCAACTCCGGCGCCGAGCCCGTCACCCTGGACCTGGCGCTGCGCCCGGGTCAGCTGCCCGAGGGACTGTTCACCCTCACCGACCCGCGGCTGACCGTGCCCGCGCACGGCACCGCCTCCGTCGGCGTCATCACCCACCTCGACGCCGCCGAGGACAACGGCGCCTACGCCACCCGGCTCGTCGCCACCGGCGCCGACGGCACGGCCCTGGCCCGCACCACGGTCGGGGTGAACAAGGAGGGCCGCCGGACCATGCTGACGGTCACCGCGAAGGACCGGCGCGGCAAGGCCCTGGCCGGCACCCTCATCCTCAAGGACGTGAAGCGCAACACCGCGCCCAAGGCGTTCGCCGTCGACGCCTCGGGCCGCATCGACCTGCGCCTGCCCCCGAGCACCTACTCGGCGTGGGTGAACAGCGACGTGCCCGGCATCGACGGCACGCACACGCTGGGCTTCGCGATGTTCTCGGCGCCGCAGATCGACCTCGACACCGACCGCACCGTCCGCTTCGACGCGGCGGACCTCCGCAAGGCGGCCGCCGTCACGCCGCAGGCGACCGCCAACCAGTTCATGCGGGTCGACCAGTACCGCACCAACGGCGACCTGTACCCGTTCCTCGACAGCTACATGCCCGAGTACTGGCGGTACGACAGCCTCTGGGTGACCCCGACCCCCAAGGTGACCGAGGGCTCGTACCACTTCGCGACCCGCTGGCGGCAGATCCAGCCGCCGCTGACGTTCTCCGCGGGCTCGCAGACCTACGACGACGTCACGATCCAGAGCCTGTCCCCCAAGCTGCCCGACGGCACGGGGACGTACCGGGCGGTCTGGGCGGGAGACGGCTCGGCCGCCGACTACCGCAAGCTCCCGGTGCGCGGCCAGGTGGCGGTCGTCCGCCGCAGCGACACCGTGTCCGCCCCGGACCAGGCGGCGGCCGCGGCGAAGGCCGGCGCGCGTCAGCTGCTGATCCTGAACGACGGCTACGGCACCTACGACCCGTGGGCCGACCTGCCCGAAGGCGCCCCGCTGCCGGTGGCCTCGCTCGGCACCGACGACGGCGCGCGGCTGCTGAGCCGGCTCCGGGGGCACGGCACGACGACGCTGAAGGTCGTCTCGCACCCGTACCCGCGCTACGCCTACGACCTGATCCGGCACAGCGACGGTGCGGTCCCGAAGGACCCGTCGTACCGCCCCGGCCCCGGCGAACTGGCCCGCATCGACGAGTCGTTCCGCAACACCACGCAGGGCAGGGCGGTGGCGTACCGCGAGGACGTCTCGCTGGTCTTCAACCGGCCCGCGCTCATCGACCCGACGCAGGTCGCGGCCCAGGGCACCCTCACCTCGTGGGTCACGGCGGGCGACGGCGCCCGCTGGATCTCCTCGGCCGCCATGCCCGACCTCGGCCAGCGCGGCGTCGTGCGCACGTACAAGCCGCGCAGCACCAGCAGCGAGACCTGGTTCGCGCCGGTCCAGCACCCGCGGGCGCTGAGCGACGGCATCAGCTGGACGGCGCCCTACCGGGTCGGCGACATCATCAGCACGTCCAGCCTGCCGGCCTGGGGTGACTCCGGCGGTCACGCGGGCGTCACGTGGGCCGACGGCGACACGTCGAAGACCTCGCTCTACCAGGGCGACCAACTGCTCGGCGAGGACTACAACGAGCGCATCATCACCGCCGAGGGGATGTCGCCCGACCCCCAGCCCTACCGGATCGTCGTGGAGGGCAAGCGGAACCTGCCGGACCGGCCGTACTCGACCCGCACCCGCACCGAGTGGGGCTTCACCTCGAGCACGACGGACTACTCGGTCCTCACGCCGCTGCCGCTGGTGCAGCTCGACTACGCCGTGGCGACCGACCTGTCCGGCAAGGCCGGCCGCCGGACCTGCCTGACGGTCACCGCCTCGCACCTGAAGGGCGCGGCGGGCGCCGGGACGATCCGCACCGTGACCGTGGAGGTGTCGTACGACGACGGCGCCACCTGGCGCAGGACGACCCTGCGGCAGTCGGGCGGCGGCTGGAAGGCGCAGCTCGACGCGCCGGCGCGGGCCCGCTTCGCGAGCCTGCGGACGACCGCCCGGGACACGAAGGGCAACAGCGTCAGCCAGACCCTGATCCGCGCCTTCGGCGTCAAGTAGCCGGACGGCACGACGCAAGAAGGGCCCTTGTCCCCGGTGACGCACCGGGGACAAGGGCCCTTCCGCGGGCGCGGAGCCGGCTCCGCGCCCGCGCCCGCGCCCGGGTGGCTCCGCG
>NZ_JBEXYN010000083.1:0-15884 GCF_040630935.1 Streptomyces sp. NPDC005722
ACGCTCCCCCCCTCGCGCCCCCCCCCCCCGGCTCCCCCGCACCCGTACCTCCACCGACCCCCGCGGTGCGCCGCACCGCACCGACCGCACCCGTCGCTCCGACCCGAACGACCAGAACACGAGGGGCCCACGTGCCATTCGCCGCCATCGACCTCGGCGCCACCAGCGGCCGCGTCATCCTCGGCCGGGTGGGCCCGGACCACCTCGTCCTCGACGAGGTGCACCGCTTCGCCAACACCCCCGTCCGGCTGCCCACCGGACTGCACTGGGACGTGCTCGCCCTGTTCCGGGAGAGCCTGGACGGCCTGCGCCTGGCGGCCCGGGCCGGGGACGGCGTGACGTCGGTCGGCATCGACAGCTGGGCCGTCGACTACGGACTGCTCGACGCGGACGGCGCCCTGCTCGGGAACCCCCACCACTACCGCGACGGCCGGACGGAGCACGTCGCCGCACGGGTCAGGGACGACATCGGTGCGCAGCGGCTGTACGGGATCACCGGGCTGCAGCACCTGCCGTTCAACACGCTCTTCCAGCTGGCGGCGGCCCGCGAGGGCGCGCAGTTCGCGGCCGCGAGGACCCTGCTGATGGTCCCGGACCTGCTCACCCACTGGCTCACCGGCACCATCGGCGCCGAGGAGACCAACGCCTCCACCACCGGCCTGTTCGACGCGCGCACCGGCGCCTGGGCGGAGGAGATCCTCGGCCGGCTCGGCGTCGAGCCGCGCCTGCTGCCGCCGTTGCGGCGCCCGGGCGACCACGCCGGCACCCTCCTGCCCCACGTGGCCGCCCACACCGGGCTGCCGGAGGGCACCGCCGTCGTCACCGTGGCCTCGCACGACACCGCCTCCGCGGTGGCCGCGGTACCGGCCACCGGACCGCACTTCGCCTACATCTCCTGCGGCACCTGGTCGCTGGCGGGCCTGGAGCTGGACGCCCCGGTCCTCACGGAGGCCTCGCGGCTCGCCAACTTCACCAACGAGCGCGGCATCGACGGCACCATCCGGTACCTGCGCAACATCATGGGCATGTGGCTCCTGGAGGAGTGCCGCCGCACGTGGGAGCAGCGGCAGGAAGGGCGGCCCCTGCAGGAGCTGCTCGCCGCGGCCGCCGCCGCGGAACCCTTCGCCGCCCTCATCGACCCGGACGACCCCGTGTTCCTGGCACCCGGCGACATGCCCGCCCGGATCCACGCCTTCTGCCTGCGGACCGGTCAGCGGCCCCCGGAGTCCCACGGCGCGGTCGTCCGCTGCATCCTGGAGAGCCTGGCGCTGGCCCACCGGCGCACCCTCCGCGAGGCGGCCGGGCTCGCCGGCCGGGACATCCACCGCGTCCACCTCGTCGGCGGCGGCTCCCGCAACGAACTGCTGTGCCGGTTCACCGCCGACGCGACCGGCCTCCCGGTCGTCGCGGGCCCCACGGAGGCCACGGCCCTGGGCAACATCCTCGTCCAGGCCCGCGCCCACGGCACGATCGGCGACGGCCCGGACGGCCTGGCGGCGATGCGCGCCCTGGTCGCCGCCACCCAGCCGCTGCGCACCTACGAGCCGGCCGCGGACGGCCGCGCCTGGGACGCGGCGGCGGCACGGCTGGCGGAGTTCGGCGCGGCGCGGCAGCCCTGAGGGGCGCGTAGCCGACCTGGTGACGCAACCGTCCCGCCGTCTCGCGCCCTTCGGGCGCAAAGATGCGGGCTGCGGAGGGGAGGGTGGGGGTCCGGGGCTTGTCGGCAGTGTGCGGGTGGGTGGGTGGCGGGGGTTCAGGCGCCGGAGCGGGTTGCCTTTCCGGTGGCCTGGGGTCTCGTTGGCGTCCGCGGGTATAGATGGCCGCTTCCACGCCTACTGCCCGTGGTGGGCGCGCCCGCCGTAACCCGCGACTGCGGGTATTTCGAGGTGCTGTCGGGGGCCGGGGGGAGATCGGGCCCGCCTTCAG
The DNA here is from genome assembly GCF_040630935.1 of Streptomyces sp. NPDC005722. Taxonomy (NCBI): domain Bacteria; kingdom Bacillati; phylum Actinomycetota; class Actinomycetes; order Kitasatosporales; family Streptomycetaceae; genus Streptomyces; species Streptomyces sp. NPDC005722. Next base: position 1,927 of record NZ_JBEXYN010000083.1, read on the forward strand.
CGGTATATCCGGCGGAACAGGGCACGATCTTTGCGCGGACGGAGATCGGGCTCGCTTTCAGCGTCATAGCCGTCGAAACAGAGCCCGATCTCGGATCGGGGAAGCACCCGCAGACGCCGGTTACGGCAGGCGCGCCACCCACCAACAGTGGGCGTGGTCACCGGCCATCTGCACCCGCGGACGGCAACGAGACCCGAGCCAGACGAACAACCGGCCCCGCTCCGGCGCCTGAACCCTCGCCACCCACCTACCCGCAGACTGCCGACCGGCCCCGGACCCCCACCCTCCCACCCGCAGCCAGCATCTTTGCGCCCGAAGGGCGCGAGACGGCGCGACGGCACAACAACCCACCGCCACCCGCCTGCCGCCCCTGCCCGCCTACGCGCCGGTCGTGCCGTCGACCAGTTCGCGCAGGAGGTCGAGGTGGCCGTTGTGGCGGGAGGTCTCCTCGACGAGGTGCAGCAGGATCCACCGGAGGTTGGGCCGGCGGCCGTCGCGGATGGACCGCTCGGCGACCGCGTCCAGCTCGTGCGCGGCGACGATTTCGCGGTAACGGGCGGTGTGCGCCTCGTAGTCGGCCAGCAGGTCGGCGAGGGGGATGTCCACGGCGATCCGCATCTCGCGGTCGGGGTCCTCGTCCGTCCAGGGGCCCTCGTCCTCGCCCCCGAGGAACACCACCTCGAACCAGTAGTACTCCACCCAGCGGAGGTGGTTGACCAGTCCGCTGAGCGTCATCAGCGGGGAACCCGGGAGCGGGGCGCTGCAGGCGTGCTCCGGGGTGACGCCCTCGCACTTGGCGCGGGCGGTGTCACGGGCGTAGTCGAGGAGGGTCGTCAGCGCGGTGCGCTCGTCCCATGCGGTGGGGGTGTCGGTTCGTGTCATCGGCGGAATGCTGTCGGGAACGAGCCCGGCGCGTCCACCGATTAACCGCGCCCCGCGGCGTCCTCCTGACAGCAGATGTCAGCGGAGGACCGGATCATCGGTCCCCGTGACCACCACCGGACGTACGCGACGCCTCCTCCTGCCCGCCGTGTTCATCACCTCCCTCGGCAACAACATCCAGCTGATCGCCGCCGCCCTGCTGATGGTGCGGGCGCAGGGCTCGGTGCTCGACGTGGGCTGGCTCTTCGTCGCCGTCGCCGTCCCCCAGGCCGTGCTGTCCCCGTGGTTCGGCCGGCTGGCCGACCGCTTCGACCGGCGGGCGCTGTGGGCGGGCTGCGACCTGCTGAGCGCCGTCGTGGCCCTGGTCCCGGTACTCGGGACGGCGCTGGGCTGGCCACGCGGGGTGGTCGTCTACGGCAGCAACTTCGCGCTGGCGGTGACGGCCGCGCTCTTCGTGCCGGTGAGCGCGGCACTGATCAAGGAGCGGGTGCCCGCGGGACGGCTGCGGCGCTTCAACGCCCACTACGAGATGGCCCTGCAGAGCGGGATGCTGCTGTCGGCGGCGGTGGGCGGGATCGCCCTGCAGTACGCCGGGCCCGCCCCGCTGTTCGTGTTCAACTCGGCCACCTTCGTGGTTTCCGCGGTCCTCGTCCTGGCGACCGGGCCCGGCCCGGGTCGGCCCTCCGCGTCGAAGGACTCCGCGGCGGTGCCCGCGGCGCGGCCGGTCCCGTCGCGCCGGCCGCTCGGGCCGCTGGTCGCGCTGTACGCGCAGGGCAGTGTGGTGGTGACGGTCTTCAACGCCCTGATGCCGGTGCTGGTCATCGCCGAGCTGCACCGAGGCGCCGCGGTCGTCGGCGCCGTGGACGCGCTCGGCGGCGCCGGCTTCCTGCTGGCGGCGGCCGCGTACCGGCGGACCGGGGCCCGGCTGGGGGACCTGCGGCTCGCGCTCACCGGCTTCTCCTTCTGCGCGGTGCTGTTCGCGCTGCAGCCCCGGTTCGGGGTGACGGGGCTGCTGCTGCTCGTACCGGCGGGGGCGTTCGTCTTCGGGCAGGCGCGCATCGCGTCGCGGACGCTGCTGATGACGGCGGTCGGCGAGGACCGCGTGGGGCGGGCCTTCGGGACGGCGAACGCCTACGGGCTCGCCGCGACCGTGGCCGTGATGCTCGGGACGTCGGCGGTCACCGACCGCGCCGGGGTGCCGACCGGCTTCGCGGCGGTCGCCGGTCTCAGCGCGGTGGCGTCCGCTGGGGCGGCGGTGTGGCTCGCGGCGGCGCGTAGAGGGCGGCCAGCTCCTGTGCCGACTCCGCCAGCAGCTCCCGCAGCGGATCCGGCGCCAGGACTTCCAGGTCCGCGCCGAGCCTGAGGAACTCGCCGTGCGCGTGTGCGACCGACTCGATGGGCACGCGGGCGCGGACCCAGCCGTCCGGTTCCCGCTCGCCGTGCTCGGCCACCGCCCGGGCCACCGGGCGCGACAGCAGCGCGGGCACCCGCTCGGCGCCGCGCGGTGACAGCCGGATCAAGGCCTCGTCGCGGTGGAGCCGCGCGTGGAAGCCGGCGAGGTACTCCCGCCAGTACGCGGGCAGGTCGAAGCCGGACGGGAGGGCGAACGTCTCCTCGAGGACGCGGACCTCCAGGATCTGGTCGACCCGGTACGTCCGCGGCTCCCGTCCGTCGTGGGCGACCACGTACCAGCGGCCGGCCTTGAGGACCAGGCCGTACGGCTCGAGCCTGCGGTCGGTCTCGGCGGGCTCGCGCCAGCGGCGGTAACGCACCCGCACGACCTGCCGGTTCCACACGGCGTCGGCCACCACGGGCAGGTGCGGCACCTGCTCGTCGGAGCTGTACCAGCCGGGCGCGTCCAGCAGGAAGCGCTCCCGCACCCGCTCCGCCCGCTCCCGCAGCGCCGGCGGCAGCGCGGCGCTGAACTTCAGTCGCGCCGTCGCCGCGGCCTCCCCGAGCCCCAGCTGCGCCGCCGGATCGGGCAGGGCGGCCAGGAACCACGCCTGCGTCTCGTCGGCGGTCAGGCCCGTCAGCCGGGTGCGGTAGCCGTCGAGGAGCCGGTAGCCGCCCTCGTGCCCGGCGTCGCCGTACAGCGGTATGCCCGCCTCGTCCAGCGACTGCACGTCCCGGTAGATCGTGCGTACGGACACCTCCAGCTCCTCCGCCAGCTCCGCGGCGGTCATCCGGCCCCGCGACTGGAGGAGCAGGAGGAGGGAGACCAGCCGGCTCGCGCGCATGGCGGCAGTATCCCCGCACCCACCGACAGCGACGGCGGTCCGGCGTGCGGGGGCCGGGATGTGCCCGCCGGGCACGGGGCCACGGCCGATTTGATGGCGCCCGGTGGAGCGCGCACTCTGGGGATAGGGACTGCGACGGGTGTGTGATCGCCGACGATGAACACGAGTGACCCCGATGACCCGGCCGCCACGGCCGTGGTCACCGTCAGCGCGCGGGGGGTGGTCACGGGATGGAGCGCGGGGGCAAGACGGCTGCTCGGGCGCCCGGCGCCGGAAGCGGTGGGACGTCCCTTCGACGAGGTGTTCGGTGCGGACGCGGGTGCGGTCCCCCTCGACCGGGAGTGGCGCGGGCGGGTGCGGGCGCGCCTGGGGGACGGACGGGAACGCGAACTGGACGTGCGGGTCTCCCCCGCGCTGGACGCCGACGACCGGACCGCCGGCTGCGTCGTGACGGCCACGCCCGTCGACCGGGACACGGCGCTGCTGCTGTGGGCCTTCCAGCAGTCCTCCGTCGCCATGGCCACGTACGACACGGACCTGCGCTACCACCGGGTCAACGACACCGCGGCCGGCATGATCGGCGTCCCCGCGGCGGAGCTCACCGGCCGCCCCTTCACCGGCCCGCTCCTGGACGACGAGGGGCGCCGGGGCTTCAACGAGCACCTGCGGCGGGTCGCGCAGACCGGCCGGCCGGTGCACTACGAGAGCCCGGCGGCCGCCGGGGCCGCGGGCGGCGAGCGGGCGTGGAGCACCGAGATGTGGCCGGTGCGGGACCCGCAGGGTCGGATCCGGGGCCTGGCGAGCGCGGCCTTCGACAGCACGGAGCAGTTCCGGGGGCGCCGGCGGCTGGCCCTGCTGAACGAGGCCGGCGCGCGGCTCGGCACCACCCTGGACGTGGTGCGCACCGCCGACGAGCTGGCGGAGCTGGCCGTGCCGCGCTTCGCCGACTTCGCCAGCGTGGACCTGCTGGACTCGGTGCTGCACGGCGAGGAGCCCCCGCCGGGTCCGCCCGGCCGCGGGGTGGAGCTGCGCCGGGTCGCCCACCGCACCTCGTCGGGCCGTGCCCCGGACGCGGCGGTCGACCTCGGCGAGCTCGACGTGTACCCGGAGTTCTCCCCGCCGTCCCGGGCCCTGGCCACCGGCCGGCCCGTGCTCAGCCGGCTCGGGCACCCGGACTTCACGCTGTGGCTGGCGCAGAACAGCCTGCGGGACGCCAAGGTCCACGAGTACGGCATCCATTCGGTGCTGGCGGTGCCCCTACGGGCACGCGGCATCACCCTCGGGGTGGCGGTCTTCATCCGCTGGGCGCGTCCGGAGCAGTTCACCGAGGACGACCTGACGCTGACCGAGGAACTCGCCGGACGGGCCGCGGTCTGCGTCGACAACGCGCGCCGCTACACGCGGGAGCACTCCACGGCGCTGACCCTGCAGCGCAGTCTGCTGCCGCTGCGGCTGCGCGAGCAGGCCGCGGTGGAGGTGGCCTCGCGCTACCTGCCCGCCGGGACCCGGGCGGGGGTCGGCGGCGACTGGTTCGACGTCATCCCGCTGTCCGGCACGAGGGTGGGCCTGGTCGTGGGCGACGTCGTGGGCCACGGCATCCACGCCTCGGCGACGATGGGGCGGCTGCGCACGGCGGTGCGCACCCTCGCGGACGTGGACCTGGCGCCGGACGAACTGCTCACCCACCTCGACGACCTGGTCACGCACCTGGACCCCGAGGACGGCCGGGGCCGGGAGGTGTCGCCCGCCGAGACCAGCGGCGAGCTGGGGGCGACCTGCCTGGTCGCCGTGTACGACCCGATCGCCCGTCGCTGCACCGTCGCCAGTGCCGGGCACCCGGCGCCCGCGGTGCGTTTCCCGGACGGCACGGTCGAGATGGTCCCGATCTCCGCCGGCCCGCCGCTGGGCGTGGGAGGGCTGCCGTTCGAGGCGGTCGAGCTGGACCTGCCGGCAGGCAGCCTGCTGGCGATGTTCACGGACGGGCTGGTCAAGAGCCAGGACTTCGACCTGGACGCCGGCCTGGCGCGGCTGCGCTCCGCGCTGGCCGCCCCCGCCCCGACGATCGAGGCCGTCTGCGACACCGTCCTGAAGACCCTCCCCTCGGACCGCCCGGTGGACGACGTCGCGCTGCTGCTCGCCCGGACCCGGGCGCTCGACGACGGCCAGGTCGCGGTGTGGGACGTGCCGGACGACCCCGCGCACGTCGCGGACGCCCGGCGGGCGGTGGCGGAGCGGCTGGTCGCCTGGGGCCTTGACGAGGCGGTGTTCGTCACCGAGCTGGTGGTGAGCGAGCTGGTGACCAACGCGATCCGGTACGGGACCCCGCCGATCCAGCTGCGGCTGATCCGCGACCGCACCCTGATCTGCGAGGTCTCCGACGGCAGCAGCACCGCCCCGCACCTGCGCCGCGCGCTGTCCGACGACGAGGGCGGCCGCGGCCTGCTGCTGGTCGCGCAGCTGAGCCAGGCCTGGGGCTCCCGGCAGACCTCCGCGGGCAAGACCATCTGGGCCGAACAGGCCTTTCCCCCGGCCGGACGATGAGCCGCGGCACGTCCGGGTTCCCCGCGTCGCGCCGATCCTGACGAGCTGTCAGTCTCGGATGCATGACCGCTCGCTTCCCCGTGGCCGTCCTGAGCTGGACGGTCCTCGTCCCGGTGCTCTCGGTGGTCCTGCTGGCCCTGACGTGGGGACGCGTGCTTCCGGTGGCCGTGGTCGTGGTCGTCGCGGTCTTCCTGGCGGTCGCGGTGCTCGCCGCCGTCCACCACGCGGAGGTGGTGGCGCACCGGGTCGGCGAGCCCTACGGGGCGCTCGTGCTGGCGGTGGCGGTGACCGTGATCGAGGTGGCCCTGATCCTCACCCTGACGGCGGACGGCGGCCCCAAGAGCGCGGGCCTGGCCCGGGACACCGTCTTCGCGGCGGTCATGATCACCTGCAACGGCATCATGGGGCTCTGCCTGCTGGTGGGGGCGCTGCGGCGGCGGGTGGCGGTCTTCAACCCGGAGGGGACGGGGGCCTCCCTGGCGACGGTGGCGACCCTGGCCACCCTCAGCCTGGTGCTGCCGACGTTCACCACGAGCACCCCGGGCCCGCGCTTCTCCACGGCCCAGCTGACCTTCGCCGCCCTGGCGTCCCTGGTGCTGTACGGCCTGTTCGTGGCGACGCAGACGGTGCGGCACCGGGCGTACTTCCTGCCGGTGAAGCCGGGCGGCGAGGTGATCGACGTCTCGGAGGAGGACTCCGTGCCGCCGACCGCCCGCGCCGCGCTGTTCAGCCTGGCGCTGCTGGTGGTGGCGCTGATCGCGGTCGTGGGGCTGGCCAAGGTGGAGTCGCCGACGATCGAGCAGGGGGTGCAGTACGCCGGTCTGCCGTCCTCCTTCGTCGGCGTCGTCATCGCCCTGCTGGTGCTGCTGCCCGAGACCATCGCCGCGGTCCGGGCCGCCGCCCGCGACCGGGTCCAGACCAGCCTCAACCTGGCGCTCGGCTCGGCGATGGCGAGCATCGGGCTGACCATCCCGGCGGTCGCGGTGGCGTCGCTCTGGATGTCCGGCCCGCTGCTGCTGGGCCTGGGGGCCACGCACATGGTGCTGCTGGCGATCACCGTGGCCGTGGGCACGCTGACGGTGATACCGGGACGCGCCACCCCCTTGCAGGGCGCGGTTCACCTGGCGCTGCTGGCGGCGTACATGGTGCTGGCGATCAGCCCCTGAGCGGACGGGGCCCTACCGGCAGCCGGCGACGACGCGGCCGGACAGGACGGCCTCGACGAAGGACTCCGGCGGGGCGTAGTGGTGGGCCAGGACGTAGTGGACGACCAGGTCGGGGGCGATCAGCCAGGTGCCGGGGGCGCCCTCCACCCGTACCTCGCCGTGGCCCACCAGGATGCGCTCGCCGCCGCGGGAGACGCTCACCGGGTTGAAGCGGCCGCCCCCGATCAGCCTGCGGCGGCACAGGGTGCAGCCGTACCAGCCGTGGGTGATGGCGCACAGGTGGTCGCGGCACAGCGCGAAGAGACGGTCGGCGAACTCCGCGGAGGGCTCGGCCCGCGGGAAGGGGTGGGCCGGGTCCAGCCAGCCGACGGCACGGGCGGAGACGTCCGGCGGAATCGTTTCTGTGAAGTAGGCGTACGGGCCCAGGTCCTCGTAGTACGGCATCGCAGCCTCTCCCGCCCGCGGACCCCGCCCGCGCGCACCGTCTCCGATCGATCGCGGGCAAGCGTCCAGCAGCGGAGCCCGTAGGTCAATCACCCGTACGTGGCGGGCCCCCGCCGACGCGCTCCCGGATGCGGTGCGGTCCACCCGAAGGAGACCGGCGCCGGACACCAGTCCCGGACGCCGCGCGGGTCAGCCGGCGACCGGCTGCTCGTCCCTGCCGTCCTCGACCCGTGGCGCGGGCACCACCGGCTCGCGGCCGAGCCAGCCGGCCAGCAGCTCGTGCACGGACCCGGCGCCGACCAGCCGTTCCAGCGGATCGGGACCGTCGAGGTCGAACGGGTGCAGCAGGAAGGCGTGGCTCTGGTCGCCGCCCAGGCCGCCGTGCGAGCCCACCTGCTCCTCGAAGGCGTGGACGGCACGGGTGACGGGGTCGTAGGCGGAGTTGACCATGATGTCGGCGGCGTGCGGGAAGCGGGCGGTGCGCAGCACCGCGGCCGCCGCCCCCGGCCCGAACGGCGCCAGCGGGTCGCGACCGGTGACCCGGCCCGTCTCCAGTTCGTGCTCGCCGCCGTCCCCGCCGAGCACGAGCGGCCCGCGCTCGCGGTCCAGGACCAGCACGAAGCCGATGCCCGGGTGCTCGGCCAGCGTCCGCAGCAGGGCCGGGTGGCGGGCCTCGACGCCCTGCCGGTCCGCGCGCCCCGGAACGTCGGGGAAGGAGATCAGCGCCAGGTTCCCCGAGGCCAGCACCACCGGGTCGGTGGCCGGCCCGGCCGTCTCCTGCTCCTCGCCCGAGCGGCCCCCGTGCTCGGGGCGGTGCAGCGCCGCCCGGGCCGCCGCACGCGCCTCCGCGCCGCTGGCCGTGCCCTGCGCGCGCCGGCGCACCGGCAGCCCGCACCCGGCCCGCACCAGGTCCCTCAGCGTCAGCCCGTACACGCTCTCGAAGGTCTCGCCGTGGCTCTGGCCGTGGTCGGAGAGCAGCACGATCCGGTAGGGCCGCGGCGCGTACCGCGAGGCGTCCGCGATCAGCCGGATCGCGCGGTCCAGCCGCCGCAGCACCCGCATCGCGTCCCGGCTGCGCGGCCCCGAGTGGTGCGCGACCTCGTCGTACGCGACCAGGTCGGCGTAGACGGCGCCGCGCCCGGCGAGCATGTCGCCGACGACGGCCGCCACCGCCACGTCGCGCTCGACGACGGTCGCGAAGGCCCGCAGGAAGGGGTAGAGCCCGCCGCGCCGCACCCGGGGACGTTCGTGGCGCGCCCGCGCGGAGACCGACTCGGTGACCTCGCGGCCGACCTCCGCGAGGAAGGACGCGGCGGTGCGCACGGCGTTGGCCGGGTCGGAGAAGTACGCGAAGTACCCGGTCCGGGAGCGGGTGGCGCTCACGCGGGCGAGGACGGCCGCGGGATCGCCGCCCTCCGGGGCGCCGACCGCCCGGGACCGCAGCCGGGCCATCGCGAGCCGGTCGGCGGAGAACCGCCGGCGGCGCGTCGACACCGACATCACGAGCGCCAGTTGCTCGGCGCCGCCGCTGAACAGGTTGCCCCGGCTCGCGCCGTCCGGTGCCAGCAGCCCGGGCCGCCCGGTGCGGGCGACCGCGCGGCGCTCCAGTTCCGCCGCGCAGGAGGGCCGATTGCAGACCATGACCTGCCCGGTCTCCTTCTCGTACCAGCGGAAGGCCGGTACGTCCTCGTTGCTGCCGTGCAGGATGGCCAGCTGGCTGGCGCCGGTCTGGCTGCTCCAGTCGGTCGTCCACGGCACCAGCCGGTGGCTGCCCTCGAGCCATGCGGCGACCGTCTCCATCGCGGGCGGGTGCAGCCGCCCCTTGCGCGTGGCCGGGCGCACCGCCTCGCGCAGCACGTCGTGCCCGACGCCGTCCAGCTGCACGAAGACGAAGCCCGGCTCGCGTGCGCCGTCGGCGCCGGCCGCCTCGGGACCCGCGACCCGGCGCCGGCCCGCCAGGCGGGCCAGCCGCCGGCCGTACGCCGCGTCGTCGCGCATGGCGAGCGTCGTACTCGTCGCGGACGAGGCCGCGGACATCACGGCGGCGATCACCACGGCCGTGGCCGGAGCGATGTCGCCCTGCCAGTCCGGGGTGAAGCGGAGCGCGAGCAGCAGCAGCGAACCGTTGAGGAAGAACACCAGCAGGCCCAGCACCAGCGCGGGCACCAGCAGCACGGCGCGCACGAGCACCGGCCAGACCAGGGCGCTCAGCAGGCCGAAGGCACCGGCGGCGACCGCCGCCGTCACCGCGATCCGGGTGGGGCTGTCGCCGGTCGGCGACTGGATGCGGAAGTCCGGCAGGATCCCGGCGAGCACGGCCATCGTCGCCGTCGACACCGCCCACACGACCAGCACGCGGACGATCGCGCCCCCGACGGCCCGCCACCGACGCAGCACGCCCACCCCTCCTCACGACTCCTCACGTCTGCCCGCGGCACCCAACACGAATGCCCCCAGACTGTCACAGTCCTCCCCGCATCCCGCGGCGCACCGGGGGCACACGGCGGGCACGCCGGAGCATAGGCTCGGGGCGAGACGAGGAGGCGCGAGTGGCGGTCGAGATCACCTGGTGGGGACACGCGACGGTGACCGTGCGGGACTCGGGGGTGCGGGTGCTCACCGATCCGCTGTTCGCCCCGCGCCTGGCCCACCTGCGCAGACGGCGCGGTGCACTCCCGCCGCCGGGTGCGGCCCTGGCCGACCTCGCCGTCGTCTCCCACCTGCACGCCGACCACCTCCACCCCGGCTCGCTGGCCCGGCTCTCCCGGGGTACCCGGGTACTGGTGCCGCGCGGTGCCCCCGCCGCGGTGCCCCGGCTGCGGCGGCTGGCCGCGGACCGGCGACTGGAGCTGACCGAGGTCGTACCCGGTGACGAGGTGAAGGTGGACACGCTGACGGTACGCGTGGTGAGCGCCGCGCACGACGGGCGGCGCCTGCCGTACGGGCAGCGCCGCTCCCCCGCCCTGGGCTACGTGCTGGTGGGCGAGGAGCGGACGTACTTCGCCGGGGACACCGGGCTGTTCGACGCGATGGCGGACGAGGTCGGGCCCTGCGACGCCGCGCTGCTGCCGGTCGGCGGCTGGGGACCGTTCCTCGGCACCGGCCACCTCGACGCGTACCGGGCCGCCCAGGCCCTCGCGCGGCTCGCCCCGCGCGCCGCCGTGCCCATCCACTACGGGACGTACTGGCCGATCGGCATGGACGCCGTCCGCCCGCACGAATTCCACTCCCCCGGCGACGAGTTCGTCCGGCTCGCCGGGCAACTCGCCCCCGCGGTGGCGGTACACCGGCTGGAGCACGGCGAGAGCGTGCTGCTGGAGGCCGCCAGGTGAGCGGACTCACCCTGCTCGCGGAGCAGACGTCCTCCCAGTCCACCGGGCAGGTGATCGGCTACCCCTCGCTCTTCCTGCTGGTCGTGCTCGGCTCGCTGGTGCCCGTCGTCCCCACCGGCGCGCTCGTCAGCAGCGCCGCGGTCGTGGCCTTCCACCAGACCGCCCCCTTCTCGCTGGCCCTGGTCTTCCTCATCGCCTCGGGCGCCGCCTTCATCGGCGACATGGGCCTCTACCTGCTCGGCCACCGCGGCGTACGCTCCCGTAACGGCTCGCGCTGGCTCCGGCAGTTGCAGGAGCGCGCCGACCCCGCGCACCTCGCCGACGCGCAACGCCGGCTCGACGAGCACGGCGTCGCCGTCCTCGTCCTGTCCCGCCTCATACCCGCCGGCCGCATCCCGGTGATGGTGGCCTGCCTGCTCGCCGAGATGCCCGTCCGCCGCTTCGCCCGCGGCGACGTCCCCGCCTGCCTGGCCTGGGCGGCGGCCTACCAGCTCATCGGCATCCTCGGCGGCACCCTCTTCCCCGAGCCCTGGCAGGGCGTCCTCCTCGCCGTCGCCCTCACACTCCTCATCGCCTCCGCCCCCCAGCTCCGGCGCCGCCTCCGCGGCTCCACCCCCTCCGCCTCCGACGACACGGCGGCGGAGCACCCCGGCCACTGACCGCCTCCGGCGGGGGCTCGCACGGGCCCGCGCCCGCGCGGTGGCTGCCGGCCTGCGCCGCGGACCTGCCCCGCAACCACGGCCCCAGCATCGCCCGGCGTCCCCCGGGCGGCGTCCAGAGGTCCCGCGGTGCTCAGGCGGCGCCCGGGGCCAGGTCGGCGATCGCGGTTTCCAGGTCGGCCAACGCGGCGGCGACGTGGGGGAGTTCGAGCGGGGTCGGTGAGGTGAGGGCGGCGTGGCGCTGGGGGGTGTCGGTGCCGTGGAGGGGGCCGGTGTCGATGCGGACGTGGAGGGCGGCGGGGTCGTCGCCGAAGCGGTGGCCGCCGGGGACGGGGCGGCCCAGGCGGGCGGTGAGGGCGCTCTCCAGGCTCGGGGCGTCGGTGACCCCCGCGGCGGACAGGGCGTGCCGCAGGGGGACCAGGTCGGCGTAGAGGTGGAAGCCCGCTTCGGGCGGCCGGCTCAGCGCGCCGGCGCGGGTGACCGCTTCGTGGGCGGCGGCTCCGAGGGCGGCGTGCAGGCGCGTGGCGGCGGCGAGGTGTGCCCGCACGTCGTCGGCCTCGGAGAGCGCGTACGCGGTCGCGGCGGCCACCGGCTCAGGGAGCACCGCGCGCAGCCCGGCGCAGTGGTCGACGACGGCGGCGCGCAGTCGTGCGCCCTCCGCGGTCGCCGGGAAGCGGGCGACGGCCACGGGCCAGGACGCCGGGATCGGCGCCGCGCACAGGTCGGTGACCACGACCGTCCGGCCGGGCAGCGTCTCGGCGGGGGTGAGCAGCACGGTCTCGTGCGGACGGTGCACGGTGTCGGCGTACGTCTCGTCGGAGACCAGCAGAAGCCCGCACTGCTCGGCCGCCTCGCACACCTCGTGCAGCAGTTCCGGGGGCGTCACGGTCCCGCTGGGGTCGTCGGCCGCGGCCAGGAGCAGCACCCGCGGGTCGGCGCCTTCCGCGCGGGCCCGGCGTACCGCCTCCAGCAGGGCGAACGGGTCGGGGGCGCCGCCGCCGACCGCGGGGGTCTGCACGGTCGTCGTGCGCCGGCCCAGCATCCGCACCAACGGCCCCTGCCACGCGGCGGCCGGCCGGGGGAGCACGACGTCGCCGCCCACCGCGGCGAACAGCGCCAGCAGCAGGGGCTCGGCGCCCGGCGCGGCCACGGTGTCGACGGCGGTCGTGGCGAGCCCGCGACGCTCCCAGTAGCCCGCGGCGGCCGCGCGCACCGCCTCGCCCCCGCCGGGCGGTTCCGGTGCGGCGCCGGCGCCCGGCACGGCGGCGGTCAACCGGTCCGCCCAGTACGCCGGAACCGGCAACCCGGGGTCGGGCCGCGGGGCGGTCCGCGCGAGGTGCCCGGCCGGGACCGGCGGTGAGGTCCGCTGCATCCGTGCCTCCGGTGGGATCGGGTGACCGGCGGGATCCGCGGGGCCGGGTCAGCGCCCGGCCCTCCGCCGCCACCCTCGCACGCACCACGGGCTCGCGCCGCCGGACGGCGGATTCCCCCGCGTGACGCCGGGAATCGAGGGCAACCGGAGTCCAGGAGGTGTTCCCATGGTCCCGCTGCTGCTCGTCCTGCTGCTGGCCCTCGTCCTGTTCGGGGCGGGTTTCGCCGTCAAGGTCCTCTGGTGGGTCGCCCTGGTCGTGCTGGTGCTGTGGCTGCTCGGCTTCGTGGCACGGCGCGGTTCCGGCGGCTCGCGCTGGTACCGGTGGTAGCGCTCGCGGCCGCGGGTGGGACGCGGGGCGTACGGTGGCCGCCTGGTGGCCGCGCGCCCCGGATCCGCGCGTGCCGCCGGGCCCGTCCGCTACTGCTGGGCCTGGACCGGCATCCGCAGCGTCCGCGCCCTCGCCCCGGCCCGGGTACGGCCGGCGGAGACCATCCGCTGGGGGTGCCGGCGCAGGTACTCGCCCTCCAGCGCCGCCATCCGCGAGTTGTGTGCGTCGAGGGCCGCCCCGGAGCCGTAGAGCAGCGTCTCGTGGCGGGTCCGGTGGACGGACTCCAGTTCCTGCACCAGTTGTCGTTCGTCCAGGTCTGCGGGATCGACCCCGCCGGGGTAGCGGCTCATGGGGCGCGCACCTTCCTTTCGCCTCCTGTCACCTCGCCCGTTTGGTACCCCCGGTGCGGTGATTCATCCGCTTATGCGGTCATTCGACGGGCATCGGATCCCCGGTCCGGGTAGACGGGTGGACGATGGAGAGACCTGACCCCTGAGGAAAGGAGCCACCGTGCAACGAGGAAGCGACCGTCTGAGCGTCCACCGTGACGACGAGATGAAGCACGAACTGCGCGAGATGCTGCGCTCCGGGCACTCCACCCGGGTCGAGGAGTGGCAGGACCCCGAACCCGCCGCCGACGACGACCCCGAGGTCGGCACCGGACCGGCCTGGGCGGGCGCCCCCGAGGGCACGGCCGTGCGGTTCGAGCTCGCCCGGCACCTGACCCGGCAGCCGTTCCCCGCCCGGCGCGGCGACCTGCTGCGCGCCCTGCGCGACCGGCACGCGCCGGACCCCCTGACCGACCTGGTGGACGGGCTCCCCGGCGACAACCGGCGGTACGCCAACGTCCAGGAGGTCGTACGGACCCTGGGCATGCGCCCGGAGGCCTGACCGGCGGACGGACCGCACCGGCGTACGCCGCCGTGCGCCGCGCCATCGCCGAGGCAGGCGGTGCCGAGGCCGCCGACGCCGAGTTCCTCGTCCGGGTCCGCGACGT
>NZ_JBEXYN010000084.1:0-14984 GCF_040630935.1 Streptomyces sp. NPDC005722
ATTAAAAAAACAAAACGCCGGGGGGGGGCGGGGCCGTGATCACGGCCCCGCCCACCGGCGCTTTTCCGTGCTCTTGCTCGCCAGGCCTTGGGTAACCCCGTTGAACCTCGCCGACACGAGCACTACCGTTCCGTCGTGATCGACATCAACGCGGCCCGGCTCGGGGCCGAAGCCGCCCGCCGCCTGAAGCAGGCCGACTGCTGCGAGATGGAGCCAGGACTCAGTGACGACGAGTTCGAGTGTATAGAGGCGGAATACGGCTTCCAATTCTCAGACGATCACCGTGCCTTCCTCGCCGCCGGCTTGCCGGTCAGCGAACCGCCCCAGGAAGGTGCGACCTGGGACAAGCCCTGGCCCGACTGGCGTAACGGCGACCGAGCCGATCTGCGATCCCATCTCGCATGGCCGACCGAAGGCATCTTGCTCGCGGTCGAGCACGGCTACTGGTACCAGGGATGGGATAAGCGGCCCACGCAACCACAGGACGCCCGGGCCGTCGCCGAACGGCATCTGGCCACAGTTCCTCGACTGGCCCCCGTGTACGCACACCGGTTCCTTCCGGCCGGCCGCGGAAACCACGGACACCCCGTCCTGTCCATCTGGGGCACCGACATCATCTACTACGGCACCGACCTGGCCGAATACATCGACAACGAGTTCAATGAGGACCACGAATGGGGCCAGGAGAACTGGAACCCGAAGGCGACTGTCCCTTTCTGGCAGGACTTCTTGAAGTAACTGGACCTCCTGCCAGCAGATCTCCGAACCGGTCTCAGGTCCCGGGCCAGCCCTGGCCGGCTGTCACCTCGCGTGCGTTGCGACGCCACTGGTCCTCCCCGCCAGGCAGGGGCCAGGCCCAGGTCCGCTGTTCCGCGGTGCCCAGCTCATGGAGGAGGCGGACGAGTTGTGGGCCGGCGGTGGCGGCACTGTCCGGGACGCTGGGACCATGGATGGCCCGGAGCTCGGCAAAGCGGGCCAGTTCGTTCTCGTAGAAGCCGACTGCCTCGTTGGTGCGCGCAGAGCGGTCATCGCGCGCGGCACCGTGCGGTGCAACTGCAGCACCGCAGGCTCGACGGACTCGGCTATCGCCGCGGCGAGCCGCGCGTGACCGTCCAGAATCAGAAGGCCACTGACCCACCACACCAGGACGGGCGGGAGTGTCCTTCACGGGCCTGCTTGCGGTACGCCTTGACCCGGCTGCCGTCGGCGTCGGGCATCCGCCGCACCGGAAGGATCTTCCACGAATGGTTATGAACAAACCAGTCGATGTATCCGTTCGGGTGGCCGTCGACGAGCATGGAGCTCCAGTGCTCGGCATGCCAACAGTCGCTGCCCGGCGCTTCCCGGCCGGCGTATCTGCGTCAGCCGAAAGCGACAAACGGATCTCCGGAGTCCCGTGCCCGAAGGTGACCTGAAGGCCTCGCCCAGCGCGTCGTCCGCGCTGGGCGCCGTCACCGCAGAGCGATCCGCCTATGGCTCCGGCCCTGATTCGCCGGACCGTGCCTAGATCAGGCAGCCCTTGTCGTCGGTGAGTACGGTCACGAGCACTTGTGCTCGCTGGCCATCTCTTACGGGCAGGAACCAGCCTTCTGCGCGATGATGTACGCCTGCGACGGGTTCTCGATCTTGACGTAGACCGGCGTGCTGGAGTTCGACCGGTCGTAGGTCATCGTCCACCTCTTCGTCAGAAGCGGGAACTCGTTGAGGAACTCGACCTTGTAGCAGTAACCCGCGTCGACACGGAAGGCGTCCCAGTCCTGACCGCTCGGAGTCCGCTCCGTCGGGTAGACCCACTTCGTGGAACTGAGGCTCACGCAGCCCGTGCTGGCGGTAGCCGTCGTCCCGGTCGAACAGGTCCAGTTTTGAACGGCCAGGACTCCGAGGTGGCTGCCGTTGGTGAACTCGGAGCAGCCCGTGACCGTGCACGAGCCGCCCGCCTGGGCAGTCGACACCGAGCCGAGAAGCGCAAGAGAGGTGGCCGCCAACGTGGTGGCGGTTCTCCGGCCCAGCTTGACAGCCTTTTCCTTGATCAAATCGACTCCCAACTAACATCTACGAAGAGGTCGTTGGCATGATGAGTGCGATCGCTCTTGAGGCACAAGGCTTTGCGTGCTTTTGGCCAACGGATGACCTGTTCGGGACTCTCCGAGGCAACCTCGAGTTCAACGCAAGTGGACCCGGCGGCCCACCGACCGGCGAGGTGCAGGCGCGCGAGGCGGCGTTGAGCAGGGTGCTCGTGGACCGCTCCCCGGTTTGCGTGATCACCGCGGGGCGGTAGAGCGGGCGCTGTCCGGCGGGGCGTTGGCGTTCGTGGAGGCGGTGGAGGGCGTGCCGGCCAACTGTGGGTATCTGGCGGGGCTGCGCCGGGCGTGCTACTGCAGGGCCTGTGTGTCACACCCCGGTGGCAGACTGACGGCACACCGAAGCTTCGGAACGTCAGAGATGCGGCAGGGTCATCCGTCGAGCGCCACTGCTTGGGGGCGGCTGGTGCCGTGAGTGGAGATGCGCGGCTGTGATCTTCGACAGTCTTGATGTGTCGTACGGCGACATGTGGGGTTCCCAGCAGGGGATGACCCATCCGGACCCGATGTCGCGCGCGGTCGCGGCACGCAGACATGCTGCCGGGATGGAGTACGCGGTTCTGCTGTCCGCGCGGGAGCGGCCGCTGGCACTGGTCGAACGCTGGCCGCGCCGGATGTGGCGTGTGTATCTGTTCGACGACAGGTCCTGGCGTATGCAGATGATCGACCTCAAGCCTCACAGCACGGGGATGTTGCTGGCTCACCGGAACACCCGATGGCAGTTTTCCAACGAGCAGGAGCACTCGTCCTGGAATTGGGATGTTCAGGAGACCACGACCGTCTCGGCCGACGGGCAGGTCGAGGTGAGGTCCGAGTTCGCCGGCCCGAGGGGAGCATTGCACGCTCTGGCAGCCAGCCCGTCGGGCGTCCCCGTGCGACGGTTCCCGGCGGCCGTCGAAAACTTCCTCTGCCCCGTGCCGGAATTCGGTGACTGGCAGGTGTTCGCGCCGTTCCTCGCCCAGCAGGGCCACGAGACCGCCACGACCGTAGTTCTGAACGACGTGTCGGTGGACGAAGGATCAGGACCGCTACGCGCCACCGGAATCGAGCAAATGTTCAGCCCGGGCGCTTGCGACACCCCGGATGGGCCGGCCGTCATCGAAACCGTCGACGCCGGCCTGCTACGGATCACCTCAGGGCAGCTGGCGGTCTCGGACCCCGGCTGGATTGGAGAGAACCCGCGGACCGTCACTGTGCCACCAGGCGAGTTCCCGGTCACGCTCTCGCTTGTGCGCACCACACACGGGACCAGTGTCGCCGCGGCCAGGGTGACCTTCCTGGACATACCACCCCGCGAGTGGGACATGACCCTCCGGCCCGACGAGGACCTGGGGCTCCTCGGCGAGGGCCAGTTCTACGGGGTCGGCGTGGACACCGGCACAGCGGCTTTCATGGATGCGACTCGGACGGTGATCGAAGACCGGCTCGACAAGGACCTGTTCATACCCCTCGACAGCCAATTCACCGTCGAGCTGCCCAGCACGGAACCTGAGCCGAACCTCATCGCCTTCCGTGCCGGCCAGGGCGACGGGGCCTACCCCGTCTGGATCGGCCGCACCGATGACGGACAGGTCGGTTGCGTCGTCATCGACTTTCAGCTCCATTCCGCCGACGGGCGAGAGTAAGGAGCCGCCGGCCTTCGGCACAACGCCGACGCCGAGGTGCCGGATCAGCCAGGCAGCCGGCGGCTCGGCCTCACGCGTCGGGAGCACAGCGACCAATCGATGGTCTTCGACGCTGGTCAGCACGGAGGGGTAGGTCTGGGCACGGACCATGGACGCGCGGGGCTCCGTAGGTACCGCGTGATCGCGTGTGGATCTGGGTGATCTGCTCGGTCAGCTCCGCGTCCCGCACCGCCCTGGGGCCGAGGGCATCGGCTGCGGCGCCGACCCGTCGCCCGGCTCATGCGGGCCGCCTGACTGCAGGGCCGCCATCGCAGAAGGCGGCACCAGCCCGACCCCACCGCACTCGACGCCCGCTGGGTCGGCGACATCACCAACATCCCCGACCTGGCGAGGGCTGGCTCTACCTCGCCACCGTCATCGACATCGCCTCACGCCGCGTCGTCGGCTGGGCCACCACCGCCCACCTGCGAACCGACCTGGTCGCCTAGGCCCTCACAGCAGCCTGCCACCAGCGCCGCCCCACCGGTCCGGTGATCTTCCACTCCGACCGCGGCCGCCAATACACCAGCCAGCAGTTCGCCACCCTGGCCGACCAGTTCGGCATCCGGCTGTCCGTCGGCCGCACCGGCCAGTGCTGGGACAACGCGCTCGCCGAGTCGTTCTTCGCCACCATCAAGCGCGAACTGCTGGACACGACCGCCTGGCCCGATCGGGCCGCCGCCCGCACCACCATCTTCGACTTCATCGAGAGACCCTGTTGGCCAATTACTCATGCGGCGAGGTCGAGGGCTGCAAGGTGTGATGTCCGGGTGGGGGCGAGTGGTCGCCCGGTCCACCAGGCGTCGAGGCGGATGAGGTTGACGGCGGTGGCTGTGAGGACGTGTGCGAGGGCGGTCTTCCGTAGTCCTGTGTAGCGGGTTCTGCGGCTGCCGGCGGCCGTGACGGCCTGGTGAATTGTGCCTTCGACGCCGGATCGGATGGCGTAGACGGCCTTCCATTCCTTGGTTGACTGCTCGGCGCGGACGCGTTCGAGGACGGCGTCTTGATCTTGTGGGCGGACGGTGAGCGGCGGCCGTAACGTGTCGAGTTGGTGCATTACCCGCGGGAAGGGCAGGACTCGCAGGTCTCGGTGGCGAAGCGGATTCGGATCGCGGGACGGTGGTTGTTGTCGAGTCCTTACGGTCCAGTAGCGGCTGTGGGCGCCGTCGGGGTAGGTTGCCCGACGGGCATCCCAGTCGATGGTGAAGGACGCCTTGTCGTAGCCGGCGGTCTGGACGGTGCGACAGGTCATGGGTCGGACCGGGCCGATGACGCGGACACCATGTTGGCTGGGCGCCGACAGCAGGAGTTCCGCAGAAATGTAGCCAGCATCCATCAGGTGTTCGTTCGGCAGCAGGCCCTTGGCGCCGCGCCGGTCGTGGATCTCATCGACGACGACCGGGTCGCCGACCGTCGCATCTGCGGTCACCACATGGGTGATCAAGTGAGGGCGACCGCTCTCTTGGGCGTCGCAGGTCTCGGTGAAGTGGACCTTGTAACCGTCCCACGCCGACCCGCGCTTGACGGAACTCCGGGCGTCGGGGTCATAGGGCGATGTGATCCGTGCTCTGCTGGGCGGGAGATCGTTCTTCCCCCGCCAGGCCACCTCCTGCACCCCGTCCGTGATCGTCCGATGGAACTGCTGCAGCCACACCGTCCGCAAGGTGCCGATAGCCGGCACCTGTCGCAGTGAGGGGCGTCCGATGCGAAGGCCGCCTCGAGGAACGAGTAGCCGTCGGCCGCAATGCGCCAGGTCAGCTCGGTCCGCTCGTTCTCATCACTCGGTAGCCGGTAGGAGTCCACCCGGGCCCCGTACTGTTCCTGCCAGACCGGGGGCATCCAGGAGGCGAGCCACCCGGGTGCGGCGACAGCGACCGCCTCCAGCGCGGCCCGCAGTGTCTCGCCGACGAACTCCAGGCGATTGAGCTCCCTCACTGCGGCGAGCACGTGGGTGGAGTCCGTGCGCTGGCGACCCCATGCGGAGCGCCTGGTGGAAGTAGCGCTGCGCGAGGCCCTGAGTGTCGCTGTCATAGCTGCAGACGCCCGCAATCGCGACCATCCCGCCGCGGCCCGGTACAGCGCCCGGCCCGTGGCATTGGTGTACCCGCCCCGCAGGAGCGGGGCGGCCCCGCGGTTGAGGAAGCCGATGCCCCGCCCCCTGGTCGCTACCCCGCCCGCCTTGCGGTACATCTGCTCGTAGTGAGTCCGCGCGGTCCGCAGCACATCGACATCCGACAGCCCGACCCGCTGTGCGCCGTTCCTTGTCAATGTGCTCGTCGCTGGGTCAACCGCTTCCGGGCCGAGGGCTGGGCCGGACTCCACGACCGCAGTACCCGCCCGCACCGCCAGCCGCATCCTGCACAGCCACCACGTGCCGCCGCTGTCGGCTTGCGACCCGAGGTAGTGCTCGCGCAGGGCGCGCCGACGCTGATGGCGAACACCTTGTGGAACGGCTATCCGGACCGCTGGTACGCCATGGAACCTCCAGTGCCCACGGCGGAATGGAGGGAAGCCGCCGCCCAGCGCGCGTCCGCTCCTCTGGCCGGCACCCCTGATCGTCGCCAAGGTCGCCGGGGTGCGCCGCCGCCGGTCGGGCTGTGCGCTCCCGCTCGCCGGTGTGCGCGCTCGTCACGGTGATCGCCCTGGCCTGGTACGCGGTGGCGTCCTGGTGCCGGACCCGCTTCCGGGCGCCCAGCCTGTAGGCGGACGATGCCCGACCTGAGCCGCCCGCGGCGGCCACTACCGGCAGCTCGCCAACCTGCCGCATTCCTGGGTGCGAGGTGACCGGTTCGTGTGAAAAGAGTTCCGCTGTCTTCGGGGCTTTGTGCAGCCGGTCTCGAGGTGCCCGGCGCCGCCACACCTCGCGCCCCGCGGGGGCGGCACGCACCGCCCGCACCAGGGGCGATGCCGGCAGGCTCCAGGCCGGTCCGGGCCTCAAGCACGCGCCGTGCATCCACGTGCCATGTGCGAAGAAATTGGACGTATGGTAGAGGGAGTTGGAAGACAAGCGAGAGGAGTGCCTCATGATCGCCAAGCTGCTCGCCAAGTTGTCTTTCACCCGCAACTACGGTGCGTACGGGGCCCACGACTGGGGCACGCACACCGTCGATGACAGGGTGTGACCTCCAGGCCGGCGGGCGCCCCGGGCTCCCGCCGGCTCCTGGTCATGCTGCCGACGAAATCGGCCTGGCTGGTACGAGAAGTCAAGGGCGACCCCATGGGCCGAGCGAATGAGCCGCCGCGGCTGCCCGGAGGAGGTTTCGCGGCCTGGAGCCGCGACCGGCTCGGACTGGTGTGCCGTGGTGCTGACGAGTGCGGGGACGTCTGGCAGCTGGAGCCGGGTGTCTACGTAGCCGCTACGGCGCGGGTGTGTGAAGCGGTCCTGCGCCGCGCGCAGGATTTCCCCAAGCCGTCCTCCCCCCTCTTCCCGCCGTTGAAGCGGGCCGGCGGAGCGCCGACTCCCGAGGAGCGGGTGCACGCTCGCGCCTGCCGCATGCGCGGACTGCGCCCGCAGGCGGTTGCGGCCCGGGTCGGTGAGATCGCGCCCGGGACCGCTCGATTTGCCGACCAGTGGCCCGTGGGCCGGGACGTCGAGGTTCTGCCCCTGGTCCGGCCCGTCCTGGCAGAGATCGGCGTGCGCTACCTCTTCTCCGAGGACGCTCCCGCCCTGCTGCCTTCGGCTTGGCAGCTCTTCGTGGCCCGGGAGGTGCTCGTACGCCCCTCGCGCTGGGTGTTGCCGCGCTGGGTCCCCACACCGGCACGGCGGTTCCGCACGCGGCGGCAAATCGCCTTCACCAACGCTTTGCGGCCCATCGTCCGCCGGCGCCGTTCATCGGGCCGGCTCGGTGATGACGTGCTGGGACAGATGCTCCGGCCCTCGTCCCGCTACGGCCTGCTGTCGGAAGAAGTCGTCCTCGACACCCTCCCCGGGATCACCGTCGCCACCTTCGAGACACCCTCCCGGGCGGCTGGATGGATCCTGCTCCACCTGGCCCGATACGTCCAGGCCGCGGACCGCGTGGCGGCCGAAGCCGCCCTGCTGCCCGACGACCCCGCCACGACGACCAGCACCCACCTGGACAACCTGCAGTACACCCAGGCGCTGGTACGCGAAGTGCTCCGGCTGCACCCCCCGAGCTGGCTGCTCACCCGGCGCGCCCCGCGACAGACTGAGCTCGCCGACTACACCATCGACGCCGGATCCACGGTTCTCGTCTGCCCCTACACCGCCCACCGCGATGCACGGGAACACACCGAACCGGACCGGTTCAGGCCCGAACGCTGGCTCGACGATTCGGGCTCGTCGGCGAACCCCGGGGTCTTCCTCGGCTTCGGTACCGGGCCGCATGGCTGCGAGGGAGCAGCCCTGGCCATGGCCATGCTCACTCTCATGACCGCGCAGACAGCCCGCCGCTACCACTTGAGCGAGCCGCCCGGCACGGAACCCGGCTACCGGGTCACCACCTTCGAAGGCCTCGCAACCGCCGGCCTGCACCTGCGTGCGACCTTGCGCGGCTGAGGGAAGTCCTGCTCACGGTGGCAGGCCGCCTCCACCGGCGAACAACGAACGTCGATCAAGTCCGAGTGCCCTTCGACGCACACTCGGATCACCGGCTCATGGTGCGCTCATCGTGTGTCGCCGGTCGAACTCGTTGTGCAGCATCCCCATCATGACGAGGTCGTGGTGTTGGCCGGCGAAGAAAACGTGTTCCCGCAAGCGCCCCTCCTCGGTGAAGCCGAGCCCCCGGAAAAGTGCGAGCGATGCCTCGTTGTGGGCCAAAACCGCAGCCAGGCATTTGTGATAGCGCCGCTCGGCGAACATGAAGCGCATCAGGAGCACTACGGCTTCCGTCGCGTAGCCCGTGCGCCGGTGACCGACGCTGATGGTGATATCGAACTCGAACCAGCCCGAGCGAGGGCCGGTGCGATGTGAGCCGACTGTACCGACCAGCTCTCTCGTGGCCGTCGCTTCGACCGCCAACCGGAAGCGGTCGTCATCGCACTCGGCGACCGCCTGCTCCTTCGCCCAGGCGCGGTAGCTCTCGGCAGACCTCGGCAGATCCAGCCGGCCCCCTCGCGGCCCGTCATCGTCGGCGAAACGCGCGAATGCCGTCCAGTCGTCGGGCTCGACGGCGCGCAGGCGTACCCGATTGCCGGTCCAGGACGATGCCATGCCCCATTTGATCACGCTGCTGTGCGCGCGAGGCCGACAGGCACGCCGGGGGCAGATCCCGCCATCGGAGGCTGCCCACGCGATCGACGGGGTCTCGATGGCCTCGGTCAAGCGCTGCTTCCCGAGTACTGCCGAGTGGGCAGGCAACGGGCAAGGCGCTGCCGCCGACCACCGCTCCACGAGATCGGGCCGACCTCTGCAGACGTGTCGTCTCGCGGTACGCCGCAGAGCAGCGTCGTTGATGCCAACGTGGGAGCAGGCGCCTCCCGCGGATCGGTGACGAGGTGGGCGAGCCCTACGACCGGCCTCCCCTGTCCAAGCAAGTACTGACCGGGTGGGTGCCGGCCGGGGGCACCGCTTTGCCCCGCCGCCGCGGCATCGATGCGGAGTGGCTGCGTGGCGTGCCCGCCAGCGGGCTGGACCTCGCGACGAACCACGTGCGTCTCGCTGACGGACGCGAGGTTCCCTTCGACCGGGTGCTGATCTCCACCGGGGTACGGGCCCGGCCGTGGTTCGTCGAGTCCGAGGCGGCCCTGGACGGAGTGTTCGTCCTCCGTACACGCGAGCATGCCGAGAACCTGCAGCGAGCCCTCGCCGCCGGGCCCTCCCGCGTGCTGGTCATCGGTGCGGGATTCACCGGCTCCGAGATCGCCTCCGTCTGCCGCGAGCGGGGCATCCCGGTGACCGTCGCCGAACTCGCGCCGGCCCCGCTGGTCGGGGCGCTCGGCGCCATGATCGGCGAGGTTGCGGCCACCATGCAGCGCGCTCACGGTGTCGACCTGCGGTGCGGTGCCAAAGTCGCCCGGCTGGAGGGCGACGGGCAGGGACGGTTTCGCCGAGCTCACTTCGACGACGGCAGAACGGTCGACGCCGATGTGGCGGTGGTGGCACTCGGGAGCATCCGAAACACCGAGTGGCTGCGGGAGTCGCTACTGGCGGCGGGTGTATGGGGAATCACGTGCGACACCGGCTGCCGCGCCCTCGACATCAACGGCCGCGTCACCGACGACGTCTTCGCCGCGGGAGACGTGGCACGTTGCCCGAACCCCGTCTACGAAAACCGGCTCATATCGATGGAACACTGGGTCAACGCCGTCGAGCAGGCAGAGGTCGCGGCACACAACATGGTCAGCGCCCCGGAGGACCGCCGAACCCACCTGTCCATCCCGCTGTTCTGGTCGATCCAGTTCGGCGTCAACATCAAGTCCGTAGGCGTGCCGACCTTCGCCGACGAAGTGGCCGTCACCCAGGGCTCGCTGGACGACCGCCGCTTCGTCACCGCATACGGCTACCGGGGCCGCGTCACCGCTGCCGTGAGCTTCAACAACGGCAAGTGGCTGGACCACTACCGACACTTGATCGAGACGGCCGCACCATTCCCGCCCCCCTGCCCCACGCCGGACCAGCCGGCCGACGTGAAACCGGTGCCCGTCGATCTCCCCGGCCCCGCCCTGCTCGCTCAGGGCGCCACGGTGGTCGTCACCGGCCAGGACCCGGGTGGGCGCCGCGTCACGGCCGTACACCAGCATCGACAAGCGGAAGACCCGACCGCCACGGCCGAGACGCCCGGCACACTGCAACGGATCTTCGACTACTCCGCCCGGGCGGACCCGTACCCGCTGTATGCCGAGCTGCGTCGGACGCCGGTGGCTCGGCAGGAGGACGGCAGCTACGTCATCAGTACGTACCGTGAGATCACGGACGTACTGAACGACCCGCATCTGAGCTCCGACCTGCGCAATCTGTCGCATCCGCCGCCCCCCGTCGAGGGAGCGGCCACATCGTCGTTCATCCACATGGACCCGCCCGAGCACGATCGCCTGCGGCGTATGGTGATGCGTCACTTCGGCCCCCCGCACACCCCGGGGCTGGTGATCGGCATGGAAAGCGACCTGACCGCCGTCGTCGCGGGCCTGATCGACGATGTCGCGGGCAAGGAGCGGATCGACGTCGTCGACGATTTCGCGTTCCCGTTCCCCGTGACCGTGACCTGTCGCGTGCTCGGCGTGCCACGCGAGAGCGAACCGGATGTCCACCGCTGGGTGCGCGACCTGATGAACTCGGTCGACTACAACCCCGAGACCGACCCGAAGGAGAAACTGGACAAGGGCGTACAGGCTCGCAAGGACTTGCGCGAATGCCTCGGCGACCTGGTGGAACAGAGCCACCGCCGGCCGGGAGGCGGCCTGCTGTCACGGCTGGCCAACGACGACGGGCCCGACGGCCGGATGGCCGACGCCGAAATCGTCGCCACCGCCAGACTGCTCCTCATCGCCGGCCATGAGACCATCGTGAACCTCATCACCAACGGGATGCTGACACTGCTGCGCCACCCGCCGGTGCTGCAGCGACTGCGCGACGAACCGGACCTCGTCGTGCCACTGGTCGAGGAACTGCTCCGCTACGAGCCTCCCGTCCACATCATCCCCTGGCGGGTGGCGTACAGCGACGTCACCGTCGCCGACACCGTCATCCCCCAGGGCTCGCGGATCATGCTCATGCTGGCCTCGGGCAACCGCGATCCAAAGCGCTTCCACGACCCGGACCGCTTCGACCCGGATCGCCATGACAACCAGCACCTGGGGTTCGGCAGCGGCATCCACCTGTGTTTCGGCGGCCCCCTGGCCCGGCGGGAAACGCAGATCGCGCTGACCGAGTTGGTACGCCGGCTCGACCGCCCCAGGCTGGTCGCCGACCCGCCGCCGTACCGGCCCAGCGCCGTTCTTCGGGGTCCGATCCATCTGGACATCGAGCAGGGTGACGGTTGACACGGCAGCCACCGGCAGATGAAAGGTCGCGCCGCGGACGGCTCCGCCCGGCCGGCTCTGCATCCGACAGCGACTCGCCACCCTCCTCGGCTTCATCCCGTCCACCGTCTGATGCCACGGTCCTCCTGCGGGGCGGGAGCGGCATCGCATCGCGGACGACAGCCCACTCCGCATCCGTCGCAGCGAAGGGGTAGCCCGGCCGCCTGTCCGGATGGCGATATGTGAAGCCAGAGAGCGTCATCAGAACCTTCACTTCGCAACCAGCCACAAGGGCCAGACCATCGCGTTCAACGGCTCCATCGTGAACATGGCACACCAGGATGACTACAACACCCGCTACGACTTCCTCCTAGGCCCAGGCGACAAGGGGCCGGACACGGCGGACGACCCGGCCTTCACGTACAAGGACGTCAACATCAGCGACCTGAAACTGACCGGCAACAACATCCCCGCCACCGTGGCCCAATGAGTGAAGGTGTCGTGGTCTCAGACGGTGCAGCCGGGGCCGGTGAGGGGGCGGACACAGACGTTTCGTGCGGCACCGCCGTCGTTGGTGTTGGTGCCGGGGCCGCCGTCGAGGACGTCGGGGCCGTTGCCACCGAGGAGGGTGTCGTTGCCGTTGCCGCCACTGAGGGTATCGGCTCCGTCCTGGCCCTCGAGGCGGTCGTTGCCGTCGCCGCCGGTGACGATGTCGTTGCCGTCGCCGCCGCACAGGATGTCGTTGCCGCCGCGGCCGTCGATGATGTCGTTGCCGCCGAGGCCAAGGATGACGTCGTTGCCGGGCGTGCCGACGAGGACGTCGGCGCGGTTGGTGCCCACGATGGTGGGCGTCGCGGTGGCGCAGGTGAGGGCGGGGGCCGGACGGACGGTGATCGTGAACTGCATCGAGACGGGCGGTACGCCGGAGTCGGGGTCGGTGGCCGTCACTGTGAACGTGTACGTGCCGGTCGCGGTCGGGGTGCCCGAGATCACTCCGTTCGTCCCATTGAGGCTCAGGCCGGGAGGCAGGGAGCCGGCGGTGACCGCGAAGGCGGGGGCTCCGGTGCCGCCGCTGGTCTGCAGGGTGGTGGAGTAGGCGATGCTCTGGGTGGCGTCCGGCAGCGGGCTGGTGGTGACGAAGGCCAGGTCCTGGACCGTGTATTTGATCGTCACCTGGCCGTTGGCGGTGGGGGTTCCGACCGGCGAGGCGGTGTAGGCGGTGCCGGTTCCCACGGGGTCGGCGAAGCTGGAGCCCCCGCCGCCGCTTCCTCCGCCGGCCGCACCGGCGGTGGTGGCCGAAGCGCCGCCGCCACCACCGCCGAAGTAGCCGCCTCCGCCGCCTCCGCCGCCACTGACGACGAGGCTGGTGCTGCAGCCGGAGTAGTTGCCGCCGGTGCCTCCGGCGCCGACGGCAACTCCGGAGGGTCCGCCCCCGGTGTTGCCAGGCTGACCCGTGCAGGATCCGGCGACGGCTCCCACGCCCCCCGCACCCGGCGCGGTGGTGGTGGCTCCGCCACCGCCGCCCCCGGGCGAACCGCCGAGCGTCCCGCCCGGGCTTCCGTCGGTACCGGCGGGGGTTCCGCCGTTGCCGCCCTGGGTCGGAAGATTGCGTCCCCCGTTGCCGCCGCCTCCGCCCGCCACCACGAGCAGGCTTCCGCCTGCCGCCACGCTCGATGCACCGCCTCCGCCCGAGCCGGTGGACACGGGAGTGGTCGTTCCGTTTCCGCCCGCGCCTCCCCCGTTGTAGCCACCGGCACCTCCGGTGCTGGAGCAGGACGCCCCACCGGCGCCGCCCACGTTGACGGTGACGACCTTCGCGGTCGCGGAGGCCGGAAGTGTGGTGACGACCCGCGCCCCGCTACCGCCTGTCCCGCCGTTGGGGCAGGTTCCCGGGACGGCGCTACCGCCGCCGGCGCCGTCAGCGGTGACCGTCGCCACCGCGTTCGCCGGAATGGTGAAGGTCTCCGGGGCGCCCGTGAAGGTGAAGGTACGGGTGATGTCGACCGCTCGGGGCGATGCGGCGGTGGCCGCCGCCGGCACGATTCCGGCACCGGACAGGACGACGCACAGGGCCGTCACGGTACCGGCCCCTGACCATCTCCGGCCGCTGCCGGGCCCCCCGGGCCGTCGCTCTGACGGCGTGATCGAAGACCGCCGTATGTGCCTTCCGTTCACCGATCTCTCCCAGCTGCTGGTGTCGGTCGTGTAAGCGCCCGTGTGGTCGGCGGCGGACACGTGTCCGCACCTGTGTGACCCACGGTGCACGAAGGCACGATGAATTGGGATATAAGCAGTCTGTTTGGGTGTACATGGGCGCGCCCGGCCTACCCCTCCGCCCGGCCGGGGGTGCGGTGCGAACGGCCATCCGTCTCCCCCTGAAGGGCCGGGGCGATCCGCGCGGGGGGCCTGACCTGGTGGCGCTCCCCAAGACTGCCGGCCGCCACCTTGAGTCCTGACGGACTGATCGGCCCACTGGCCTGGGTTGGCGGTGGCGATGACCACGCCATCGGGGCCTTCCGGGGCGGGTAGGGCGGTGTCGTCCCGCGCGGCGCCCTGGCCTGCGGTGGTGAGTAAACCCCGCTCCTCACTGGCGACTTCACGGCACTCACCGACCGCAGGTGATGCCGGATTGTGATCCTTCACCCCCTTTTCGGTGAGCAAATCGGTGAGTGCCACCGGGCTTCATGGATGACACCACCTACGTCCACCAGCCCCGGGAGCCCAGATGGCCGCCGCTGTACATCCACCCGCCATTGGCAAAGCCAGCGCCGCAGGGCCGGGTATACCCAGCTGCCCGTTCCGAGGACAGTCTGAGCGCCCTGTCCGGGACGCGTTCAGCCCAGACACCAACCCCACCCGCAGCCGCACCACACGACTCGCGCCACCGCGCGACAGACACGCGTCGGCCGACGGATCGAGGACGACCGGCCTGGGCTCACCGCAGAACCGCCCCAGGCCGACAGGAGACGCTCGACCGTCACCCGCCGCCACGCCCGGCGCGCCGCCGCAGTCACCGGCATCAAGCACCGCAAAGGAACAGGACCCGTAGTCACCGCGGATCGGCACGCTGCGGGCACAGACACCCGGGCATCCGACCCAGGCAAAGACGCCCCGACGGCGGCACACCACCACGCTCCTGGGAGTGCAGCACAGCCACCACTGCCTCCAGGTGCAGTTGCCGCTGCTGCCGGCCCGACCGCACCCACAGCAGCAGGTGACGGCCGGTGAGGAAACTACCCACCCGGCCCCCACGATTCGTCGCCGTCGACAACCGCGCCGTCGACGACCAGCGCCTGAGCGTCCTGGACATCGGACTGCT
>NZ_JBEXYN010000085.1:0-14107 GCF_040630935.1 Streptomyces sp. NPDC005722
ACGCTGACCGAACCCGCTGTGCTGGAAACGCCGCTCGGCGACCTCCCGGCGACCTACATCAAGTGCACGCTCGGTGACCCCGAGCCGAGCGACGATGTGGCCGAGCTGCTGACCAGCGGGAGCTGGCGGCTGAGGGAGATGGACACCGGCCACTGGCCCATGTTCTCCCAGCCACGCGAACTGGCGCGGATCCTCATCGACACAGCCGGTGCGTGACCGCAGTTCCACGCTTGCGGAGTCCTTGCCGGCGTCGTATCAACTGCGCTGCTCACAGCCACTCGTTCGATACACGGCCTAGCAGTCGTAGCGGTGGGCGTAAGGGAGTTCGGGGCACCGGCGGCAGAGGAAGAAGTACACACCGCCGGCGTCGCCCATGACCATGTCGTGTTCGTCGTCCGCCGTGATGCTCAGGAGGTGCTCCATCCGGTGACCGCGGGCGCAGTCCGGCCAGTCCGGCTCCTGGTTCCAGGCGGGGTAGCCGCCGACCTTGGTCTCATGACAACGGCCGAGGAGTTCCTCGACGGCGTCCAGTGCGGGTTCCGGCAGATCCTTGAGGAGGTCCCGGGGAAGGTCCATGTTCGCGTAGTCGGTGTCCACGCTCGGTGAGACCGTGCAGGGGCGGGGGATGAACTCGTCGTAGTACTCACCTTCCCCGGGCGCGGGGACGTCGTCCAGCACTTTGGTGGCCGGAACGTCGGTTTCGGCACGCCAGTGGAGGGACGGCCTGGAAACCTTGACCTCGTCATCGGGGTGGAGCAGGGGGCACCACAGGATCTGGAGCACGTCCTTGCCGTCGGGGAAGCGCAGTTGCGCCACGTCGCGGGCGAACAGTTGCAGCACCGGGACCATGGGGATGCGGCCCACCGGGAGGCCGCTGAAGTCGGCGAGGTGACCCGGTCGGTCGCAATGCGGCCACGGCTCGTCAGCGGGCCAGAGGACAGGACCACCGAGAGAGCTCTCCCGGACGCCGGGGGATCCCTGCTTCGGCCGGAGCAGCGTGGTGGGCCGGCGGTACGAGGCGAGTTCGGGCAGGAGGTCGTGCGGGGCCGGTCCCTCGACAGGGTGCGGTGACACGCTGCGGTCTCCCCTCGGCTCGACGTCGGGGCGTCCGAGCGGTTGGTGTACGTGGACACGGCTCGCCCGTGCCTGCCCCATGAACCTACTCCCCCGCGACGACACCCTTCCCCGCCCCTTCGCGCGCTGACACGCCGCGGAGGGCGGGTGGCACCCCGGCGCCGGAGCACCGGGGTGCCACCCCGTGCCGTCAGGGCGCCAGCAGGTTCAGCCAGGTCGCGGACCGCACGGTGCCGTCCGCGGGCAGGCCGCGGGCGGACTGGAAGGAGCGCACGGCGGCGTCCGTCGCCGCGCCGAAGGCACCGTCGACGGTCAGTCCCGCGCCGCGGGTGGTCAGCAGGTACTGCACGGCGGAGACCGCGGGGCCAGAGCCCCCCTGGGCCAGCGTCGTGAAGACCATCGGCTGCCAGGTCGCGGGGCCCACGACGCCGTTGGAGGGCAGACCGCGCGCGGTCTGGAAGGAGCGCACCCCGGCGGCCGTCGTGATGCCGAAGACGCCGTCCACGGCGAGCCCCACCCCGCGGGCGTTCAGCAGGTACTGCAGGGCCCTGACCCGGGTGCCGCTCTGGCCCTGCTGCAGCAGGGGCCAGTCGGGTGCGGGCGTGCCGGCGCCGGTGGGCAGGGCGAAGGGCAGCGGGAGCAGTAGTTGGGTGTTGCGGGCGGTCGGTGCGCCGCGCCGCATCTCGATGCCGCGGGCGACGGACTGGATGTCGTTGGCGGCCAGTTCGCGGGCCAGGGAGGCGAGCGCGGCGGGGGTGCCGGTGTCCCCGCCGTACGACAGCGGGGCGTCCGCGTCGACCATGGTGGTGAAGATCGACAGGTAGCCGCCGCCCTCGGCGATCTCGACGATCCGGGACTGGACGGGCCAGTCGATGTGCGAGGCGGTGTTCACCTCCCAGAAGCCGGCGCTGAGCGCGGAGGTCCAGGCGGGCTTGTGCGCGGTGATGTTGTTGGTGTGGGTGTGGCCGTCCACCATCAGCACGACGTTCGGGAAGCGCAGCAGTTTGTCGCGCAGGTCGGCGCCGCTGTAGGGCGCGTCGCCGTCCGTGTTGTCCATCGAGTCGAGGGTGTGGTGGCAGCAGACGACGATCAGCTTGTCCTTGACCCCGGGCTGGGTGACGACGGTGCCGGGGCCGGTGCCGTTCGCGCGGTCCGTCTCGTAGCGGGAGCTGTTCGCCCGCAGCTGGGCGTCCAGCCATTCCCACTGCGCCTCGTCGAGGGCGCCGTCCGCGCCGCCGTTGGCGTTGGTGGTGTCGAGCACGAGGACCTGGACGAGGTCGGAGGGGCCGGAGGGCACGGCGTAGTAGGCCCGGTCGCTGCCGGAGGTGAAGCCGTGCCCAGCGGGGGTGCCGGTGGTGCGGAAGTGCTCGGCGACGAACTCGCGCCGCTCCAGCAGCCGTCGTGCCGGGTCGGCGGTGACCTTCTCGGTGTCGAGGGTGAAGTCGCCGGTGATGATGTCCGTCAGCAGCTCGATGTAGTAGGCGGGGCCGTTGTCGAAGACGTCGGGGACACCCTCGATCTGGGTGATCTTCGTCGAGCCGGTGGCGATGCCCTTGAGCGGGTCGAACGGCAGGACGTCCGGCGCGACGTTGCCCTGCACGAGGCCGTCGTGGTTGCCGTAGGCGGCGTACCAGGGCATGCGCAGCCCGCCCGCGGTGAAGGGCCTGCGGGCGGCGGCGAGCAGGCCGGTCACCAGGGGGAAGCCGGCCAGCTCGTTGTTGTCCGCCGGGCTCTGCCGGGCCTGCGGGTGCCAGTAGTGGACGTCGGTGCCGAAGCGCCCGCTGCTGACGCTCTCGTCGAGGGCCGGGCTGCCGGAGTCGGGGGTGACCGTGTTGCCGTCCAGCAGGTCGATGTACCAGCGGGTCTCGTTGTACTGGCAGTTGTCGACCGCGTCCCCGGTGACGACGGTGAAGGCCAGCGGCGCGCCGGTGCGCGGACCGCGGCCGATCTGCCGGACGGCGCGGCACATCGCGTCGGTGGTCTGGGTGGAGAGGAACTCGTGGGCGCGGTAGGCGGACTCGGTGGGATAGGAGTTGTAGTGCGGGGGCCCGTAGTCGGCGAGCCGGTCCAGGCACTCGACGCGCAGCGGTGACTGGTCGTCGACGATGTGCAGGTCGGACATCTGGGCGAAGGCGATCAGCGAGCGGGTCACCGTGGGCGCGGTGACGTTGGCCAGGTCCTTGCGGACGAGGTGGGGTTCGCCGGGCCCCGCGACGATCCCGCGGTAACCGGACCCGAGGTCCGGGCCGCGCAGCAGCGTGCGGTCCAGGGTCGACAGGCCCGGTGCGGAACCGTCGCCTGCGGCGGTGGTCCGCGGGGCGGCGGCCGCGAGGCCGGCGAGTCCGCCCGGGGCGACGGTGGCGGTCACCACGCCCACGGCGCTCGCCGTCAGCATTCTTCGGCGCGTCAGAGACATTCCGCATCCTGTTCGGTCGTCAGCCGCCGTGCGCGGGCAGCACGGCATGGCGAGGGGGGACGAGGGGAGGCGCGCGAACCACCCGGTCGTGGAGCGGTGGACCGGGCCCGCCAAGCCTGGCAAAGGGAGGGCCCGGACCGCAAGGAGTGGTTCAGCCACTCATCCACTTTCTGACTGACCCACCGTCCGGTGGCGGCCGCGGAGGGCATGACGCGACCCCGTACGGGCGCACACGGCCGTACGGGGTCGCCGGAGGGGGCCGGACGGGCCGGGCCCGGTACGGGTACGGGTAGGGGGAGGCGGACGGGTCAGCTGTTGGCGTTCAGTACGGGGTAGTAGCCGCTGGCGTGGCCCCTGGCGGTGGGGTGGTAGGACTCCCAGCTCGGCGAGACGACCAGGGAGTGCAACCAGTCGTCGCCGGAGCAGAGTTCGTGGCCGTTGAAGGTGCCCCGCACGTCGCCGAAGACGAAGCCGTGGGCGGCGGCCCTGGCGGCGATGACGCCGTCGAGGACGTCCGCGGCCTCGTCGATCTTGCGGTGCTTGGTGTCGGAGAGGCCGACGCACAGGACGTTCAGGGTGTACACGCGCGGATAGCCGAGGACGACGACCTTGGCGTTGGGGGCCTTGGCCCGGATCGCGTTGTAGGTGGCGTCGAGGCGGGCGGGCAGGGTGTTGCGGGCGTAGTTCTCCGCCTGGGTGACCCGGTTGACGCAGTCGGTGTCGGAGCCGATCACACAGGTCGTCATGACGTCCGAGAAGCCGGCGTCGTTGCCGCCGATGGTGAGGGACACCAGACCGGTGGAGGCGTTCAGCGGGCCGAGCTGGTTGTTGGTCACGTCCGTGGTCACCGCACCCGAGCAGGAGGTGTCGGCGAACGAGGAGGGGGCGTGGGCGTTCTTCCAGAGGTACGGGAACGCGCTGAGACTCCGGTGGCAACTGCCGCTCGCGCTGTCGTAGTTGCCCGCTCCGTTGCCGGCGGAGTACGAGTCCCCCAGCGCGACGTAGGCGGGCCCGGCGGCGTGCGCCGGGGTGGACCACAACAGGCCGAAGGCCAGGGTGACGATCAGGGTGGTCAGGGCCGACAACGACGTGGTGCGTCTCACGGAACCTCCCTGGGCGGGGAATTGACTACCACTTGGTAACCCCCGGCCCACCCCGTTGGGAAGTGTTCATGACAATGGAATGTTAAAATTTCTCCGCGCGTAGATCGTTGTTCGGATCGCCGCCGCCCGCCGGCCGGAGCGGCGCGGGACCGGCGGTGGCAGGATGCTTGCGACAGCAGTCAGCCACGCCACCGGGCGCGAGAGCCGGAGGAGACCCGTTGAGCCGCGCGAAGAACCACCACGTCGTCGTGCTCGTGCTGGAGGGCGCCAAGCCGCTCGACGTCGGCATCCCGGCGCAGGTGTTCTCCAACCGGCCGAGCATGCCCTACGAGGTGCGGGTCTGCGGCGCCGCGCCCGGGCTGGTGACCGGCGGCGACGGGCTGTCGTACCACGTGGCCGAAGGCCTCGAGGCCGTCGGGCACGCCGACACCGTCTTCATCCCCGGCTACCGGGAGCCGGCCGGCACCGAGCCGCCCGCGGCGGTCGTGGGCGCGCTGATGGCGGCCCACGAACGCGGCACCCGGCTCGCGGCCATCTCCACCGGGGCGTTCGCGCTGGCGGCGACCGGGCTGCTCGACGGCAAGCGGGCCACCACGCATTGGCACTACACGAAGGCCCTCGCCGAACGGCATCCGCTGGTGCGGGTGGACGAGAACGTGCTGTTCGTGGACGAGGGCGACGTGCTCACCTCGGCCGGGGCGGCGTCCGGCATCGACCTGTGCCTGCACCTGGTGCGGCGCGACCACGGGGTGGGACTGTCCAACCACGTGGCACGGCGTCTGGTGGCCGCGCCCTACCGCAGCGGCGGCCAGGCGCAGTACGTCCCCCGGAGCGTGCCCGAGCCGCTCGGCGACCTGTTCGCGGGCACCCGCGAATGGGCCCTGGCGCACCTCGCCGAACCGCTGACGCTCGACATGCTCGCGCGCAACGCGAAGGTCTCGGCGCGCACCTTCTCCCGGCGGTTCGCGGAGGACACCGGCTACACGCCGATGCAGTGGGTGCTGCGCGCCCGGGTCGACCTCGCCCGGGAACTGCTGGAACGCACCGACCTGGGCGTGGAGCAGATCGCCGACCGCGTCGGCCTCGGCACCGGGGCGAACCTGCGGCTGCACTTCCACCGCATCCTCGGCACCTCCCCCACGGAGTACCGGAACACCTTCTCCGCCTGAACGGCCCGGACGGCGCGGGTGGCCCGGACGGCCCGGACGGCCCCGGTGGCTCCCCTGGCGGGATCCTTGCGGGGCGTGGCGAAAGGTATGGCGGGATGCTTGCGCATGCTGTCGTTCAGGCCACTACCGGAGGGACGTCCCGCTGCCGACCATGAAGACGGCAACGAAAGGAACCCCTCATGACCCGCATCGCCGTCAACGGATTCGGCCGCATCGGACGCAACACCCTCCGCGCCCTCGTCGAGCGGGGCAGTGACCTCGAAGTGGTCGCGGTCAACGACCTCACCGCACCCGAATCCCTCGCGCACCTGCTCAAGTTCGACAGCTCCCTCGGCCGGCTCGGCCGCACCGTCGAGGTGGACGGCTCCGACCTGGTCGTCGACGGCCGCCGGATCACGGTGCTCGCCGAGCGCGAGCCCGCCAAGCTGCCGTGGGCCGAGCTGGGCGTGGACGTCGTGCTGGAGTCCACCGGCCGCTTCACCTCGGCGGACGCCGCCCGCGGGCACCTGACCGCCGGCGCCAAGCGGGTCCTGGTCAGCGCCCCGTCCGACGGCGCCGACGTCACCCTCGCGTACGGCGTCAACACCGAGGAGTACGACCCGGCCCGGCACGTCATCGTGTCGAACGCCTCGTGCACCACGAACGCCCTGGCCCCGCTCGCGTCCGTGCTGGACGACCTGGCCGGCATCGAGCACGGCTTCATGACCACGGTGCACGCCTACACCCAGGAGCAGAACCTCCAGGACGGCCCGCACCGCGACATGCGCCGCGCCCGCGCCGCCGGCGTGAACATCGTCCCCACCACCACCGGGGCCGCCAAGGCCATCGGCAAGGTGCTGCCGAACCTCGACGGCAAGCTCTCCGGCGACTCGATCCGCGTGCCCGTGCCGGTGGGCTCGATCGTCGAGCTCAACACCACCGTCTCCCGCGAGGTCACCCGCGAGCAGGTGCTGGACGCCTACCGCACCGCCGCCGAGGGCAAGCTGAAGGGCATCCTCGACTACGCCACCGAGCCGCTGGTCTCCAGCGACATCACCGGCCACCCGGCCTCGTCGATCTTCGACGCCGCCCTCACCCGCGTCGACGGCCGCCACATCAAGGTCGTGGCCTGGTACGACAACGAGTGGGGCTTCTCCAACCGCGTCGTCGACACCCTCGAACTGCTCGCCCGCCCCTGAGCGCCGGCCGGGGGCGGGCGGAAGCCGCCGGCCCCCGGCCGCCCCCGGTCAGGAGAAGGGCCGGTACCAGGGCCGCTTCACCGGAGGCATCCGCCGCGCGAAGAAGGCGGCCACGACGGCCTGCCGGCCCTCGTCGAAGACCCTCTCGGGGAAGAACCCCGAGGCGCCGCTCACCTGGCTCAGGTACCGGAAGCCCGCGCGTTCCCACGCGTCGCGGTGGGCGTCCCAGCCCGGACGCGTCCCCGCGCCGGCGGGATAGGATCACGCGCCGTGGCGACCCCGAGCTTCATCGACTGCTGCGCCGAGCCCGAACTCGCCTGGGTGCGGACGCTGTACGAGTCCCACCACGACCAGGAGTCGCTGCTGAGCTGCACGGGCTGCCGCGCCTTCTGGTTCCACCGCTTCCACGAGTTCATCGACTGGTCCGGTGACAGCGACGACCTGACGACGTGGTACTCCCGGCTCACCCCCGAAGAGGGCGAAAGCCTCCGGGACACGGCCGATCCTGCCGCCGAGGACCTCTCCTTCCTCCGGACCCGCCCGAGCTGGATGGACGACGCCCGCGGCCCCCGCCAGGTCGCCGGCGCCCCGGACCACCCCCACGGCTGACGGCCCGCCCCGGCAACCGGCCCCGGGCCGCAGGGCAACGCGCGGCCGCCCCGGCGCCGGCGGGTGTCAGCGCCCGAGGAGGAAGCGGTGCACGGCGCGGCGGCCCTCGTCGCTCGCGGCGCGGCTCTGGACGGAGTGCGCGGCGCCGCGGACCACGACGACCTGGGCCCGCGGGGTCAGCTCCTTCTGGTCGTGGAGCCATTCCAGGGGCGTCGACAGGTCCCGGTCGCCCCCGAGCAGCAGCACCGGGACCCCGGGGAGGCGGCGGTGGGCGGTGGGCAGGGGCGGGACCGGGGTGCGGGGCCAGTCGAGGCAGCTGAGCATCGACCCGAGGCCGGTCGCCGTGGCGGCGTCGAACGGGCCGTGGTCGGCCGGGGTGAGTTCCGCTCCCGCCTTCTCCAGCGCGGCCCGCCGGCCGGCGAGCGGGGCGTCCGAACGGCCCCACGGATAGCGGCCGTCCAGGCACAGCGTCGAGGCGTGGAGTCCCTGGCTGAGTTCCTCCGCGCTCGCCGCGCTGCCCTGCCGTACGCCCTGGATGAGGCCGTTCAGCAGCCCGGGGTCCCCCTCGGCGGCCTGGTGGAGGGCGTCGATCATCTCCGCGTAGTCCGGGTCGACGAACTCCCAGGTGGTCAGGGCGTCCAGCACGTCGACGCCATTGCCGTAGGTGTCCACGACCTCGGCGAGGTCGGCCGCGGGGTCGGTGGTGCAGCCGATGCTCTCGCACGCCGCCGTCAGCACCCGCGGCGCGGCCCGCATGGCGGCGAGGTCCATCGGGTCGTAACCCGTCTGCGGCACCACGGAGTCCAGCACCATGCGGGCCACACGCCCCGGGTGCGCGAGGGCGTACCGCTCGGCGGTGTAGGTGCCGTACGAGACCCCGTCGAGGGTCATCTTCCGCACGCCCAGCGCGCGGCGGAGCAGTTCGAGGTCGGCGACCGTGTCTCCGGTGCTGTAGAAGCGGCGGTCGGGGCCCACGGCCGCGGCGCAGTCCCGCACCGCCTCCGCGGTGGGCGGTGTGAGGTCGGACGACCCCATCTGCTCCTGCAGTCCCGGGCATTGCAGGGCGTTGCCGCCGGTGCCGCGCTGGTCGATCATGACGAGCCGGTAGTCCTCGAGCACCGGTCCGAGGGCGTCGGCCATCCGCTCCACGAAGGGGACGCCCGGCTGCCCGGGACCACCCGTGAGGAACAGCAGGACGCCCTTGGGGGCGTCCGCGTTGTCCGCCATGGCGACCTTCAGGCCCAGCCGGCCCCGCGCTTCGCCACTGTGGTCCAGCGGCACCGTCAGCGTGCCGCAGCTGAAGCCCTCCAGGCCGGGGCAGGCCGCGGCGCCGGAGAGCCCCCCGCTCCCCCCGGGCGGCCCCGCGTCGCCCCGGCCCTGGGCCGACGACGTGCAGGTCCCCGACACCATCAGCAGGCCGGCGGCGGCCAGTGCCACCGCGGCCCGTGCTCCGGACCTCCGCGTCCCCCGGGCCGTTCCGGCCCCGCGCATCGCCCGCATCGCACGCACCCCCGCCTTCCGGTGATCTCGGTGTCCCCTGCCGTCCGTCGGGCATCAGACTGCGCCAAGGGGACTCGCGACGGCGAGGGTCCGTGCCACGATTCGAGCACGTTCGAAAGCACCAGGGGTGAGGGGCGGCGGGGCACAGGATGATCGAACTGACCGTGGACGCCGCCGGGTTGGCCCGGTCCCACTTCGCGGTCTCGCCGCTGCACGAGGTCGCGGCGACGCTGCTGCCGTGGGGCGTGCGCCCGGCCCCCGAGGCCGATCCGTGGGTGGCCCGCGCACGCCGGGTGCTGCGCCGGGCCCGGCTGCCGCTGCTGTCGGAGCTGGCCCTCGACGGGGGCGGCTACGTACCGGACTTCCTCAGCCCGCATCCGTCCGGCCCCTCGCCCACGGTCGAGGAGGAGCTGGACCGGGTGCGGGCCACGCCGCCCGACCGTGTCCTCGGCGAGCTGGCGGCGTTGCGCCACGGCCGTCCCCGCAACGGGCTGGCCGGGGCGGAGCTGCCGCCCGGGGTGCGGCGCGCCATGGCGCGCGGCGGCGGGCACGTCGCCCGGCAGGCCGCGCAGGAGCTGGGCCGGTACTGGGAGCTGGCCTTCGCCCCGCACTGGCCCGACGCGAAGGCCGCCCTCGACGCGGAGGTCGACCGGTGTGCGGGGGTGCTGGCCCGGCACGGCGCCGCGGGGCTGTTCAACTCCCTGCACCCCGGCATCGGCTGGGCCGGCGGCACGCTGCGCGTCGACAGCCGCTTCACGGTGGGGGTCGCCGTTCCACTGGTGATCGTGGTGCCGTCGCTGGTGGCGGCGGGGCCGGGGGTGATCGTCGACCCGGTGCCCGGCGGACGGCGGCCGCCGATGGTGGCCTACCCGGTACGGGACCGTCCGGCCGCGCCGGTGCCGCCGTCCGCCGAGCTGGCCCGGCTGCTCGGCCCCACCCGTGCGGGACTGCTCGGGGCGCTGGCGCGGCCGGCGTCCACCACGCAGCTCGCGGCGCACCACTTCCTCAGTGCCGCCACGGTCTCGTACCACCTGGGCGTGCTGCACCGGGCCGGTCTCGTGACCCGTTCCCGCGCGGGGCGGACGGTGCTGTACCGGCGTACGCCGGCCGGGTCGCGGCTGACCGGGAGGGGCTGACGGCGGGCCGGCGGGGAGGGCCGGCACCGCGAGGGCCCCGGTGGCCCCGGGCCCCGGCTCGCGCGCCGGCGGTCCGGGGCCCGGCCGGTGGGCCGGTCGGCCGGTCAGGCCGTGACGGTCTCCACGGGCAGCGCGAGGTCGAGGTCGACCAGACGCTCGTCGCCCGTGTGCGTCGCGGCCGAGGCGAGGGGGCCGTGTCCGGCCGCGAGGGCGGCCACCACGTACGGGCCCCCGGCCGGCACGGCGAGCGCGTAGCTGCCGTCCTCGGCGGTGAGCGTCGCGCCGGCCTGCCGGCCGCGGCGGTCGATCAGGGTGACCTTCGCGCGGGCGACGGGCACACCCCCGGCGCCCACCACCCGGCCGCGGAAGCCGCGCAGGACCTGCTCGGCGGGCGCCGGGCCCGCCGCCGCCTCGCCGCCGGCGGCCCGCAGCTGCAGACCGGTCCGCCGGCCGGGCAGGCCGAGGGCGAGGAGCAGGCCGACGAGGACGGCGCCGGTGGCGATGAGGAACGAGAGGCGGAAGCCGTGCATGGTCGGCAGGGCGACGCCGTTCACGTGCTGGGCGCTGTTGGCCAGCACCATGCCGATCACGGCGCTGGACACCGAGGTGCCCACGGACCGCATGAGGGTGTTCAGGCCGTTGGCCGCGCCCGTCTCGGAGGCCGGCACCGCGCCGATGATGAGCGCGGGCAGCGAGGAGTAGGCCAGGCCGATGCCGGCGCCGAGGATCACCGAGGTGAGGACCGTCTGCCAGACGGCGTCCATCAGGCCGAGTCCGCCGCCGTAGCCGGCGCCGATCACCAGCAGACCGAGGATCAGCGTGGTCTTCGGGCCGTAGCGGGCGGACAGCCGGGCGTAGACCGGAGCGGTGAACATCATCGTCAGACCCAGGGGGGCCACGGCCAGACCCGCGACCAGCATGGACTGACCGAGGCCGTAGCCGGTGGCCGCGGGCAGCTGGAGCAGCTGCGGCAGGACGAGCGAGACGACGTAGAAGCTGACGCCGACCATGATCGAGGCCAGGTTGGTGAGCAGCACCTCGCGGCGGGCGGTGGTGCGCAGGTCGACCAGCGGGGCCTTCACCCGCAGTTCCATCAGGCCCCACAGCAGCAGGACGACGGCGGAGGCGCCGAAGAGTCCGAGGGTGGTGCCGGACGTCCAGCCCCAGTCGCTGCCCTTGGTGATCGGCAGCAGGAACAGGACCAGGCCGGTCGACAGGCCGAGCGCACCGGGCAGGTCGAACGAGCCCTTGGCGCGCATCGGGGACTCCGGCACGACGGCCAGCGTGAGGACGATGGCGAGCACGCCGAGCGCGGCCGCGGCGTAGAAGAGCGCGTGCCAGTTCGCGTGCTGCGCGATCAGCGCCGCGCCGGGCAGCGCGAGGCCGCCGCCGACGCCGATGGAGGAGCTCATCAGGGCCATGGCCGAGCCGAGCCGCTCGCGCGGCAGCATGTCGCGCATCAGCCCGATGCCGAGCGGGATGGCGCCCATGGCGAAGCCCTGCAGCGTACGGCCCACGATCATGGTGAGCAGCTGGCTGGTGACGGCGCTGATCACGGCACCGACGACCATGACCGAGAGGCTGCCGATCAGCATCCGGCGCTTGCCGTAGAGGTCGCCGAGGCGGCCCATGATCGGGGTGGCGACGGCGCCCGAGAGCAGGGTGGAGGTCAGCACCCAGGTCGCGTTGCTCGGGGCGGTGTCCAGCAGCTGCGGCAGGTCCTTGATGACCGGGACGAGCAGGGTCTGCATGACCGCGACAACGATGCCCGCGAAGGCGAGTACCGGGACGACCGCCCCACTGGCTCTCCGGGCGGGCAGGTCGGTCGTCGTGGATGTCATGGGGTGGGGCCTCCGGGCAGAGGTCGGGACCGTGGTGTGGTCACGTGTGCGGTGTACGCGAGGTGCAACCCCGTATGCCCAGGCAACTATTCCGCCGTCCGGAAACCGTAAAACATGCATTTGACCGGCTTATTTGGCCCAGGTGCCGATGTACCCGGATCCCTCACGTCACGGCAGCCTCATCTGTGATCCCTCTGTGATCTTCCTGTGCACAACGGTGCGCGTGCCCGGGAGGTCTCACAGACGTGTGCCCAGGACGGCGCACCCCCTCAGACCTCGACATCCGACCTTCGACATCCGACGAGGAAACGTTGATGAGACGTCCCTTCCGCAGATCCGTCTCCCGGGCGGCGATCGGACTCGTGGCGGCCGCCGCTCTGACCGCCGGTTTCGGCCCCGCCACCTCCGCCTTCGCCGAGGACGGCGCCCCGCTGCCGGTCACGATCACCGGCGAGAGCCACGTGGACCTGTCGCTCCAGAGCGACGACGAGGAATCGGACGAGCCCCAGGTCACCCTGCGGCTCGCCGCGCCCGGCAGCGACGAGCCCGGCGACGACGGGGTGATCCCGGTCGTCCACCAGGGCCCGTACACGATCAGGATCGACGCCTCCGGCCTGGAGGGCGTCGCCGCCGTGAAGCTGCCCTGCGGGGGGAAGGGCCTGACCGCCACCTGCGAGGGCGACGAGATCAACGCCGGCGAGACCTACAACGAGATCGGCGACATCCGCCTCGAGGTCGACGCCGACAGCGCGGCCGGGGACCACGGCACCATCGAGGTGACCGGCGAGGGCGAGGGCGTCGACTTCGCGCCCCTCACCATCGACGTGCTGGTCGGCGGTCCGGAGCTGCGGGGCCGCAAGCTCTCCGAGCCCAAGGGCCTCGCCGCCGGCGACACCTACGAGGCGCCGGTCGGCTTCCGCAACGTCGGCGGCATGGCGGCCGACGGCACCGTGCTGCACTTCCACGGCTCGCGCGGGCTGAGCTTCCCCGACAGCTACGGCAACTGCGCCTACAAGCACACCACCGAGGGGTCGCTGCTGTACCAGGGCACCGACGCCATCTGCACCTTCCCCGGCACCTACAAGGCCGGCACGGCGTACACCCTGTCCGAACCGCTGAAGGTGAAGACGGCCGCGTTCGCCCTCAGGGACGGCTTCGGCTACGGGTTCTCCGCGGTCGGCGCGAAGAAGGCCGAGGCGCTGCTGAAGGACGACGGCTACACGCCGGGTACCGGCGCGCCGATGACCCTCGAGGAGCTCCCCGGCGCCCCCGCGGGTGACTACACGCGCTACGCCGAGCTCGACCTGCCCAGCAACAACACCTACGACCTGGTACTGACCGGCGCCTCCGCCCAGGGCAAGGCCGGCGACAGGGTGAAGGTGGAGATCGGCTTCCGCAACGACGGACCGGCCTGGCTCAGCGCACTGCGCAGCGGCGGCGAGTCGATCGCCTTCTCGGTCGCCGTCCCCGAGGGCGCGAAGGTGACCAAGAGCCCCGAGCGCTGCATCCTGACGACCATCGAGGAGGGCGTCAAGGGCTACCTGTGCTGGGTGGAGACCCCGCTGCTGGAGGACGCGAAGCTGAGCTTCCCGTTCGAGCTGCGCATCGACAGGGTCGTGAAGAACGCCAGGGGCAAGGTCGCCCTGCCGACGTGGGACAACCCGGTCGAGCCCGAGCAGTCCAACAACACCGCCTGGATCGTCCTCAACGGCACCGGCGACGGCGGCGGCAACGGTTCGCAGGGCTCCTCCGGCGGCCCGTCGGCCACCCCGAGCCCCAGCGCGTCGGACGACGACGCGCCGGGCTCCGGCGGCACCTCCGACGGCGGCAGCTCGTCCACCGGCGGTGACTCCGACGGCGGCGGTCTCGCCTTCACCGGCGCCGGCGGCGCACTGCTCCTCGGCGGCGCCGGCCTGCTGGCCCTCGGTCTGGGCGCCGTGGTCATCGTCGTCGTACGGCGCAGGAGCGCCGCCTGACGGCACCGCAGTCCACGCCACGGCCGCGGGGGCCCGCGGGGGGGGGGGGGCGGGCGGGGGGGGCGCCGGTTAGGACAACCGGTTATAATAAGGACACAAACAACC
>NZ_JBEXYN010000086.1:0-14079 GCF_040630935.1 Streptomyces sp. NPDC005722
CAGGACATCGTTGATGAGGTCGAACGCCAGGACCTGCACGACGTCGTCCTG
The DNA here is from genome assembly GCF_040630935.1 of Streptomyces sp. NPDC005722. NCBI lineage: Bacteria > Bacillati > Actinomycetota > Actinomycetes > Kitasatosporales > Streptomycetaceae > Streptomyces > Streptomyces sp. NPDC005722. The sequence goes on from NZ_JBEXYN010000086.1 coordinate 52, forward strand.
GTAGGTCACAGCTACTCGGGCATTCCGAGCGGTCAGGCCGCCGGGCGGATCGGCGACCGGCTGGCGCAAGTGGTCTTCCTCGACTCCAGTGTTCCGGCCGATGGTGAACCGTTCGTCTCCGCCTGGCCGGACGGCGGGGCGATGATGAGGACAACGATCGCCGAGAACGGCGGATTCTGGCCGGTCGCGCCCGCGGCCCACTTCGAGGGCCACGGTCTCACCGATGACCAGATCGCACGGATCGTGGGCGGTTCCACGCCACACCCGGGTGCCACGCTGACCGAACCCGCTGTGCTGGAAACGCCGCTCGGCGACCTCCCGGCGACCTACATCAAGTGCACGCTCGGTGACCCCGAGCCGAGCGACGACGTGGCCGAGCTGCTGACCAGCGGACGCTGGCGGCTGATGGAGATGGACACCGGCCACTGGCCGATGTTCTCCCAGCCACGCGAACTGGCGCGGATCCTCATCGACACAACCGGGGCGTGACCGCAGCTCCACGCTTGCGGACTCCTTGCCGGCGTCGTATCAACTGCGCTGCTCACAGCCACTCGTTGACGGCCGGGACAAGGACGGTCGCCTCGTAGCGGACGGCGAGTTTGTGGTACCGCCGTACCGCGTTGCCACGGCCCGATGCCTCTTGAAGTAGTTGATCCCGCATTCGATCGCGTGGCGCTCGCGGTCGTCGGCCAAGTCGAAATGTGGCGGCCGTTCGCCGCGGGAGCCAAACTTTTTGCCGTTGCGTACCTGATCGGCCTCGTTCGGGATGGTGCAGCGGATCCCGCGCCGGCGCAGGCAGGCGCGGTTCCTGCGGGAGGCGTACGCCTTGTCCGCTCGGACCCGATCAGGACGGACGCGTGCGCGGCCGGCTAGCGGACGCGCCCCGACCAGGGTTCAGGCGGACGCGCGGAGGGTAGGCCGCCCCGGCAACGCCTGGTGAAGCGACGGAAACAGCCTCACAAGGACCAGGAAGCCAGTCGAGCCGATGCGACGTGCCGCTGTGGCCGAGCGTTGGTCAGCCCCGTCTGACCGCGCTGAAGGGGTCGGCACAATATGCCGGCGCCGACCCGAACGACTACCATCACCTGCTCCAACTGACCGGAAACGACCAGTGGTACATGGGCGGCGACGGCGGCACCCTGCACTGGGCGATGCCCACCGCGGCACTGCACGTCGGCGACTTCAGTCAGGCCATCCCCACCCCGGACCTGTCCTGACCACTCGTAGATCACTTCGGGCGCAGGGCTGACGTGGACCGGTCCGAGCCGTTCCCTGCCCTGTTGCGGGCCCCGCGGGCCCCGCGGGCCCGGAGGCAGGGCAGCGGTCAGGCGGTGTCTTCGGTGCGGTCGGTGTCCCAGCGGGTGTGGTAGCTGCCGGGGCGGTCGGTGCGGCGGTAGGTGTGGGCGCCGAAGTAGTCGCGTTGGGCCTGGATGAGGGAGGCGGGCAGGCGCGGAGTGCGCAGGGTGTCGTAGTGGGCGAGGGTGGCGGCGAAGGCGGGTGCGGGGACGCCGTCGCGGGTGGCGTGGGCGACGACAAGGCGCCAGGCCAATTGGGCGTCGCCGACTTCGCGGGCGAAGCCGGGGTCGGCGAGCAGACCGGGCAGGGTGGGGTCGGCGGTGTAGGCGTCGCGGACGCGGTCGAGGAAGTCGGCGCGGATGATGCACCCGGCGCGCCACACCGCGGCGACGACGGCGAGGTCGGTGGTCCAGCCGTAGGTGGTGGCGGCGGCTTGGATCTGGTGGAGGCCCTGGGCGTAGGAGATGACTTTGGAGGCGTACAGGGCCTGTTCGACCTGGTCGGTGAAGCGGTCGGCGTCGCGTGCGCCGAGGACGGTCGGGGTGGGGCCGGGCAGGGCGGCGCCGGTGGCGCGCAGGGCGCTGTGGCCGGACAGGGAGCGGGCGAAGACGGCTTCGGCGATGCCGGAGACCGGGATGCCGAGGTCGAGGGCGCTCTGCACGGTCCAACGCCCGGTGCCCTTCTGTTCGGCGGCGTCGGCGATGACGTCGACGAAGGGCCGGCCGGTGTCGGCGTCGTGGTGGGCGAGGACCTCGGCGGTGACCTCGATGAGGTAGGAGTTCAGGCGGCCGGTGTTCCACCGGCGGAAGACCTCGGCGATCCGCGCCGGATCCCATCCGGTGGCGTGGCGCAGCAGGTGGTAGGCCTCGGCTATGAGCTGCATGTCGGCGTACTCGATGCCGTTGTGGACCATTTTGACGAAGTGGCCGGCGCCGTCGGGGCCGAGGTGGGCCACAGCCGGGGTGCCGTCGGGGGCGGTGGCGGCGATGTCGTTCAGGACGGGAGCCAGCAGCTCGTACGCTGCCCGGGAGCCGCCGGGCATGATGCTGGGGCCGTTCAGGGCGCCTTCCTCACCGCCGGAGATGCCGGTGCCCAGGAAGTGGATGCCGCGTTCGCGCAGGGCGGCCTCGCGGCGGCGGGTGTCGGCGAAGTGGGCGTTGCCGCCGTCGACGATGACATCGCCGGGTTCGAGCAGCGGGGCGTACTCGGCGATCACCTCGTCGGTGGCCCGGCCGGCCTGCACCATGACGATCAGGCGCCGGGGCCGCTGCAGCGCGGCGACCATCTCCCGCGCCGTTTCCGCCGCGATGAAGGTGCCCTCGTGGCCGAACTCGTCGACCAGCGCCATGGTGCGGGCGGGGCTGCGGTTGTGGACGGCCACCGCATAGCCGTGCCGGGCCAGATTGCGAGCCAGATTGCGGCCCATGACTGCGAGGCCGGTGACGCCTACGTTCGCGCTGGAGTGCATGGTTCATCCTTCGGTTGTCATCGAGGTCGTGCTGGTTGAACCGGGGAGACAGAGAAAGGCGGTCCGCGGGCGGGTCCTCGGCGTGGCTCTGTTGGCGGCCCGTCATGACTCGGGGAAGTCATGACGGGAGGCACACCCCGCAAACGCCGCTCGGGAGGGCCACCGCCGACGCATGGAGCGCGCCGGCGGTTGCCACGCAACGTCGGTAACACCCACGAGCGTCGAGGTCGTCGGAGGATCGCCGGGTCACGAAGCCGGGCGTTCCTTGCGCCGTCCTCAGGCGGCCTGCCGCGGCGGGAGGAAGGCTCCGGCCGTCTCCGGGTCGGGCCACGGTGTCACGGTCTCGCCGGCGACGAGCCAGCCGTAGGCGCCGCCCCGCTTCAGGCGCAGCTCGTAGAGGAACGGGGCGGCGGTGTCGCTCATGCGGCGGTAGAGGAGCGCGGTGGCGTGCTCGCCCTGGTCCTCGGCATGCAGGATCTCGTACTCGGTGGACAGCGGCGCCTCGCCCGCCTTCCCCCGGGCGGCGAACTCGGCGAAGACCTCCTTGCGGGGAGCTGCCGCGATGGTTCCCTCCGCGGTGGGGAAGAGGATCGCCATGTCGTCCGTGTAGAGCTTCTCCATGGCGTTCATGCGGTAGTTGCTGCCGTCGTGGACGACGCGGGAGATGAAGTCGCGCATTTCCGCGGTGATCGTGCTCATGGCCGTTCTCCTTGTGGTTCGTTTGAAGGTGTGCCGGCGGCCGCCGGCCCGGACCGGAATCGACCGCCCGGAATGTTGTGTCGCATGTGGTGTTCGGGCAATTCGCAGCGTGTGACGGCGCGGGGAGGGCCGCTACGAGGGCCACCCCGTCCTGCCGACGGCGCTGGTCCCTGTCGGGTACGGCCGAATTCAATTGTTCGACGTACGACGAACAACGTAACACGGCCCATTTGTCGCGCACCTCCGAAGCAAACGTGACGACGCTCTCATCACCTGGAACACACGGTGTTACCCATAAGCGGGGCATCGGCCGTGACTCATGCCACCTTCGGGGAATCCACGCAGCGCGCGGGAGCGATGTACGGTCGCAAGCGAAGTTCGACGGCTTACGAACAAGCGGGTCGCCGTGGCCGCATTCCGGCGGCACCCGGCCCGGAGCCGTTCCTCGAGAACAAACGGTCCCCGTGTGCGGGAATTCGCGGCCGCCCCAGGTGAAACCACGCCACCCAGCGGCCTTGGAGGCGCCGGCGGGCCGGACACCGCACGGTTCGCGTCGCCGGACCACGCGCCAGGGCACACCGGAATCCAACGATCGGAGTGAGCAACGCATGACGAGCCAGACGAACGACCTCAGCCGGCGGCGGCTGCTGCACGCCATGGGCGCACTGGGCGCGGGGACCGCTGCGGCGGCGCTGACGTCCGGGGTCGCCGAGGCGGCCGGGTCCGTCACGGGAACGGGCGCCCCTGCCGAGGGCCTTTCCCTGCCCACGGCAGGTCACGGGGCGGTCGTGCCCATGAGACTGCACGTGCCCGAGCGCATGCTGCGGGACCTTCGGCGGCGGCTCGAGACGACTCGGTGGCCGGCCCAGGAGCTCGTGGACGACTGGTCGCAGGGCGCCCCGATGTGGCGGGTCAAGCGACTCGTGGACCACTGGCAGCGGCACTACGACTGGCGCAGGGTGGAGGCGCTCCTCAACGGCTTCGGCCAGTACCGGACCGTGATCGACGGCGTCGGCATCCATCTGCTGCACGCGAGGTCGCCCCATCGCGACGCGATGCCCATCATGCTCACGCACGGGTGGCCCGGGTCGGTCCTGGAGTTCCGGAAGGTGATCCGGCGCCTGACGCACCCGACCGAGTTCGGCGGCTCCGCGCGCGATGCCTTCCACGTGGTCACCCCGTCCCTGCCGGGGTTCGGCTTCTCCGATCAGCCGGACGCACTCGGCTGGGGCCGCGTACGGACGGCGAAGGCCTGGGCCAAGATCATGCCCCGCCTCGGGTACGACCACTACCTCTCCCAGGGAGGGGACTGGGGTGCGGCGGTCAACGTGCAGCTGGGGGTGCTGCGCCCCAAGGGCCTCCTGGGGATCCACCTGAACTTCCCCCAGATCGTCCCTCCCGATCTCGACATGAACCACCTGACCCCCGAGGAGCGGGTGGCGATGGGCCAGCTGGACGCCCAGCAGAAGAGCGAGATCGGGTATCAGCTCGAGATGATGACCAGGCCCCAGACCGTGTCCTATGCGCTGGCCGATTCCCCCGTCGGCCAGGCCGCCTGGATCTACGAGAAATTCGGCGTCTGGACCGACAGCGACCGGAATCCGGAGTCGGTTCTGACGCTGGACGAGATGCTGGACGACATCACCCTGTACTGGCTGACGAACACGGCGGAGTCCGCCGCACGCTTCTACTGGGAGAACTCGGACATCACCATGAACGCCGTCAAGATCGACGTTCCCATGGGCGTCACACTGTTTCCCAAGGAGTTCTACACACCGCCTCGCGCCTGGGCCGAGAAGGCGTTCCCCCGTCTCGTCTACTGGAACAAGGCGAGCAGGGGCGGCCACTTCGCCGCCTTCGAACAGCCGAAGATCTTCGCGGAGGAAATCCGCAGGTTCGGCAGGCTGTTCCGCTGACGGGCCGCGGTCCCCGGGGACGGCCCGGCGCGGACGACGGCGGTGGCCGGGGCGCGTCCCGCCCCCTGCGGGACCTCACCTGCCGCGCCGCCCGCGATCCCCGTCCCTCACCCCCGCCGCGCCGGGAGGTGTGCCATGTCTCACCACCCGGATCACAGCGTCCACACATGTTATGTTCGTAGTTCGTCGAACATCGATCGATATGGAGAACAACGATGACCAGCCCTTCCGACCAGCCCTTCTCCGGCCGCGTCGCGATCGTCACGGGAGCGGGGTCCGGCATCGGCCGCGCGACCGCGCTCGCCCTGGCGACGGCCGGGGCGCACGTACTCGGCGTCGGCCGCCGGCAGGACGCCCTCGACGAGACGGCCCGGGCGCACCCGAACATCGAGGTCCTGTCCGTGAACCTGGTCGACGACGGCGCCCCCGCCCAGGTCGTCGGCACCGCCGTCGAGCGCTGGGGACGGCTCGACCTGCTGGTGAACAACGCCGGCGGCACGGCCGTCATGCCTCTGGCCGAGGCGGACAGGAAGGTGATCGCCGACCTCTTCGACCTCAACGTGGTGGTCCCGAGCATGCTCGCCCACGAGGCCCTGCCGCACCTGCGCACGTCCTCCGGCAGCATCGTCAACGTGTCCAGCACGTACGGACACCGTCCCATGGCCGGCGGGTCCCACTACTCGGCCACCAAGGCCGCGATCGAGCAGATGACCCGCAGCTGGGCCCTCGAGCTCGCCGCGGAAGGCATCCGCGTCAACGCCGTCGCCCCCGGCCCCACCAAGACCGACGTCATGCTCGCCGCCGGCCTCACCCCCGAGGCGGTCAACGACATGTACGCCTACGAGCGGGACCGCATCCCGACCCACCGCATCGCGGACGTCGCCGACATCGCCCACTGGATCCTGCGCATGGCCGAGCCCGCCGGGCGCCAGGCCACCGGCCAGGTGATCACCGTCGACGGCGGCCTCGAACTCATCTGAGGCCGGCACCCTCGCGGCTCGCCCCGTCGGCCCGTCCGCGGAGGAATCCCGGGCGGGCAGGAATCCCGGGCGGGGATGTCGAGAACCCGCGGCCGGCTCCGTCCCCGGGGCGAGGGCGGCCACAATGGGTCGCACCGGCACCGAGGAGCCCCACGATGGCCAAGTACCTCCTGCTCAAGCACTACCGCGGCGCACCGACGGCGGTGAACGACGTGCCCATGGACCGGTGGACGCCCCAGGAGGTCTCCGATCACATCCAGTACATGCGGGACTTCGCCGCACGCCTGGAGAAGACCGGCGAGTTCGTCGGCGAACGGGCCCTCGCCCCCGAGGGCGCCTGGGTCCGCTACGACGGCGAGGGCCGCCCGCCCGTCACCGACGGCCCCTTCGCCGAGACCAAGGACCTCGTCGCCGGCTGGATGATCATCGACGTCGACAGCTACGGACGCGCCGTCGAACTCGCCGGGGAACTCTCCGCCGCCCCCGGCGCCGGCGGCCGCCCCATCCACGAGTGGCTCGAGGTCCGCCCGCTCCTCACCACCCCGCCCACCGCCGCCGGATGAGCACCCCCGTCGACGAGGCCCGGCTCCGCGGCCTCACGCCCGGTGTCCTCGCGGTCCTCGTCCGCCGCGGTGCCGACTTCGCGGCGGCCGAGGACGCCGTGCAGGACGCGCTGGTCGAGGCGGTCCGGGTCTGGCCGCAGGACCCCCCGCGGGACCCGAAGGGCTGGCTGGTCACGGTGGCCTGGCGGCGGTTCCTGGACGCGACGCGCTCCGACACCGCACGCCGTCGGCGTGAGGACGTCCTCGACCGGGAACCGGCCGCCGGGCCCGCGCCCTCGGCGGACGACACGCTCCAGTTGTACTTCCTGTGCGCCCACCCGTCGCTGACGCCCTCGTCCGCGGTCGCGCTCACGCTGCGCGCCGTGGGCGGGCTGACGACCCGGCAGATCGCCCGGGCCTACCTGGTTCCCGAGGCGACCATGGCGCAGCGCATCAGCCGGGCCAAACGCACCGTCTCCGGCGTACGGTTCGACCAGCCGGGCGACGTGGCGACCGTGCTGCGCGTCCTCTACCTGGTCTTCAACGAGGGCTACTCCGGCGACGTCGACCTCGCCGCCGAGGCCATCCGCCTCACCCGCCAACTCGCCGCCGCTATCGACCACCCCGAGGTGGCGGGGCTGCTCGCGCTCATGCTGCTGCACCACGCCCGGCGCGCCGCCCGGACGGCCGCCGACGGGAGCCTGGTGCCGCTCGCCGAACAGGACCGCGGCCGGTGGGACACCGCGGCGATCGCCGAGGGCGTCGAGATCCTGCAGGCCGCGCTCGCTCGCGACCGGCTGGGCGAGTTCCAGGCCCAGGCCGCCGTCGCGGCGCTGCACGCCGACGCGCCCACAGCCGAGGAGACCGACTGGGTGCAGATCGTCGAGTGGTACGACGAACTGGCGGGCCTGACCGACAGCCCGGTGGTCCGCCTCAACCGCGCGGTCGCCGTCGGCGAGGCCGACGGGCCGCGCGCGGGCCTGGCGGCGCTGGCGGCCCTCGACGACTCGCTGCCCCGGTACACCGCGGTGGCCGCGTACCTGCACGAGCGTGACGGGGACCTGACGACGGCGGCGCGGCTGTACGCCGAGGCGGCACGGAAGGCGCCCAACCTCGCCGAGCGCGACCACCTGACCCGCCAGGCCGCGCGGCTCAACTCCCTGCGCGGCCGTTGACGGGTGCGGCCGCCCGGTCACCGCGGAGAGCGCCGCCGCGCGCCGAGTCGGGCGCCGGAGGCAACCATCTCCCCCGTACGCGCGCGACTTGACGCCGGCGGCCGGGCGCGCGCCCGTACCGCGGCCGCCGTTGGCCCCTGCGCCCGCCGTCCGGGCCGCCGGCGCGTGGTCGGGATGAAAGTCGGCCGACATGGGCGCACTCTGGAGACAGGCCTCGTTTCGCAGGTGCAGAACGGCCCCGGGACGGGGATGTGGTCGCCGGCCGCTGCCGCGCAATCGGGTCTCGGCCGGGGCCGCCCACGGAAACTCGCAGGCCCCGGCAGACCGAGGGCCGCTGTGCCGTCTCGTTCCGGTCGCCGTCGAAGGTCTCTCCAGTACCCAGGCGCCGGTCCGGCACCGGGCTCCGTGACAGGTACCGATCATGCACGGAAGGACACGCATCATGAGTCGCAGGACACTGATCGCGGCCGTGGCCGCTGCCGCCGCTCTGGCCGGAACGGCAGGCACGGCGACGAGCGCCGTCGCCGCCGCCGACCACCCGCAGAGCACGGTCTCCGTGGTCGCCGACGACGGAGACGACGGCGGGGATGACGGCGGAGACGACGGAGGCGACGGAGGCGACGACGGCGGTGGCGGCGGAGGCGGCTACTGAGCCGGCGATGGTGACGGTGCCCCCCGCAGCCGACGGCTCGGGGGGCACCGCACACGCAACGGGTCCTCTCCCGGCCGGTGGACCCACCCGCTGACCTTCGAGGTCCCGTCGCCTACCGCGGGTCCCCACCGCCCCTCCACGGCGGCGGGGACCCGTTCGTACGGCACCGCACCGTGGGGCGGGGCGGCCGGGGCGGAGTAGGGTCTGCGCCGTACCACCGCTCGGCGTCCTCCGTGGACGTCGTCACCGCCACGGAGGGCGTACCCGAGGAGATGGCGGATCCCGGCCCGCACGGCACCCGGGCGCTCCCCGGTACCCCCGGGGCTCCGGGGTCCCCCGGGTCCGCCGGTACGCCCTGGAGCGCGTACCGGGCCCTGACCCGTGCGTACCCGCGGGCCTGGAAGCTCGGCCTCAACCTGGCCTTCTGCCGCTGCTTCGCCGTGCCGTCCGTCGCGCGCGTGCTGATGTCCACCGGCCGGATCACCGGCGATCCACTGCTGCGCGCGAAGGCCACCGGGGCCGCGCTCTTCCAGGTGCTCGACGAGGGCCCGGACAGCCCGGCCTCGCTCCGTGTGCTGGAGCACCTGCGCCGCGTCCACGCGGGACTGCCCGTCGGCGACGACGCCTTCGTCTACGTGCTCGGGCTGTTCTGCGTCCACCCCCTGCGGTTCATGGCCGCCCACGGGCCGCGCCGCCCCACGGCGGCCGAGGAGGAGTCCGCGCACGCCTTCTGCACGCTGCTCGGCCGGCGGATGGGCATCGGGCCCCTCCCCGCCACGTACGGCGAATTCGCCGCCGCCCAAGACGCCTACGAGGAACGTCACTTCGGCCGGTCGCCGGAGGGCCTGGCCCTGTGGGCCGCCTCCCGCCGGGTCTTCAGGGAACGGCTGCCGGGACCGTTCTCCGCGATCGGCCCACTGCTCGCCGAGGCGCTGATGGGCACGGCCGCCCCCGCCCTGGGCATCCCCGCCCGGCCCCGCACGAGCGCGGTGGCCGGGCGTCTGCTGCGGCGCTACCTGGACCGCTGACCATCACCGCGCTTGCTGCGGCAGCGGTTGCCGCCGGTCAGGACAGGATCTCGACGTGCCCGTCGGTGCCGTGCACACGGATCCGCTGCCCGTCGCGGATCAGCCGGGTGGCCCGTTCCACGCCCACGACGGCCGGCAGGCCGTACTCCCGGGCGATCACCGCGCCATGGGTCATCAGGCCGCCCACCTCCGTCACCAGGCCCGCGATGCCGACGAACAGCGGCGACCAACTCGGGTCCGTGAAGGTGGTGACCAGGATGTCGCCGGCCTCGAGATCCGCCTCCCCGATGTCGAGGACGACGCGGGCCCGCCCCTCGACCGTCCCGGCGGACACCGGCAGACCGGTCAGGGCGCCGGCCGGCACGTCGTCGCGCCGGTACGCCCCGGTGAGGGCCTCGCCGTCCGAGGTGAGCACCCGGGGCGGTGTGAGCGCGTGGTACGAGCGGAACTCCTCCTTGCGCCGCCGGATGAGCGCGCCGTCCACCTTCCGGGAGCGCACGACCTCGTGGAACTCCTGGAACGTGAGGTGGAAGACGTCCTCCGCGTCGGCCAGCACACCCTCCCGCACGAGGCGCCCGGCCTCGCCCATCAGGGCCTGCTTGTAGACGAAGTAGCGGCTGACGATGCCGTACTTCGGGTACTCCCGGTACCCGATGAAGGTGCGGACCCGGTCGATCATCCACGCGGCCTCGTCGGCCTTCCGCTCCCCGTCCGGCAGGGCCCGCAGACGCGACAGCACGTCCCGTTCCTTCTCCTCCGCCTTCCGCCGCCCCTCCTCGAAGCGCCGCCCGGCCGCGCCCGGCGCGAAGTTCCGGACGTTGTCGAGGATCGCGGGCACGAGCGCGGTGGGGCGTTCGCGCCAGCGCGGCCGCGTGATGTCGATCTCGCCGACGCAGCGCATGCCGTACCGGGCGAGGTAGTCCTCGATGGCGTCGCGCGCCTCGGCCCCGCCGGGGACCTTGGGCAGTTCGTCGAGGAAACCCTCGTCCAGGGCGCCCTGGAGGAACGCCACCACCTCCGTGTGCGGGCGGATCACGTCGGCGACGTCGAGCAGCGCCAGTCCCATCTCCGACGTGATGTTGTCGGGGGCGGACAGCGTGAGCGTGTCGGCCGCGTTCTTCTCGCCCAGCCACTCCCGCAGCGTGTCGTTGAGCCACCAGGTGGCTTCCATCCCCGCCATGATCGCCTGCGTGCTCAGCGGTTCACCGAGGGCGCGTTTGTGCTCCGCGAAGGCCTCCAGCAGGAAGTCGAACAGCGCCGGCCCGGTCTTCGCCCGGATGTCGCGCTCCAGGGCGGCGACGGACGCCCGGCTGCGCTCGATCAGCCCCGTGACGACGGCCGGGTCGTTCGCGATCGGGTCGGGCCGGCCGCCGCCGGGCGGCCCGCCGGGGGCCGGGGCCGGCTCGGGGTCCGGGACCAGGGGGACGAAGTCGTCGCGGTCGAGGACGGTCTCCAACGCGTCCCTGACCAGCGGGTCCCCCTTCCCCATGACGTCCAGCAGGGCCGCGCGGCTCGCCGGGGAGGCCAGGCGCCGGGTGACGTCGACGAACAGCCTCCCGCCGGCCTCGTGCATCGGCACCATGGCCGTCAGCTGCCACATGGAGTAGCCCAGCGGCTTCATGGGGTCGGTCATCATCTGCTGGTGGCCGACGGAGACGTAGACGTGGTTCTCCTGGTCGCCGCTCTCGGGTACGGGGAAGAGCGTCGTGATCGGCCGGCTCTGCACGATCGCGAAGCCCTCGTCGTCCAGGCACCATTCGATGTCCTGCGGGCGGCCGAAGTGCGCCTCGATCCGCCGCCCCAGCCCGACGAGTCGAACGGCCTGCGCGTCCGTCAGCGCCGGCTGCTCCTGGCGCCGCGCGTCGACCTCCACTTCCCGCGTGCCGCGGGCCGGCAGGGCGTTCACCGCACGCTCCTTGGCGGCGATCGTCCTGGTGACGACCTCGCCGTCGCGCACCGTGAACACGTCGGGGTTCACCAGGCCGGAGACCAGGGCCTCGCCGAGGCCGAAGCCGGCGTCCACGGTGGCGACCTTCCGGTTGCCGGTGACCGGGTCGGCCGTGAACAGGATCCCGGACGCGTGCGGGAGGACCATGCGCTGCACGACCACGGCCATGTGGACCGTGCGGTCGTCGATGCCGTTGCGCCGGCGGTAGGTGACGGCCCGCTCGGTGAACAGCGAGGCCCAGCACCGGCTGATGTGCCGGAGGACCGCCGTCGGCCCCATGACGTTCAGGTACGTGTCCTGCTGGCCCGCGAACGAGGCGGTCGGCAGGTCCTCCGCCGTCGCGCTGGAGCGGACGGCGCAGGCGGCGCCCTCACCCAGCTCCGCGAGCGCGCCGACGACCTGCGCCGCGACGTCGTCCGGGACGGCGACGCCCTCGACGGCCCGGCGGATCCGCGCGCTGAGGGTGGCGATCGCCTCCCGGTCGTCCGGGTCCACGCGCGCCAGTTGATCGAGGCGGTCGTCGATCGACGGCGCCTGCGCCATGATCCGGCGGAATGCGTCCGTCGTCACGCAGAAGCCGCCGGGCACGCGGACACCCTCGATCCGCGACAGCCCGCCCAGGTGCGCCCCCTTGCCGCCGACGAGCGCGGTCTGCGTCCGGTCGACGTCCCGGAGATCCAGCACGTACTGCTCAGTCATTCGCGATACCTCCGAGGCGGCCGCGCTCCGTCGCACCGCGGTGGGCGATCGAAGCACCGGCGCCTCCCACTCTGTCTGCCTCTTGCCGAGCCCGTCCCCGTCCCGGGTGGCCGTCCCTCTGACGGGTCGGGCGGCCCGGTCGGACGACGATTCTGCGCCGTGACCGGGGCCTTGCGGCAAGCCCCCCAGTGCGCTATAAGTTGAGAGTGGCAAGGAGAGGTCTCCTTGCCCTTTCTGTTTTCCGCCTCCGCCCGCCGCGCGGGGCACCCCCCGCGGGGAGCCTCACGGCGTGGAGGGCCGGCCGTGCGGGTCGGGGGAGCGGGGGCGCGAGGTGTCCAGGGCCTTGGCGACCGCGTCGGCGATGGCCCGCTCGACCTTGCGCCTGCGTCGCCGGCGCAGCAGCGCGTAGGCGCAGCCGGCCGCGACGAGCGCGGCGAGCACGATGAGCTGGCCCCAGGGCCAGGCCCACAGCGAGCGGGATGCGGTGACCTGGTCGGCGCGGAGTGCGGCGGGCTGGTCGTCGGAGGCGAGGGGCTGGAGGACGACGTCGGTGTCCAACCGGACGCCGGGCCAGACGCCGTTGACGGTGACGGTGCGGGTGAGGGAGTTGCCGGGCAGGATCTCGGGGAGGCCGGGGAGCCCGGCGTCCTGGCCGATGAGCCCGAACAGGCCCTTGGTCCGCAGCATTTGACGGGCCTTCAGCCGCACGTTGCCCGTGTTCCGGACGGTGTAGGTGACGCGCAGGCTGCCGCTGCCCGCCGGGTTGAGGGTGCCCTGGTAGGCGGCGTGGAGGTCGCCGACGGTGAGCGCGGGGTCGAGGGGGCCGGTGACGCGCAGGTAGAGGCGGGAGCCGAGGCGGCGGTCGAGCCGGACGGCCTTGCCCTGGACCCCGGTGACCAGCGAGGTCACCACGCCGCCCGAGTGGTCGCCCGGGGTGGCGTCGCGGGGCACGGTGAGCGTGAAGGGCACGGTCGCGGACTGCTGGCTCTTCAGGGTCAGGGTGGTGGATTTCACGGTGATCCACGACCCGACGTCGCGGGGCCGCTGGTCGGCGGTCAGCAGGTCGATGCCGCCGCTGGGGGTGGTGAAGGCGTCGCTGGCGTAGACCTTGAGCTTGACGGTGGTGTCGCTGCGGTTCACCACGGCCAGGGCGTCGGTGACGCGGGAGCCGGGGGCGAGCGTGTACGTGAAGCGGCTGCGTCCCTTGCCGACGGAGGTGTCGGCGGGCGCGGCGCCCCAGGAGACCTGGTCGCCGTCCGCCGGGCGGGTGGTGGCGGGAACGCCGGCCGGCGGTGCGGCGGTGGCGCCCGCCGCGGTCGCCGGCAGGGCGAGGAGGGCCGCGAGCAGGGCGGCGACGAGGTGGCGGGGCGAGATCGGGGTGCCGGATCTCCTGGTCATGGGTTCTCTCCGTCGTCGTGGGGCCGGCCCGCCGTGCGGGGCGGGCCGGCCGCACGCGGTGTTGCCGCCGGCCCGGCACGGCCCCTTCGGTCGGGGCCGTGCCGGGGTGTGGTGCGGGATCGCTGTCAGCTAAGTGCGGTGAGGGTGAGGGTGGTGGTGTAGGTGCCGGGGTCGGTGGTGGTGGGCAGGCGGAGGTCGAGGGCGGCGCCGAGGGTGGCGGTGCCCTT
>NZ_JBEXYN010000087.1:0-14074 GCF_040630935.1 Streptomyces sp. NPDC005722
GCTGTACTGGTCCACGCCCGGTCCGGACGGGCGGTGGACACGGGCCGAGCACCTGTCCGGAGGCGCGTACGCCTGGGCCCGCGCCCGGGTGGCTCCGCGTCAGTCCACCGCGAGGGTGAAGACGTGGAGGTCCGTGTTCTGCGGGAGCTTCACGCTCGTGATGGTCCTGCCCTCCGGCGCCTCGAAGGGCGTGGTGGCGAAGACGTACGTGGCCACCGGGTCCTTGTCCGCCCCCGCGACGTTGCGGTAGGCGGTCTTGGCGACGACCTCGTTGCCGAAGCGGACGCTGCCGCCACCGCCTCCCACCGTCCAGTCGGTGAAGGACAGGTCGACGGCCTCGGTGCCGCCGTCGGCGTAGGTGACCGTCGCCGTCGTCTGCTGGTCGCCGTTGACGGCGCTGCCGACGAACGACAACCGTGAGGCCGGGGTGGCCAGTTGGATGGTCTGGCCGGTCGCGGAGGCGTTGTCGGGACGGCCGGCGGGCGAATCCGGCCAGGTGAAGGCGAGGCCGCCGGCGACCGTGCCCTGCGTGCCGCCGCTCAGGCCCGCCGCGGCGAGGGCCTGACGGGAGTAGCTCCAGCGGCCGCCGTCGTAGTCGGCCTCGTCGTGGTCACCGGAGTCGTCGGAGACGCCCGTGCTGTTGTACGCCGCGATGAGGGAACCGGGAGCGGCCACCGTCAGGGACACCGGCTGCTCGTACGAGGTGTCCCCGTAGCTCACCGCGATCCTGGCGTCGTAGAAGCCCTGCTTGACGTCCCCGGCGGTCGACAGGGTGATCTCCTGGGACCCGTCCGTGAACGTCCCCTCCGCGGGGGACGCCGTGACGCCGTCCGGCACCGCCACGCGGAAGCGCACCCGCGGCGCCTGGCCGCCGCGCAGCGACAGGGCCCGGATGCCGACCTTGCTGCCGCCGCCCGGGGCGATCGTCGCCGCGGTCGGGCCGACGCCCACCTGGTACGGCTGCTCGCCCTCCCGGAAGGAGGGCGGCGCGTCCTCGCCGTCCGCTCCCCAGCCGCGGTCCGCGGTGCGCGACAGCGTGTAGTCCAGCCTGCCGCCGTCCTCGACGAAGGAGGCGGGCAGCCACGGCCGGTCGCTGGTGCGGCCGTCGACCTTCAGCGACCGGACGTACGGCGCGTCGGCCGCCGCGCCGGTGGCACGGATGGAGATGTCGTTGCCGGCCGGGCGGTCGATCTCGATGCGCGGGAACAGCGGTGAGGCCAGCACCAGTTCGGCGCGCGAGGGCACCTGCGGGTACATGCCGAGCGCCGAGAAGACGTACCAGGACGACATCGCCCCGAGGTCGTCGTTGCCGGGGATGCCGCCGGGCTTCGTGGACCACAGCGCGCCCATCGCGGCCCGTACCGTCTCCTGCGTCCTGTAGGGCTCGCCGGCGTAGGCGTACAGGTACGGGACGTTGATCGACGGCTCGTTGTCCATCTCCGACTTGTCGCCGCCGCTGCCGGTGAACGCCCAGCTCCCGTCCGCCTTGTGGAAGAAGGCGTCCAGCCGCTCGCGGGCCTCGTCCCGCCCGCCCATAGCGGCGAACAGGCCGGCCGGGTCGTGCTGCACCATCCAGGTGTACTGGGCGGCCGTGCCCTCGACGAAGCCGTTGCCGGTGGCCGGCGTGAACCCGGTCACCCAACTGCCGTCGGCGTCGCGGTTGGCGATGTAGCCGCCGCCCGGGTCGGCGGCGAGGTTGAAGTTGTTCTGCCACCACTGGGAGCGCCGGGCGAAGTCGGCGGCGGTGCGCTTGTCCCCGGCGGCCGTGGCGAGCTGGGAGAGGGCGAAGTCGGCGCCCGACATCTCCAGCGTCTCGGCCGCGCCGCCCCAGGCGTTGGAGACGGACGGCATGTAGTGCAGCTTCAGGTACTTGTCCAGGGAGGGGCGCTGGCCCACGGAGAGGATGGGCTTGCCCGCGGGCGACAGGTCCGCCTCCGTCGGCACGGTCGCGGCCTTCACCAGGGAGTCCAGGGCGCCGCGCAGGTCGAAGTCCGTGCCGCCGAAGGCCCGGATCCCGGCGAGGGCGGCGGGCGACGGGTCGCCGTTCATGACGTGGGTGCCGGCGGCGCCGTGCAGCCAGCGGTCCCAGACGCCGCCGTTCTGCCGGGCGAGCTCGTACAGCGACTGGGCGATGTCGGAGCCGGTGCGCGGGCTCAGCAGGGTGAGCAGCTGGACCTGGGAGCGGTAGACGTCCCAGCCGGAGAAGGTGCCGTACTGGGCCCGGTGACCGCGGGCCACCGTGTGGACCGCACCGTCGGCGCCCCGGTATCTGCGGTCGCTGTCGTTGATGACGCTGGGGTGCATCATCGCGTGGTACAGCGCGGTGTAGAAGGTGGTGCGCTCGGCGTCGGTGCCGCCGCCGACCTTGATCGCACCGAGGCGTTCGCGCCAGGCACGGCGGGCCGCGTCCCGCACCGAGTCGAAGGAGCGCCGCGGTGGGTTCTCCGCGGCGAGGTTGGCGGCGGCGCCGGCCTGGCTGACGTACGAGATGCCGACCTTGACGTTCACCGGTCCGCCGCCGGGCGCGAACTCCACCCAGCCGCCCGCGCCCTTGCCCGCGACGGGGTTCCCACCGGCCGCGAAGCCGCCGGTGCCGCCCGAGGCGCCGGTGGAACCGGGGTTCACCTTGTCGTCCTGCCAGGTGCCGGTCGCGGTGAAGGCGCGGTCGAAGCGGGCGGTGAAGTAGAGGGTGTAGTAGGCGCGCCGGCCCTCGGGGTCGAGGTAGCCGCAGAAGTTCCCCGAGGTGACCGAACCGGAGACGGTACGGGTCTCCGGGTCGATGGTCACGGTCGAGTCCGTGGATCCGACCTCGGAGTTGGCGGTGCGGATCAGGAGGGAGGCGGGCTTGTCCGCGGGATAGGTGAAGCGGCCGGAGCCCGTGCGGGTGGTTGCCGTCAGGTCCGCGGTGACGCCGGAGGACAGGCCCACCTTGTAGTGGCCGGGCTCGGCGGTCTCGTCGGAGTGCGCGAAGTCGGCCGCGTACACCGCGTCCTTGGTGTCCGCGGCGGGCGAGGTGGTGACCGCGCCGGCGTAGGGGAGGAACGGGATGTCCCCGCTGCCGCCCGCGCAGCCGGTGCCCGACATGTGGGTGAGGCTGAAGCCCCGGATGCGGGTGGCGTCGTAGTGGTAGCCGCCGGGCGCCGTGGTGCGGGTGGCGTCGCCGCGGGTGGTCTCGGGGCTCCAGGACAGCATGCCCTGCGGCATGACGGCGCCGGGGAAGACGTTGCCGCCGTTCGTGGTGCCGATCAGCGGGTCGACGTAGGCGGTGGGGTCCTGTACGAGATCGGGTGGCGGCGCGGCGGGCGCCGCGAGGGCGGGGGTGGCACCGCCGACCGCCAGGACGGCGGCGAGCAGCACGGACGTCGGACGCAAGCGCATGACGCGGCCCTTCTTCTCACGGACGGGTCGCGCACCACGGGTCACACAAGCCGCGGGGACAGTAGCGCGCCCCACCGGTGTCCCGGTAGACCGCCTCCGGTGCACGTCAACTCCCTTGACAACGTTGCCTCTCCGGCCGGTATAGTCATGCCCGGTTCAAGTTGACAACGTTGTCGCGCACCACGGTTCCGCCACAAGCCCCCCACGCACGCACCGGCACCGCGCTCCCCCGTCCCACGTTGCCGTCCTCATGGCCCGTCGGGCAACCCGGCGCTCGGGGCCGGCACGGCCCCCGGCCGGAGGCCGGTCACCTCAGGTGGAGAGCGGTCAGGCGCGGCAGTCTGCGCCCCATTGGGGCCCGGCCGGCGCCTTCTCCGCCTCCCGGCACACATGTCAGCCCCTGGGCGAAGCACCTTCCGACCGTGTGACGTCGATCGCGCGGTGCGGCCGATAGGGTGCGGTGATGCAGAAGATCAGTGTCCACAACGGCAACCGGGGCATGCTCTGCCTTTTTGTGGAGCCCTGGGGCACCGATCACTGGATGAAGCCCGGCGAGACGCTCGTGGTCGCGGCCGCAGGGGATCCGACGGTCTGGCCCTTCGAGGTCGTTGTCCATCCTGACGGTGTCAGTGTGAACGTGAACGACCACTACCTGCCCGAGGTGACCGACGAGGCCGGAGCGCCGGCCCCGTGCGGGCATCAGCGCCCCGAGAAGAGGTAACGGTGCGCCTCCGGCCGGGACGTCCCGGCGCGGATCGTCGAAATGGCGGCGCGGATCGGCCGGTTGTGTGCCGAGGTGACCGGCGCCTGAGTCGAGCGTGATGTTCAGGGGCGTCCTTTGCGATCGGGAAGCCGCCTTCCCTCCCCCAGTGCCGACACGGGTTCGGAGTTAGCGTGGAGCGGAGGAAGGAGACGAACATGGTCTCAATACCTGCCGGCGTGGGCTGGACATCCCTTCTCACCGCGTACGGGAGGGCGCAGGAAGCCCTGGAAATCCATCCCCGCTTCATCGACGCATGTGCTGCGGAATTCGTTGAGGCGGCCGTCGAGGCGCGAGTGGTCAACGATGAATCGCTGCCGCGTCTCGATCCCGCCCGAGATGGCGGCTCCTCCACGCTCTTGGAGACTTGGAGGTTCTACTTCACCCAGCGCACCCCGTTCTACGACCGCCATATACTGCGGGAAGTAGCGCAACGTCGTCGGCAGGTGGTGATTCTCGGTGCGGGGCTGGACAGCCGCGCCTTTCGTCTCGGGCTGCCGGCCGAGGCTACCGTCTTCGAGGTCGACCAGGCAGCAGTGCTTGAATTCAAACACGATGTGCTGAAGAAGAACAACAGGGTGCCCACGTGTCACAGGAAAACCTTGACAGCAGATGTCACGGCGGGGTTTTCCGAGCCGCTGCGAGCGGAGGGGTTCGACCCCACGATGCCCGTGATCTGGGTCCTCGAGGGGCTCCTCATGTATCTCACCGAGGATGCCGCGAATCGGCTGATGGCCGAGATGGCGAGGTCTTCTGCCTCCGGCAGCGTGATCCTGAGCGAGTACTTCGTCCGACCCTGGAAGAATCCAGACGTCCGGTACGACTCTCTGGACGCAGAGACACAGGAGGCTTGGGACCTTCTGATGAAGGCGTTCCTTTACGGACCCGTCCATCATCGTCCCGGCGAATGGCTCACGTCGCATGGCTGGATCCCGACGGAAGTCACGACCATCACTGCAGAGGCCGGAAAAGAGGGCCGCGCCATTCCCGATGACTGGGGTCGCCCCGGGGCGAATGACGTCTGGCTCTTCTCCGGCGTCAAGGGAGCGGAGTGAATCCCGGTCGGCCGGGATCGCCGCGTCGGCGAGGTCGGCGAGCAGCCGGGACCAGGTCGAGGTACCTGCGCTCATCGTCGGCGGGACAGCCAGCGTGGTTCCTGTCTCGGCCAGCGAAGCGATCGCCCGGGAAATGCCTGGTGCTTCCGCTCGCATCATCGGCGACAGAGGGAGTCATTTCGCCTCCTGGGAGAATCCGACGGCCTTCAATCGCGAAGTCCGCGCATTCCTGCGAGACCGATGAAGATGCGTCGCCCGCCCATGCCGGTGCGGGCGTGCTCGACGCTCGGCTGATCGTGAACGCCACTCCACCACCGTTCCACAGGCCCCTGCAGCCAGAGACTGCCGATCCCTGGGTAGTCCGTCTCTGCCTGTGAAGGCGACAGCAATGCACAGTTGGCGGCAAAGGCCGGAACCATGTTTCGGTACGGAGCTGATGAGGGGCGCGAGATGCTGTCTGGTCGTGCATGGCTGTTGGTGAAATTCGGCGATCCCATGGAGGGGGTACGGCTCCAGGAGACGACGTGGGACCAGCCGGCCCCTGGTCGCGTCCTGGTTCGCGTGCGGGCGGCGGGTGCGGGACACGGCGACGCATGGATGACTTCGGGTGCGTATCCGTTCTTCAGTGGTGAACCGCCCTTCGGGCTGGGCGCGGAGGCCGCCGGAGAGGTCGTCGCCGTCGCACCGGGTTCGCGTTTTGCGGTCGGCGACCAGGTCGCGGGCTACGCCGCGGTCCTGGAGGGCCCCGGCGGCTACGCCGATTACGCGTACCTGGACGAAGGAATGGCGTTCCGCATTCCGGCAGGCATGACCGACGAGGAAGCGGCCGGCTTCCCGATCGGCTTCCGCACCGCGTACGCGGGCCTTGTCGAGCGGACCCCGGTCGAGCGTGGGCAGACGCTGCTCGTCCTGGGCGCCGCAGGCGCCATTGGCGGCACGGCACTGCAGCTGGGCAAGGCACTGGGTGCGACGGTCATCGGTGTCGCCGGCGGCCGGGAGAAGACGGACTTCGCCCTCCGCCACGGCGCCGACCACGTCGTGGACCACCGCACGGAAGACCTGACCGCGCGGATCGCCGGGATCACCGGCGGCCGCGGCGTCGACCTGATCTACGACCCGGTAGGCGGTGACATGGGAGCCACGGCGGTCAAGAGCCTCGCGCGAGGCGGCCGTATCGCCATCGTCGGTCAGGCCAGCGGCACGACCACGCCGCTGGACTCCGGGGACATGATGATGCGCGGACACTCGGCGGTCGGCGTCCTGGGGTTCCCCCACGAAGACCCCGAACAAGAGGCTTCCGTGTGGGAGCACCTGCGGCGCCTCGCGGAACGCGGTGCGATCCGAACCCCCGTGGGCAAGGTCCACACCCTTGAGGACGTGCCTCGCATGATCGCCGGTCAGATCGCGCCGCCGGCAGGCAAGTCCGTCGTCAGGGTTGCCTCGGCGTGAGTCGGGACACCCGCACGAACTGCTGCCCCGACGGGTGGTGAACATCCGGCTGGGCGCGCCTGTAGTTCGGGACCGTCGTCGATCGGGAAGTCTTCCTGTTCGCAACGCTGTCCGAGGACCGCCGCCGTTTCCGGCAGGTCCACGAAACCGGATTCCACATCGGCTGAGTGATCCTTGCTGGGGCTGTCCGAGAAGGTGTCCATCAGCCGGGGGGCCACGGGGCAGGAGCAGGAGGAGGAACGCTCCTGGTCAGTGCCGCCGTGCCGGCTGTGCGCCGCATACCGGCCCCCGTCCACCTCACCGACGAGCGTGCCGCCCCGGGCCCTCTGCGGGCACCGGGACGGGACGTTCGCTCGACAAAGCCTGCGGCTACGGAGCAGCGCCGCGTGCGCACGCACACCCCGGATGTCCACCCCGGTGCGGACATCCGTTCGACGTCCGCCCCTGGATATCGTCGCCGCATGCCCGAACTCATCGCGCCCAGTGCCCGCCTGCACTCCGCCTGGCTCGAGGCGCACCACGAGTGGGGTCCCGGCCCGCACGAGGACGGCTTCGGGCTGGGGCCGTCCGACGAGGTCGGCACGCCGGACGGGTTCGCGGCCTGGGTCACGGTGCTGTCCGCGCAGGCGGAGCCGGAGGCGGTGGCCGCGGGGCACGGCTGTACGTACCGGTGGATCGTCGAGGGCGACCGCGTGCACGGCGGCATCGCCCTGCGGCTGGGGCCGGCGGACCACGTGCAGCGGTACGGGCACATCGGCTACGGCGTCCGGCCGTCCTCGCGCCGCCGCGGACTGGCCACCTGGGCCCTGGGGCGCATGGTGGGCGAGGCCCGCCGCCTCGGGCTGGACCGGGTCCTCGTCATCTGCGAGGCCGCCAACACCGCCTCCGCGCGGACGATCGAGCGCAACGGTGGCGTCCTCGAAGACGGAGGCGAGGGCGGCGGCGAGGGCGACGGTGCCGGGGAGGCCGGATCGGCCGCCGTACGGCGCTACCGGATCACGATCACCTGACGCCGCTCAGGGCTGCGGCGCCCACGTCGCCCTCGCCGTGGTCACCGGCCTCCCGGACCGGGCCCGACCGTGTGGATCACCCGCCGACCGGCGGTCCGGAGGTCGAAGGCGGGCGCCGCCATCGCGTCACCGGGCTCGCACGGTCCGAGGGCGGCACCCGCCTCCGCCGGCCGCGGACCGGCCACCCCGTGGCCGGCGCCGTCCACGCCACCGCTCCCGATCAGCGACTCGTTCGCCGCGGTCACGGTGGCGTCGTGGTGTCCAGATCGGTGGTGTCGCCCCGCACGAGGCGATCTCGGCCATGTCCCGGTCATGCACGAATCCCCCTCCCGGGTCCCCGCTGCCCTGTCCGGACCCGTCCGGGCACGGCGACCACGACGACAGCCGCGACGGTCCGGGGCATGAGGACGGGACGGCCCGGCGCCCCCGGAACCGTAGTCGGGCCCCCGGCCGGTAGCCCTGGGCGGTACGGGCAGCCCGTACCCTGAGGGGGCGATGAACCTCTTCAGCACGCCGTGGGGCGCACTCGAACTGACCCGATTCCCCGCGGAGCCGCGGGAGACGCTGCGGGCGTGGGACGCCTCGGACGAGTACCTCCTGCGGCACCTCGCCGAGACCGGGACGGACCTGACCGGCACGACCGTCGTCCTGGGCGACCGCTGGGGGGCGCTGACGACGGCGCTGGCCGCGCACCGTCCCACGCAGATCACGGACTCCCACCTCGGGCAGCAGGCCACGCTGGAGAACCTGCGGCGCAATGTGCCGGACGCCCGGGCGCGGTTGCTGACCACGCGCGACGAGCCGCCCGCCCGCATCGACGTGCTGCTGGTCCGGGTGCCGAAGAGCCTGGCGCTGCTGGAGGACCAACTGCACCGGCTGGCGCCCGCGCTGCACCCCGGCACCGTCGTGCTGGGCACGGGCATGGTCACCGAGATCCACACGTCCACGCTGCGGCTGTTCGAGCGGATCGTCGGGCCGACCAGGACCTCGCTCGCGGTGCGCAAGGCGCGGCTGATCCTCAGCACCCCCGATCCGGCGCCGGCCCGCGGGGCGAACCCGTGGCCGCTGCGGTACGCGCTGCCCGACGGCATCGGCCCGCTGTCCGGCCGTACCGTCACCAACCACGCGGGGGTGTTCTGCGCCGACCACCTGGACATCGGCACCCGCTTCCTGCTCGAGCACCTGCCGAAGCGCGAGGGCCGGGATCGCGTGGTCGACCTGGGCTGCGGCAACGGGGTGGTGGGGACGGCGGTGGCGCTGGCGAACCCCGGCAGCGAGGTGCTGTTCGTCGACGAGTCGCACCAGGCCGTCGCCTCCGCCGAGGAGACCTTCCGCGAGATCGCCGGGCCTGATGGCAGGGCCCGGTTCCTGGCCGGGGACGCCGCCGACGCCGTGGCGGCGCTGGGGCCGGACGGGGCCGACCTCGTCCTCAACAACCCGCCGTTCCACTCCCACCAGGCGGTCACGGCCGCGACGGCCCAGCGCATGTTCGTCACCGCCCGGTCCGCGCTGCGGCCCGGCGGTGAGCTGCTGGTCGTCGGCAACCGGCACCTCGGTTACCACGTGCGCCTGCGGCGGCTCTTCGGGAACTGCGAGGTCGTCGCGTCCAATCCGAAGTTCGTGGTCCTGCGGGCCGTGAGGCGCTGACCGGGCAGCGGGACCCTTGAGGCGGCCCGGACCGGGCAGACGCTCCTCATGGTGGACGAGACGTACGGCGGCGGAGGAGCGGAGGCGGGCGGGCACCGTGCGGTGCCGCACACCGCCGACGTGCGGATCGAGGCCTGGGGGCCGACCCGGGAGCAGTGCCTGGTCGAGGCGGTACTGGGGCTGGTCGAGTGCTTCGCGGACATCTCGGGGGTACGTCCGGCGTGCGTGCGGCGGATACCGGTGGCGGAGGCCCCCGACGACGATCTGCTGGCGGACCTCCTCGACGAGGTCATCTTCCGGCTCGAGGTGCACGGGGAGGTGCCCGTCGACGTCGAGGCCGAGTCGGACGACGGCGGGCTGGACGTGCGGATGGCGGTGGCCGACGTCCGGTCGGTCGAGGTCATCGGAGCCGTTCCGAAGGCGGTCTCGCTGGGCGAACTGCACCTGGCGCCGGGCCCGTACGGGTGGTCCTGCGCGGCGACGGTCGACGTCTGAGCGGGCGTCCGGGCCGGATCCGGCCCGCGGTCCCGCGCGGCGTGCCGTCCCGCGGGGCTACCCCTTGACCACGCCGAGGGGCACCAGCCGGACGACCCTGCGGCACAGTCCGGCGCCCTCGCTCGCCTCGACCACCGCCGAGACGTCCTTGTACGCCTCCGGTGTCTCCTCGGCGAGCCCGCGCCAGGACGAGGCGCGCACCGCGATCCCGCGGGCCTCCAGCCGGGCCCGCAGCTCCCGGCCGCTGACGCCGCGCGCGGCCTGGTGCCGGCTCTTCTCCCGGCCGGCGCCGTGGCAGGTCGAGTGGAAGGCGTCGCCGCCGGGAACGCCGGTGAGGACGTACGAGCAGGTGCCCATGGTGCCGGGGATGAGCACGGGCTGGCCGACGCCGCGCAGGTCGGCGGGCAGGTCCGGGTGGCCGGGCGGGAGCGCCAGGGTGGCGCCCTTGCGGTGGACGCACAGGGTGCGCGGCACCCCGTCCACCTCGTGCTCCTCGATCTTCGCCAGGTTGTGGGACACGTCGTAGACGAGCGTGAGACGGGCCCCCGCCTCGCGGCGGAAGACGCGGCGCGACAGCTCGCCCAGGAGCTGGCGGTTGGCCCGGGCGTAGTTGGCGGCGGCGGCCATCGCGCCGAGGTAGGCGCGGCCCTCGGGCGAGTCGGCCGGGGCGCAGGCGAGCTGCCGGTCGGGGACGTCGATGCCGTACCGCCGCATCGCCCGGTCCATCGCCCGCACGTGGTCGGAGCAGATCTGGTGCCCCAGCCCCCGGGAGCCGCAGTGGATCATCACGCAGACCTGGCCGGGCGCGAGGCCGAAGGCGGCGGCGACCGGCGCGTCGTAGACCTCGGCGACCTCCTGCACCTCGAGGAAGTGGTTGCCGGAACCGAGGCTGCCGACCTGTCCGAGGCCGCGTTCGCGGGCACGCGCGCCGACCCCGCCGGTGTCGGCGTCGGCCACGGTGCCGCCGTCCTCGCAGCGCCGCAGGTCGCCGTCCTCGCCGTGGCCCTCCTCCACGGCGTAGCGGGACCCGCCCGCCAGCACCCGTTCCAGCAGGCGGTCGCTGCCGAGGTGCCAGACGGCCCCGGTGACGGCGCCGCGCGGGGTGTCCTGGCCGAGCCCGTCCATGATCGCGGGCAGGGCGGGCCCGACCGCCTCGCGGTCGCAGTCGGCGGCCAGCAGCCGTACGCCGCAGGAGATGTCGAAGCCCACCCCGCCCGGGGAGACCACGCCACCGTCGGCGACGTCCGTCGCGGCGACCCCGCCGATCGGGAAGCCGTAGCCCCAGTGGACGTCCGGCATGGCGTACGAGGCCGTGACGATGCCGGGCAGCGTCGCGACGTTGACGACCTGTTCCAGCGCCTTCCCGGCGTGGCCCAGCAGGTCGCGGGAGGCGAACACGACACCGGGGACGCGCATCCCGGCGCGCCGGCCGATGCGGAACCGGTAGGGATCCTCTTCCACGACGTCCATCACGGCCTCCAGGGCCAGGTCGGCGGGCGAACACGCCCCCTGTGGGTCGCGTTGCCGGGGCGGGCGCCGGTAAACGGAACCCCGGCCGGATCCGGATGACGGACGTAGCATGAGAAAACGAGCAGGAACGCACTCACCTGCGACGGCCCGGCCAGGGCGGTCCCGGTGCGCCCGCGCCGGGGGCCACGACGCCAGTCCGGCGCTCCACCGAGGAGCAGCTCATGATCCATTCAGCCGACATCCGCGAGTGGCGCGACCGTGACGTCATCGACCCCAAGGGGCACAAGATCGGCGCCCTGGAGGCGGTCTACGTCGACACCGCCACCGACGAGCCCGCCATGGCGACGGTGCGCACCGGGCTGCCCACTCGGCACCGGCTGGTGTTCGTGCCCCTCGACGAGGCGGTCGTCGGGCCCGGTTACGTCCAGGTCGCCCAGTCCAGGGGGCTGGTGAGGAAGGCTCCGTCCATCGGGACGGACGACGTCCTGCCCGTCGAGCAGGAAGGGGAGATCTTCCAGTACTACGACATGGCCTACCACCCGGGCGCCGGAGGCGAACGGAAGCTCGCCCGGCGCTGACGACCCTCGCGCCAAGGAGGTGTTCCGGCCGTGGCGCTCTTCCTGTTCCTGCTCCTGGTGGCCGTGGTCCTGGGGCTGATCGGCGTGGTCGCCGAGGGTCTTCTCTACCTGCTGGTCATCGGCATCGTCGTGCTCGTGCTCGACCTCGTCCTCGTCGGCGTCAGGTGGCGGCGTTCGCGCCGCGGACCCCTGCGCTGACGCCGGGGACCCGGCCGAGACGGGCGAGTGCGTCGCGAACCGGTGGGTAGCAGGCACCAGGTACGAAGAGTCCTCCGTACGAAGAGGGAATCCGTCATGACGGACCAGAAAGCCGCCGCCCGCCCGATCGGGCCGGACACCGACCTGGAACAGGTCTTCGAACTCGCCCAGCAGCTCCGTGTGGACTCCGTGCGGGCCAGCACCGCGGCCGGCTCGGGCCACCCCACCTCCAGTCTGTCCGCCGCCGACCTGATGGCCGTGCTGATGGCGCGTCATCTGAAGTACGACTGGCGAAAGCCCGAGAACCCGGCCAACGACCACCTGATCTTCTCCAAGGGACACGCCTCTCCCCTGCTCTACGCGATGTTCCACGCCGCGGGCGCCGTCGACGAGCACGAGCTCATGACGACGTACCGCACCTTCGGGGCACGCCTCCAGGGCCACCCCACCCCCGTACTGCCGTGGGTGGACGTGGCGACGGGATCGCTGGGCCAGGGCATCGCCTACGGCGTGGGCATCGCCACGGCGGGCCGCGACCTGGAGCACGAGCCGTACCGGGTGTGGGTGTTGTGCGGCGACAGCGAGATGGCCGAGGGCTCGGTGTGGGAGGCCCTGGACAAGGCGGGTCAGCGGCGACTGCCCAACTTCGTCGCGATCGTCGACGTCAACCGGCTCGGGCAGCGCGGCCCCACCGAACTGCAGTGGGACACCGAGGCGTACGCCCGCCGCGTCGAGGCCTTCGGCTGCCGCGCGCTCGTCGTCGACGGGCACGACCTCCAGGCCGTCGACCGGGCGCTGGCCACCGCGGCGGACGCGCAGGCACCCACCGTCATCGTGGCCAGGACCGTCAAGGGGCAGGGTGTCCCGGAGGTCGCCGACCACGAGGGCTGGCACGGCAAGCCGCTGCCGCCGGACCTCGCCGAGCACGCCATCGAGGAACTCGGCGGCGTGCGCCACCTGACCGTCCGCGGGCCGCTGCCGCCCGAGGCCGCCCCGCGCCCGCCGATGACCGCGACGACCCCCGTGGAGCTGCCGCAGTTCCGGCTCGGCGAGGCCGTCGCCACCCGGGTCGCCTTCGGCAAGGCGCTCGTCGCGGTCGGCGCCCGCCCCGACGTCGTGGTCCTGGACGCCGAGGTCGGCAACTCCACGCACGCGGAGGACTTCGGCAAGGCCTACCCCGAGCGGTACTTCGAGACGTACATCGCCGAGCAGCAGATGATCGCCTCGGCCGTGGGCATGGCCGTGCGCGGCTACCGTCCGTACGCCGCGACGTTCGCCGCCTTCCTCACCCGGGCGCACGACTTCATCCGCATGGCGGCCATCTCGCAGATCTCGATGGCGCTTTCGGGCAGCCACTGCGGTGTGGAGATCGGCGCGGACGGGCCGTCGCAGATGGGTGTGGAGGACCTGTCGATGATGCGCGCGGTCCACGGATCCACGGTGCTGTACCCGAGCGACGCCACGTCCGCCGCCGCGCTGACGGCCGCCCAGGCCGACCTCGAGGGCATCTCCTACCTGCGCACCACGCGCGGGGCGTACCCCGTCCTGTACGGGCCCGACGAGTCCTTCCCGGTCGGCGGTTCCAAGACCCTGCGGCAGTCCGGGGACGACGAGGTCACCCTGATCGGGGCCGGGGTCACGCTGCACGAGTGCCTGGCCGCGGCCGACGCGCTGGCCGCCGAGGGCGTCACGGCCCGGGTGATCGACCTGTACTCGGTCAAGCCCGTGGACGCCGACGCCCTCGCCCGCGCCGCCCGCGACACCGGTGCCCTGGTCGTCGCCGAGGACCACCACCCGGAGGGCGGCCTGGGCGAGGCCGTGCTCTCCGCCCTCGCCGCACGGCACCAGGGGCCCGCCTTCGCGCACCTGGCCGTCCGTGACCTGCCCGGATCGGGCACGGCGGAGGAGCTCATGGACGCCGCCGGGATCTCCCGCACCCACATCGCCGAGGCCGCGAAGCGGCTGGTCTCCGGCTGAACCGGGGCACGTCCGGTACGCGCACCGGCGGCCGCCGTCACCTGTGTGTGGGGGGGC
>NZ_JBEXYN010000088.1:0-12496 GCF_040630935.1 Streptomyces sp. NPDC005722
GGGCCGCGACCTCCTCGCCAAGGCCCGCCTCCACCCGATCGAGTCAGATACCGGCGACACCGCCCTGCCCACCGAACTCACCGCATAGCCTCAAAAAAGAGATCACCGAGTGGCCGTCGATACACCACCCCAACGGACGTGACCCGGCATCAAGCCCCTCATCGCCCGGCGCGGCGTCATCCACGGCTCCGGTCTGGGCAAAACCCGCTGGGTCGTCGAGCGCACCTTGTACCGCCTGGCTCCACCAGTTCAAACGACTCCGGATCCGCTACGAGCACCTCGCCGACCTCCACCAAGGCCTCCTGGAACTCGCCTGCAGCATCATCTGCCTTCGACGACTCCGTACGTCATTCTGAAACGATCAGTAACGACCTGGTGCGTGATTGCGGTGGCGATGTGACTGGCCGGTCGGGGGTGCTTGGTCAGGTGGTGGCGGTGCGGTCGGAGACGAGGCTGGCGACGGCGGCGTAGGTGGCGGGGTGGGTGTCGCGGCGGTGGGTCCAGCGTGTCAGTCCCTTCCAGCGCTTGTGGTCGGCGAGGGCGTGTTCGACGGGGATGCGCTGGGATGAGTGGTGGTGGCGGGCTCGCTCACGGGCTTCGTGGACCTCGGGTGGGCTGATCTTGTTCGGTTTCCTCGGCGGTGTGATGGCCTTGTCGGGGTGATCTCGGCGGAGGCCCAAGTAGCCGTCATCGAGTAAGACTTCGACTGCTGGGAACTGCCGGAAGAGGTCGTCGATGCCCTCGCCTCGTATTGCGGTGGCGTCGTGCATCCGCCCTGGGCGAAGGTTGCCGGCCCGCAGGGTCCGGCCTTGCCCGTCAGCCATGACGGTCGCTTTTATGGTGTTCTGCTTCTTCTTGCCGGACACGAAGGCCCGCCGTCCGCCCCGATGGGAGGCCGGACGACGGACTTGGACCTCGGTGGCGTCTAGCCGCAGCTTCACGCCCTCGGCCTGTGCGTAGGCGAAGACGTCCGCCAGCGTCCGCAGCCTCACACCAGGGCGGTCGGGTACTGCAAATCCTCGAGTGGCTAGCAGGCCGCGGACCTCGGCAATCGCCCGGCTGATGGTGGAGCGGTCGACTCCGAAGAGCAGGCTCAGTGCCGCATGCGGCAGGTCGTGCCGCAAATGAGTGTGGCGGCCACACGGTCGACGAAGACGAGCTGGTGCCTGGCCCCCGCTCCGGCGGCTCGGCGCCGTGCGCCGCCCCGTGCGGCGTGACGCCGGCCCTCGACCAATGCCTGCCACGGGCTAGACAGCTCAACCACCAGGTCAGCCAGGTGCCGCCGCGACAGGCCCGTCAGTATCCGATGCCCGAGCACCGCACGGTTCACCATGATCGTCACAGCGTCAGATCATGCCGCCCACAACCACACCCGTCACATCGCCACCGCAATCACGCACCAGGTCGTAAGGGCTGGCCGACCGAATTGAGGCTCAAGCCCCCGAGCCGTGTGCCGGCCGGAGCAGACCGGGGCCGCGGGAAATCCATGGTGGTGTGACGGGAGGGCGCCATAGCGTGTTGCCATGAGCGAGGAAACGTGGGCAGGGGTACGGGACCGGGTACTGCGACTTGGTGAGCTCGCAGGCAGCGAGTCGGTCTTCGGTGCCCGCAGGCACGGCTTTCGGCTTGGCGCGGTCATGGCGGAGGAACAGCTCCGGTCGCTGGAGGCGGCCCTCGGCGTCGACCTGCCCACGCAGTACCGCAGCTTCCTGCTCCAGGTCGGAGCCGGAGGCGCCGGCCCCGACTACGGCCTGGTGACGCCCGTCCTGGGCGGCAGCGGATGGCAGTGGTGCGACGTCGGATTCGCCCACCGGGGTCAGGGGACCACAGCCGAGCTTGCCGGGCGCCCTTTCGTGGCGGAGGCCCTGCAAAAGGAACTCGACGCCCTGGATGCGCAAGAGCCCAAGCAGGAGGCGTATGAGACCGACGAGGCCTTCCACCAGGCGTTCACTGCGTGGGACGCGCGCTACGAGGAGCTGTACGACGCGCAAGAAGCAGGCGTGGTCTTCCTGAGCGAGCAAGGCTGCGGCTACTCCTCATTGCTTGTTATGACGGGCCCGCACGCAGGCGCTGTCTGGGAGGACTTGCGGCCGGCGGACGGCGGGATTGTGCCGACCGGACTCGATTTCGCTCAGTGGTACAAGCGTTGGCTCGTGCGTACCGAACAGCAACTCGAGCGACTGAAGAGGGGCAGGCCCCGGATTCTCTTGACACGCCAGCGGAGTCTTTTCAGGTTCCTTCGCCAAGTCCGGTCGGCACGGCAGAGCGGAGCGAAGCACCGGTAGTTCAGTGAAGGCACCGTTGCCGACGTTGCACCAGACCCATGGGGTGACCGAGCGGTTGTTGGTGGCTGGCGCGTGGTGGTTAGGCTGTCGCGGGGGTGGCTGCTCCTATGCGTGGTCCGGAGGGGGCGGGGTCTGGGTATGGGGAGGCATCGCGGTCGGTGGGGGTTGCTTGTGGGTTGGGCCGGCGGTTTCGGAGTGCTGGGAGGATGTCGGCTTGGTGTTGGTCGGTGGGTTGCGGGCTGTGGGGGGAGTTGAGGTCGGGCGTGAGGCTGGTGTAGAGGTCGTCGTGGGTGAACATGGCCTTGAGACTGGCCCAGGTGTCGTCATCGATGAGGGGGAACGGAACCTACTGGCCCCGGCCTCCTATCCCTGGCCCAGGGTGCAAGGTAGGGGCGGTCACAGGAACTCGCCTTCGCGGCTCGGCCGCCGTTGGGAGGGGGCTCGGCCCGGGAGGGAATCTACAATTGAGCATCGGGTCGAACGGAGAGCTGCGAGGACTCAAGTGGCTGGCGAAATGAGCAAAGAGCTGATCATCAGCCCCCGTAGCGAGCGCGTGCGAGAGGAGCTGGCGGAAGCCGCTGCCTGGAGTGCGTACGCGGCGGAGCTTCGCGGGTGCTCGGAGCCGCGATTGAGAAGAGCGGCGCAGACCTCCTGGAGGTGGGCGGGCTGCTGGTGAGCGAGCCCCTTCCCCAAGAGCACCGCGGCCTGCGCAACGGTGCGGAGGTCCGGCCGCCGCAAGCCATGGGGCTCGCTGAGGGAATGGCAGCTGGGCACGGGCCGTATTGTCAGCTTGCCGCACCCGGGAGACTTCAGTTCGAGTCGGGATGGGACGGAGCGGTACACCTCTACACCACACCGGCGGTGGCCGCCGATCTCGCGGGACTCCATGGTGAGGACGCGACGTTCTTGTGGCAAGACGCGGCTCCTGAACCGATACAGATCTCGGACCCCGTCGACGCCGTCGCGGACACGGGTTTCTGGGCGAGGGCGGCGGAGGCGTCCGAGTGCCTGACCCTGGTCTGCGAGCGCTGGGCGCACGGTGTTCATGGGTGCAGATGGTTCCACGTGACGCCGGAGAGCACAGCCGAAGTGGCCCGGCTACTGCGGCCACGCTCGCTGGTTTGCGTGGCCGTCGAGCCGGAGCTGAACCCCAGAGCGGAGCTGCTGCAAGACGCCTTCACCACTTTCGTGGCCCCGCTGCCGTACCGCGAACTGGTCCATCGGAACTACCCCAGTGGAGCCGACACACTCTCCGAGGTCACGGATGACGGTTTCTCCCTCATGCTGGCCGATGCGGCGCTGGGCGATTGGTGCGCCGTCGTACCGGACACGGACGGGGTGGCCAGGGAGCAGTGGGAGAGTCCGGGCGTGAGTAGTTGAGGTGCAGGAAATCCCGGCGAGATGATCTCCCTGGTTTCCACACCTTTGCCGCCGGACTTGAACGCGACCTGGACGCCGTGATTGCCGGCCTGACCCTGCCCTCGAGTTCGGGAGCGGTCGAAGGCCATGTGAACCGAACCAAGATGCTTAAGCGGCGGATGTACGGACGAGCGGGATTCGACCTCCTGGGAAACCGTGTCCTTCTCGGCGGACTGAACCCGCCCTCGCCACCGACTACTTGAGAAGCCTGAAGCCCGGTTGAGCAGCCCACGCACGCAAGAATTCCGCCGTGCCGAACACAGTCGGCAACGGACCGTCCGTCATCGCGAGCACACCCGGAAGTGCGTCCACGACTGCAACCTGGTCATCCAGCAGCTCAGCGTTGGCAACGCCACCAACCACGTCCATGATGGCAGCCGTCAGTAGGGCCGTGGCGAGATGATCGATCGGTCTGTTGCACCCAGCGATGACGTCCACCGCGTGCGTCGGGCTGAAGCCGATGAGGGGTTCCAGATCGGGGCCGTCCGCGTGCTCAGCCTCGAAGGTCTCCTCGTCCCCGATTCCGAGACCCATGACATAAACCAGAAATGGCCGGCGACCGTCGACTTCACCTGGGTCCGTGGCGCCGAGTCGGTCGGCGAACACGTTGAGGTCGTAGCCGCCAGGGCGTTTCTCCTCGAAGAAGGCTGACGCCCCCACCAGGAAACCCCGGAGCCGCTCAACAACTGCGGCCGGAACCGCCTCGGCCAACTCAATCATCAACACTGGACCACCCATAGCGGGAGCCTAACCAGCCGAGCGGCATGTCCCCAGCGCATTACTCAACGTGGCCGTGCCACACAAACCGTGCCAGAGCCTGAGCACGGACAGCAGATGTTCGCCGCTTCGGGAGGTACCACCGTCTGGCGCTTTCTATTGCGGAGGCATGATTTCCCGTCAGGTCGGGGGGTGGGCGTCGGTGTCTTCTGCTGGCTGATGAGAAGAGGCGTGCGCGTGTCCTGGGTGAGGTTCTCAAGATCTCGCTCAGCCACTGGCTGCGGACGGCTGGTAGCCGGACCAGGGTGTGCCAGAAAATTCCCGGGGTCGGGTCTGAAGAGGCTGCAGGGGTGCGGTGCGGGCGGATCGTCGCGTAGGACGCCGTCGGGTATGACGCCCGACGCGGGGGCGGGCAGGTGCGGCTCGGGGAAAGCCAACCACCACCACACCCCGAATGGCAGGGGCACGGGGTGCCGAGGCGGCCGGGCTGGGCGGGGCCCAGGTCTGCCCCGTCTGCGGATGGACCGGCACGATGAGGATGTCGATGTCCGCGTCAGGGGCGGGCAGCCCCGGTCCGGCCAGAACGGCGCGCCGCGCCGGCGGACTTGCGGGGCCGGCGCGGGAGGCGCACTGTACGCCACGGCGGTGAACGACACGATCGTGGCGCCCGGAGCGGCATATTGCCGGCTACTCAGGCAGGGCTGCGCGGCATCGACTCCTGGCGTACCGCGGTGGCGCGTCCGCTGTCGTTCTCGGGGAACCGCAGCATCCCTGTGGACGCGGTGTTCCAGGACACGGACGCCGGGCTGCCGCTCCTGCGCCCCCTGAACCTGCCGGTGCACAGGCAAGCACCATGCTGCACGACGCGGCGCGGCAGCCGCCCACATGCCGACATCGGCCGATGAGCAGGCGCGGGGTGGGTAGGGTCGGGGGCGTGTTTGACGCTGGGGAACGAGAGCGTGTCCGGGAGCGTTTGCTGGTTCTCGCGGACGCGGATCCTGCGGTGGTGGGCGCGGCGGTGACGGGGTCTGAGGCCGTCGGTGCCGCGGACCGTTGGTCGGATCTCGACCTTGCGTTCGCGGTCGACGGTGAATTTGGCCCTGTGCTGGAGCGTTGGACGGCAACGCTCTATGAGGTCTTCTTCGCCCGACACCACTGGGACCTGCCCTCGGGCTCCACGGTCTATCGGGTGTTCCTCCTGCCCGGCTGGCTCGAGGTCGACATCGCGTTCACCCCGGTCGGTGAGTTCGGACCGCTCGGGCCTGCCTGGCGCAGCGTCTTCGGCCCCGCCGTCCCCCTCAGGCAGGGCGATCCTCCCGGCCATGACCACCTCGTCGGATTGGCCTGGCACCACGCGCTCCACGCGCGGACCTCCATCGAACGCAGCCGCTACTGGCAGGCCGAGTACTGGATCGGTGCCGTCCGCGACCAGGTGATCGCACTGGCCTGCCTCCGCCTCGGCCACCCCTCCGCCTATGCCAAGGGCGCCCACCTGCTTCCGCAGGAACTCACCGCCGATCTCCACCGGACGCTGATCCGGTCGCTGGACGACAAGGAACTGCGGCGGGCCCTGGCCGCAGTGCTGACCGCGCTGACACGCGAACTGGAACGCACCGACCACACGCTGGCGGCGCGACTGCAACCCATGCTGGCCGAACTCGCCGACCTGTAGTTGCATTCTGCCGCCAGGACCGCATCGGGCTTTGGAGTAGCTCGGCTGTGCGTCATGAGTTCCAGGTGCTGCTCACGGATCCCGGCTGCGGGCTGCACCGTGTACTGGAGGGCTGCGTACGCCCGCCATGGGGTTGGGGCATCGGCGACCGCAGAGGAGACCGAGTGGCGAGCGACCCGTCATCCGCGCGGCGCATCTCCGGCTCAGGCGGTCCGCAGCTGCACCTCGGCTGTCTTTCGGGGTGTTCCTCCTCGGAGGGCTGCTCGTGCTGGTGCGCGTCGATGCTGGCCGGCAGAGCTGCCATCAGGTCGACGACGTCACCGGGTGCCGGCGTCACCGCAGCGGTGTCCGGGAGAGCCTCGCCCTCCAATTTCGCGGTCACTAACTCCGTCATGGCGTCTCGGTACCGGTCGCGCAGCGCCGCCAGGTCGAAATCGGCGGAGAGCGCGTCCATAAGGCTCGTAGCCATCTGTACCTCCTGCGGCCGCACGGTCACGTCAGCAGCCGGTGCGAGGCCTTCGGTGGACCGGACTTCGTCAGGCCAGTTCATCGTCTGGAGGACCAGCACATCGTCCCTGACTCGAAGCAGCGCCAGCTGTTCCTTGGCGCCTGTGCGCATCGTGACCTTGGTGATGGCGACTCGGCCGGCCTCGCGCATGGCGTCGCGCAGGAGAACGTAGGGCTTGGCCGCGCTGGTATAGAAGCCGAGGAAGTAGGAACGCGACAGCTGTAGAGGGTCCACTGACGTGGCGTCGACGAAGGCCACGACGTCGACGGTCTTGATGGAGGGAATCGGCAGGTTGGCCAGGTCGTCCTCCGTCAGCACGACGGTCCGGCCTTGAGTGTCGGTATAGCCGCGGGCCAGCTGCTGCACCGGGACCTCCTGACCGCAGATCTCACACCGCGACGGAGCCTGATGCGCCCGCCGTCTTCAGCGTGGACCTGGTGCAGCGGCACGCTCTGCTCCTCGATGACCGAGTGGATCGTCACGGGGATGGTCACGAGGCCGAAGGTGATCGAGAGACGGCTGATGGCAGGCAGCATGCTCTCCATCGGACCCGGGGCGGATCGGCACCACACTCCGGCCAGCGCAAACGGGCGACTTCATGAGTCTTCTAGGCCCGGTCGAGGTCCGGGCCACGCTCCTGACGTGGTCGTCACGCTCACCGGCCGGATGCGCGGCCGCGAGCAGACCGCCCGGTGCGCTGTCGTGGCCGCGCGCACCGACTGAGCTGCGGGATCGGTGGCACCCACCCTCATCTTGATCGACGTGCGCTGATTCAGCTGGCAGAGTCGTGGCCACTGCCCCGGGTCCGGGGCGGGGGGAGGAGCGGACCCCCACAGGTCCGCCGGTAAGTGACGACACATGAGAAGAATCGCGGCCCATGGGCTGCACCTCCTGGCGACGGTCCTTGCGGCCGTCGTGCTGATCTGGACACAGGCGATGCCTGCCGCGGCGGTCACGACGACGCCGGGGGACGCGACCGGTACCGCCCACACCCGGGAGACGGTCCGAGCGATGACATGGAACATCTGCGGCGAGGCCGGCGGGCGGGTCGCCTCGGACGCCGGCTACTGCCCGTACCGCAACGTGCCCGACAAGAAGATCGAGGGCATCGCCCAGGTGGTCAAGGAGCAGGATCTCAACGTGGTCATGCTCCAAGAGGCCTGCTCGGTCAGCCACTTGGCGCCGCTGGAGGCGAGGCTGGAGAGCGACGATCCGGGCTCCGACTGGACGTTCGCGCTCGCGGGCACGACGCGCCCGGGGGAGACGTACCAGCCGGATCGGCCCGGAGTCGAGTTCGTCGACGCGCAGGGCTCGAAGTGCCGCGGCTCTCTGTCCGGCACGCTGGGCGTAGCGATCGGCGTCAAGGGCCGGTTGACGTGGAAGACGGAGACGGACTTCACCACTCCGCTCGGTCTGGCGATGGGTCGCGGGACCGTGCTGTGCGTGGAGGCGGCCGGCTGGGAGAACCACCTGTGCACGACGCACGTGTCCAACTTCGGGGCGGACGTCGAGTCCGGAAAGCTCACGCAGGCGCAGGCCGACCAGTACTACGACGACCAGATCGCGACGGTCACGAACGTGGTGGGGAAGTTCCCGTCCGTCGTCCTGGGCGGTGACTTCAACACCCGGCTCCAGGACAGGCTCCAGCCGCTCTACGCGCTGATGTCGGAGTGCGACCAACGGACGTACAGCCCCGGCGAGTCCGCCAACGAGCCCACGAAGTTCACGCTCGACGGCGTGAGGAAGGACTCGAACGGCGGGATCCTGTCGTACACCGGGTACACGACCTCCAAGATCGACTACCTCTTCGCCACCGGCGGCTTCACCGGCTGCGACTCCCGGACCGACTTCGCGGACCAGACGGACTACCGGCTCTCGGTCCAGCCGACCTGCACGGACGCGACGCCGACGACTGTCCCCGACCCGTGCAGGCCCGACGCGACCGGCTACTCCGACCACACCCCGCTGTATGGCCGCACGCAAGGCGGCGGGAAGCTCTCCTGGCAGCTCGACGGCAACCCCGGGGCCACGACGGGCGGCTCCGGCGGATACACCGGTACGTTGGCGGGCGGCGCCTCCTGGGCGCCGGGCGAGCACGGCGGAGCTCTGGCGCTGGACGGTTCCACCGGTGCCGTCGCCGCGGCCGGCCCCGTCGTGGACACCACGCGCAGCTTCACCGTCTCCGCCTGGGCAAAGGTGAACCCGGGTGTGGGCACGTCGGTCGTGCTGTCCCAGGACGGGACGATGATCAGCGGCATGATGCTCTGGTACAACGCGGGGGACAGCACCTGGCGCTTCGCCCTGCCGAAGGCCGACAGCAGCACCTGGAGCGTCGACCAGGCCATCGCCCCCGCCGCCACCCCCGGCACGTGGGCCCACCTCACGGGGGTGCACGACGCCTCCGCCGGCACGGTGGCCCTCTACGTCGACGGCGTAAAGAAGGCCACGGCCGTCCACGCCGACGCCGACCGCTGGGCCGCGACGGGCCCGTTCGTCGTCGGCCGCGACAAGGTGAAGGGCGCTGACAATGCGTACTTCAACGGGTTCGTGCAACGCGTGGCGGCCTTCGACTACCCGCTGCGCGACGACCAGGTCGCCTCGTACGCTGGCAAGCTGACGGCGCCGACCGGCAGGAACACCGCGCTGCGGGACGTGCCCGGCGAGCCGAGCTCCCAGGGCTGCCACCAGTCGGTCGATCCCTTCGGCGCCGACCACGGAACGGCGACCAGCCTCACCCCGACGCTGACGGCGACGCTGACGAGCCCCGACCCGTCGAAGGAAGTCTGGGCCGAGTTCTCGATCTGGGACAACACCGACACCACCCAGCCCCAGCCGATAACCATGGGCCAGGCGGGCTCGGCCAGCCCCAAGGTCCGCGGCCAGGGCACCGTCTCCGTCCCGGTCCCCCAGCTCATCCCCGGGCACTCCTACGGCTGGCGCGTTCGCACCACCGACGGCACAACCACCTCGTCCATCTCCTCGAACTGCCACTTCAGGGCACCCGCGGCCTGACGGCCGGAGCGTGAAACCCGGTGACCGCCGCGCCGTCTGCCCGCCACAGTCGGCGCCGCCCCCGGGCCGTATAGTCGGCCAATCGGTCGGCGAGGGAGCCGTGCCTTCCCCGCCCCGCAGCGAAGGCACGGCTCCCGGGCGACCCCACGACTACGCGTCCCGATCGGCCAGCGTTGTGTTCCACCAACGGCCGACCCAGCGGGATGGCAGTGGCCAGTACTTGGGCCAAGTCGGTGATCTCAGCACCGGTCACCACGATCCGCGCCACGTCGGCGGAGTCAACCTGGTCAGGAGGTCCCTCGGCGATCACGACGCGCCCAGCAGGGTTCAGTACATCGCGAAGGCGCGCTGTCGTCGGAGCGCCCTCATCCATGCCCATCGTTCCCACGTAGATCACGTCCGCGAGGATATCGACGCCGATCCGCGGGCGGCCCCCGAGGCTGTGTCTTCTCAACGCGGTTGCAGACGGGGATCGCCTGGGCGCGGCCCTGACCTGCGGGCGTCTTGGGGCTACGAGGTGTTCCGCTTCGGCCACGACGAACTGGACGACCGTGACCGCGCCCGCCCGGTGGTCGCCGACTTCTTCCGCCAACTCCTGAACCGTCCGCCCGGCGACCACTCCCTGAAAAGGGTCGCCTGGTCCCGCACTCGCCCCCGTGTGCAGGCAGTGAGGGGGGCGGGGCCCCAAGGGGGGAGGCCGGGGCCCCGCCGGTGCGCGCTGGACGTGACGGTTACGGGAATGCGCACGTCAACACTGGCCGATGCAGCCTGGCCGTGTGAAGGCGCGGCACTGCGTCGCTGACCTCCACTCCAACGGCAGGCGCCACCACTGTGCAGCAGGCGCCGGCTGCTCGCTGAGTGAGTGCTGCTCACCGTTGTGCGGCACGCTGGACATCATGGAAGGCGCACGGTTTGTGGTACACGGCCTGTCGCCGAGCGGTGGCCGACTGGTGACGATGCACCGTGAGGGCCGGATGGAGGACGACTACGTCGGCACTGCGTTCTCCGACCACGACCTGCTGCTAATCCTGCGGTCTGCAGGCCTGCCGGAGCCGGGCCTGGCGGTCGACGGCCCACGCTGGGTGGAATGGCGAGGTGCCGAAGCGCACCGGTGGGGGACCGGCTGAGGTAGGCGGCGCCGCCCTGCGGGCGTGTCCGGCTGGAGAACACGCCGCGCACCCCCGGCAGAGCGGCACGCCCGGCGTGCCGCCGCAGGCCATCATCACACGCATAGGGCGTAGCCCTACGAGCCGCCGCCCGGGACATGACCACCGGGCTGGACGCGCTGTTCATCCGGCCCGTCCCGCGCTGACAGACGCCAGGTCCCTCCAGGGCGCGCGTGTCCCGG
This sequence comes from Streptomyces sp. NPDC005722, assembly GCF_040630935.1. Classification (NCBI taxonomy): domain Bacteria; kingdom Bacillati; phylum Actinomycetota; class Actinomycetes; order Kitasatosporales; family Streptomycetaceae; genus Streptomyces; species Streptomyces sp. NPDC005722. Next base: position 10,962 of record NZ_JBEXYN010000088.1, read on the forward strand.
AAGTGGACACGGGTACGTACCCGTACCCCTTATAGTGTCGTGCAGCATCGTGAACGGAGACCCCTTTTATGTCCGACGCGAACGTCCGGATCCCCGCCGAGGCCCGCGACCGGCTCTCGGAGATCGCCGCGGCCGAAGGCCTGTCGCTGCGCGCCTACCTGGCCCGTCTGGCCGACAGCCTCCTGACCCCTGCAGAGCGGGCCGAGCGGGCCGAGCGGGCCCGTGCCATCTTGAACGCCTGGAACGGCTACGCCCCCACTTCTACCGAGCAGGATGATCTGGACGCCGAACTTGACCGCCGCTTGATCCAGGCGCAGGCCGCCCGGTGAACCAGGTCGTGCACGTCGTCCTGGACGACACCGCCATGGTCGCAGCCGGCCGCGGCAACCTCCTCGCTTCCCGCCTCATCCACCGCGCCCACGCCGAGGCCGGCTGGCACCTGTACGCACCCACCTGCGCCCTGGTCGAGGCCGACCGCGCCCGCCCTGGCACCGCCGAGCACATCGCAGCGCTGCCCGGCATCACCGTTGTCGACCTCGACCTGCCCGCCGCCCTGGCTGTCGCCCGGGACAACGCCTGGGCCGCCGCCCATACCCGCCACGCCGCCCAGCCCACCCCGGAACGCCCTGATGGTGCGGTGATCGCCACCGCCGCCCCGGAGCAGTGGGCCGGGCAGCCTGTCCGGGTCCTCGACCTCACCTGAGCCCCGCTCAGCACCCCCCCAGGGCTCCTCAGTGACCGTCATGCCCATCGCATCGCTTTGAAGGGGCGTCGATCGCCTGTTCCGGTGCGACTGCGCCCCTGAACGACGCTCCTCATCAGGGCTGGCATGATCCAGTTATGGGAAACGTCTACGACTACTACGCGGCCACTGACGACACGCAAGCCCTTGCACTGTTCGAAGGCGACGTCATAGCCGACCCCTTTGGCACGGTCGGTCTCAAAGGGGCGGACCCCTACCTGATCCTCGGAACCGTCGAAGCCCACCTGACGGGCGTATCCGAGGAACAAGTGGAAGCCGACCCGCGCTTTTGCGCACTGCTCAACGACGCCGAGCACGAGGGGCCCTGGCTCGTCTCGCTCACCGATACCCTCCGTGACGTCCTCGCAGCGGCCACCCCGAAGCGCCTGCTGGAAGCCGCCACCGCATGGACGCACACGGAGGACGGCCGAGGCGAGGACCCAGTGCTCATGGCCGACTTCCTGGAACGCCTCGCCGAACTCGCCGGCGATGCAAGTCCGCGACGACGCCTGTACTGCGGCATGTCCCTGTAGGGAAACCCAGCCGCGCCACAAGACAAACCAGCCGAACCCCCACTAGAGGTCACGTCCGTTGGGGTGGTGTATCGACGGCCACTCGGTGATCTCTTTTTTGAGGCTATGCGGTGAGTTCGGTGGGCAGGGTGGTGTCGCCGGTATCTGACTCGATTGGGTGGAGGTGGGCCTTGGCGAGGAGGTCGCGGCCCATGTAGCGGCGAGCTTCGGTCCATTCGTCGTTCTGCTCGGCCAGGACGGCGCCGACCAGGCGGATCACG
>NZ_JBEXYN010000089.1:0-11243 GCF_040630935.1 Streptomyces sp. NPDC005722
CGACGAGGTAGTCCGCGACGATGCCGCGCAGCACCGGCCGCCGGGTGAGGGTGTGCGCGAGGGCGCGCGTCAGGGCCGACGGGCGGCCCCCACCCCGGGGCACCACACGACCGCCCCGCACACAAGAGTTGGGAGAAGCCATGCGCGTGATCGGCCTGATGTCGGGCACCTCGTACGACGCCATCGAGGCGGCCGCCGCCGACCTCACCCTGGACGGCGAGACCCTGCACATGCGGCCGCTCGGCCACCTGTCCGTCCCCTACGAGGACGACCTGCGGGACCTCATCGGCGCGACACTGCCGCCCGCGACGACGACCACCCAGGACGTGTGCGCCCTGGACACCGGCATCGGCCGGGCCTTCGCGGGCGCCGCGGCACGCGCCCTCGACGAGCTGTGCGGCGGCGCCGCCGACCTCGTCGTCTCCCACGGCCAGACGATGCACCACTGGGTGGAGGACGGCACCGTCCGCGGAACCCTCCAACTCGGCCAGCCGGCCTGGATCGCCGAGGCCACCGGACTGCCGGTGGTGTCCGACCTGCGCAGCAGGGACGTGGCGGCCGGCGGCCAGGGCGCCCCGCTGGTCGGGATGACGGACACCCTCCTGCTGCGCGGACTGCCCGGGGTGCCGGCCGCGCTCAACCTCGGCGGCATCGCCAACATCACCGTCGTCGCCCCCGGCGCCGAACCGCTGGCCTTCGACACCGGCCCCGCCAACGCCCTGCTGGACGCGGCCGTACGCCACTTCACCGACGGCGCCGCCGCCTACGACGAGGACGGCCGCCGCGCGGCCGCCGGCCGCACCAGCCCCGACCTGCTCGAGGTCCTCCTCGACGACCCCTACTACCGCAGGCCCGCGCCGAAGAGCACCGGCAAGGAACTCTTCCACCTGCCCTACCTGCAGCGGGCGCTGGCCGCCGTGCCCACGCCCGGCACCGACGACGTCCTCGCCACCCTGACCAGGCTCACCGCCGTCACCGTCGCCGACGCCTGCCGGGCGCAGGGGGTCACCAGCCTCGTCGTCTCCGGCGGCGGTGCCCGCAATCCCGTCCTGATGCGCATGATCGGCGAGGAACTGCCCGGCGTGACGCTGCGTCCCAGCGACGACCTCGGCCTGCCCTCCGACGCCAAGGAGGCCCTCGCCTTCGCCGTGCTCGGCTTCCTCACCGTCAACGGCCTGCCCGGCACCCTCACCTCGGGCACCGGAGCCCGCCGCGCCACGGTCCTGGGGAGCATCACCCCCGGCCTGGCCCCGCTGCGCCTGCCCGAACCCGCCGCACAGCCGCCCCGCCTGCTGCGGATCACCGGCCCCGTCCGCTGACCGCCGCGTGCCCCCGCGTCGTACCGTCGTCACCCGAGGAACCATGAGCACCCCCTCCGCCACCCCCGCCGGCACGTCCCGCACCGCCGACCCCGGCCCGGCCGCGTGGGCGGCCGACTGCGTCGCCGACCCCTCCCGGGTCTCCACCGACGTGCCCCGCAGGGTCGCGGCCGCCCACGACGCCTCCCCGTACCTCTTCACACCGCAGGCCGTGGTGCGCGCCGCCTCCGCCACCGAGGTCGGCGCGCTCATGGCCGGCGCGCACCGGGCCGGGATGCCGCTGACGCTGCGCTCCGGCGGCACGAGCCTGGCGGGACAGGCCGGCGGCGACGGCGTCCTGGTGGACGTCCGCACGCACTGGCGCTCGGCCGAAGTCCTCGACGACGGCCTGCGCATCCGCCTCCAGCCGGGACTCACCGTGCGCCAGGCCAACGCCCGGCTCGCCCGGCACGGACGCCGCCTCGGCCCCGACCCGGCCAGCGAGAGCGCCTGCACCATCGGCGGGCTGGTCGCCAACAACTCCAGCGGCATGAACTGCGGCACCCAGGACAACGCCTACCGCACCATGGAGTCGCTGCAGTTCGTGCTCCCCTCGGGCACCGTCGTCGACACCGCCGCCCCCGACGCGGACGCGGCGCTGCGCGCCCACGAGCCCGACCTGCACGCCGGGTTGCTCCGGCTGCGCGACCGGGTCCGCGGCTCCGCCGCCTCACGCGCCACCATCGAGCGGCTGTTCGCGATGAAGAACACCATGGGCTACGGGCTCAACTCGTTCCTCGACCACACCGACCCCGCCGACATCCTCGCCCACCTGATGATCGGCAGCGAGGGCACCCTCGGCTTCGTCGCGGAGGCCGTCTTCCGTACCGTCCCCCTGCTGCCGCACGCCGCCACCGGCCTGCTGATCATGCCGGGCCTGGCCGAGGCGACCGACGCCCTGCCCGCGCTGCTGGCCGCCGGCGCCCGCACCGCCGAACTCCTCGACGCCGCCTCACTGCGCGTCGCCCAGCAGGCCGCCGACCCCGTCGAGGAACTGCGCGGGCTGCGGGTGGAGCGCCACACCGCCCTGCTGGTGGAGTTCGCCGAGGACAGCGCCGAGGCGCTGGACGCCACGGTGGCCGCCGCCCGCCCCGTCCTGGACCGGCTGCCCGCCGTCACCGGCTCCGCGCTCACCCGCGACGCGGCGGTGCGCGGCCGCCTCTGGCACCTGCGCAAGGGCCTCTACACGGCCGTCGCCGGCGCGCGGCCCGCCGGGACGACCGCGCTCCTGGAGGACATCGCGGTGCCCATGGAGCGGCTGACCGGCACCTGCGAGGGCCTGATCGACCTGTTCGACCGGTACGGCTACCAGGACGCCGTCATCTTCGGCCACGCCCGCGACGGCAATCTGCACTTCATGCTCACCCAGGACTTCGACACCCCCGCCGAGACCGAGCGCTACGCCCGCTTCACCGACGCCATGGTCGACCTCGTCCTGGGCGCCGGCGGCACCCTGAAGGCCGAACACGGCACCGGCCGTGCCATGGCCCCCTTCGTCCACCGCCAGTACGGCGACGAACTCTACGACGTCATGCGCGAGTTGAAGCGGCTCTGCGACCCCCATGACGTCCTCAGCCCGGGCGTCCTGCTGACCGACGACCCGGCCGCGCACCTACGGGACCTCAAGAGCGTCCCCCCGGTCGACCCCGCCGTCGACGCCTGCGTGGAATGCGGCTACTGCGAGCCGGTCTGCCCGACCGCCGACGTCACGACCACGCCCCGGCAGCGCATCGCCCTGCAGCGCGAGATCGCGCTGGCCACCGCCGCCGGCGACGAGGAACGCCGCCGCACCCTGGAGGCGGACTACGCCTACGCGGCCGTCGACAGCTGTGCGGCCGACAGCCTGTGCGTCACCGCCTGCCCCGTCACCATCGACACCGGCGCCGTCATGAAGCGCCTGCGCGCGCAGCGCCACAGCCCCACCGCCCAGCGCCTCGGCAACACCACCGCCCGGCACTGGGGGAGCGCCGTCACCTCGGTGCGCGCCGCCCTCAACACCGCCCACGTCCTGCCCGCCCCGGTCGCCCGCGCCGCGACCGGCGCGGCCCGCAGACTCGGGGCGACGGAACTGGTGCCCACCTGGTCCGGCGACATCCCGCGCGGCGGCCCGGCCCGCCCGGCGCCGCGGCACCCCGAAGGCGCGCGGGCGGTGTTCTTCGCCGCCTGCATCGGCAGCGTCTTCGCCCCCGAAGGGGACTCCGGTGGCGCAGCGGCCGCCTTCCTGCGGCTGTGCGAACGCGCCGGCGTCCAGGTCACCGTCCCGGACGGACTGACCGGGCTGTGCTGCGGCACACCCTGGCAGTCCAAGGGCTACACCGACGGGCACCGCACCATGGCCGGCCGGACCCTGGAGGTCCTGTGGGAGGCCAGCGACGCCGGGCGGCTGCCGGTCGTGTGCGACGCCTCCTCCTGCACCCACGGGCTCGAGCAACTGGCCGACACCCTCCCGGAGTCCGAGCGCGCCCGATACTCGGCCCTGCGGTTCGTCGACAGCGTCGCCTTCACGGCGGAGCACCTGCTGCCGGCGCTGCCCGCCCCGCGCCGCATCGGCAGCATGGCGCTGCACCCCACGTGCTCCACCGTCCACCTGGGCATCGACGCGGCCCTCCGCCAGGTGGCGGCCGCGGTCAGCGAACAGGTCACCGTCCCCGACAACTGGGGCTGCTGCGCCTTCGCGGGGGACCGCGGCCTGCTCCACCCGGAGGTCACCGGGTCCGCGACGGCCGCCCAGGCGGCGGAGATCACCGCCGGCGCGTTCGACGCGTACGCCTCCTGCAACCGCACCTGCGAGATGGGCATGAGCCGCGCCACCGGCCGCCCCTACCGGCACGTCCTGGAGCTGCTGGACGAGGCGACCGCCTGACGCGGCGGACGGGTCAGTGCCCGCCGGGTCCCGGCAGGCACGACCCGTCCGCGGTGCGCCCGACCACCTCGGCGTGCGCCTTCCACCGCGGGCGGGAGTTCCCGGGTCCCGTTGCGGGTAGGTGTCGGCGCTCCGGCTAGGCAACGTCCCACGGGTGCGGAGATCGCGTAGGGGTCTCGGATGAGGGTCTGCTGTTGCGGGAGGAACAGCAGACCAGCCGTTCACGCAGAATCGCAGTGCCGCTCAGTTCGACGTGTCGCAGCCGCTGGGGTGCTTGGAGGGCGCCGCTCGAAGACCGGGCCGAATGTGGAGCCACTTGGTGGATGCCGGCTGCTGCATATGGTCTGGATTCGGACCCCCTTGTGGGCAGGTTAGGGATGTCGTTCCTCAACACGGGTGATGAGAGGTATGGCAAAGTGTGCGATTTCATGTCGAACAAGACTTGATCTGACGGTGGCCTCTCAGGCGCATGGTCGATACTGCGTCAACCAACTCTGTGGCGGGGCACGTTGCTGCCGCCGTCGGCGCATCCGAGTGGCGGGTCCGGCGGTGTGTGAACTCAGGTCTCTCTGTTGGAGCGCTGGCTGTGGCGTGGCGGTGAGCGGGGTTTGGGCGAGATTTGAGCGAGTCTTCTGTGCTCGAGTGACTGATAGGTCAAAACCGCTCGATTGGGGCCCTTGGTTCGCGTGGGGGTCGCCGAGAAGGCAGGATGAGTGCTCGCGGAACGCCAAGTATCTGCTCAAGATGTGCTGATAGCTTCATCCGCTATGAGTGCCAACAATCTGCTACATTGCAGATAGGGAGATGATATGACGACAGCGACCAAAGGTAGCGCGGCGGTTCAGCGTCTCCGGCTGCGCACCGAGCTCCGCAGGGCCCGCGCCGCAGCGGGCCTGACGCAGCGTCAGGTCGCCGACAGGATGGAGTGGTCGCCCAGCAAGCTGATCCGGATCGAGGCTGGGGAGGTTGGGATCTCCATCAACGATCTACGCTCCCTGTTGGCTACCTACGACGTGGGCGACCATGAGGTCGTCGAAGAGCTGCTGGAGTTGGCTCGAGGTAGTCGGAGGATGCCCTTCGCCGAGTACCGCGACATTTACTCGAAGGAGTTTCTCGACTTCCTTGCGATGGAGGGATCTGCGGCGCACAACCGCACCTTTCAGCCATCGGTTGTGCCCGGCCTCCTGCAGACCGAGGAGTATGCGGCGGCGATCATTCGGGCCTACTCGCCAGGAGAGTCCGCGGACAAGGTCAGGAGGATGGTTGAGGCCCGCATGTTGCGTCAAGATGTCTTGGACAACGAGGCGTCGCAGTTCACGTTCATCCTTGACGAGTCTGTGATTCGACGTCAGGTCGGTGGCGCAGGCGTCATGAGGGCCCAATTGCGTCGCTTGGCTGATGCGGCTTCCCAAGATCGAATTCGCATTGCCATACTGCCCTTCAGTCAGGGAGCCCATCCTGCACTAGCGGGGCCTTTCACGATCTTCGAATTCACCGAAGATGTCCCTCCCTTCGTCTATCTGGAGAACCCGCGTGGGAGCGCCAGCATTAGCACGATGCCCGAGGAGGTCGCTTCCTACCTGGACCTGTTCCTGGAGCTCGAGACGAAGGTGATCAAGAATCGCATGCCCGACATACTGCGCAACCTAGCTGAGGCCATCGGGTCAGAGCCAGTGGAGTTCAGGGTCTCTGGGTAGCTCGCCTTGTCGGCCGTGGACGTTCGCGGACACGGCCGACGATCCAAAACTGAACGAAATAATCCAATAGTTGCAGCCGGCCTCTGGGCATGGACCACTATCGGGGGTGCCGTGTGAGAGAGACAGTACCTCTCTGCATAGCCGACCGCGGCCTTCGATGCATTTCTGCGTCGGGTAGTTGCGGCGCCTTGGCATGTCCGCGGAGCGGGGGTAGCGATGGCAGCCCCTGAGCGTCGCAGGGCTCCCGAGCCTGAGTCCACGTGGGTGGCTCTAGCGCTGGAAGTGGTCCGTTCGGTGCTCTCCGACCGGTATCGCACGGTGAATGCGATTATGTTGCTGACGGTGCCGTTGCTCACGGTGGCCGGATTGATCGTCACGGTTGCCTATGTGTTTGTGCCTCATCCACAGACGATGTTCGGCGCGCTGCTGAGCGGTGCTGGAGTTCTCCTCGTTGGCTGGATCAGGCGCCGGTTTTCTCGCCGTGGCGCCCGAGCGTTGTCCGCCGATACAGCAGATGAGCCACCTCAGGGCTCAGCCAGCCCGCAAGAATCGTGACTCCGATCGCCAGGAACCAGCCAGCTTGCGGGAGTTCTGTTGCCAGGGAGATCCAGTATCCACCTCCGGTGGTCAAGGTCCCCACAAGGAGGCCGTACGTCAACCGCAGGGGTAGATAGGGTCGAGGACGCATCATGCAAGCCCCCCCTTGGTGACTACGCGTGAGGCCACCTTACCGCGCCGGGCGCCGAGCGGAAGTTGTCGCGCGGGCATACCGAGGTTCGGCGGTCGTTCGGTGTTAGGTCCTGGGGCTCTGTGGGTACAGTCCCTGCGGCCAACTTGGTGGGACTCGCACTGGGAATGGGTGTCATCGCTGTTTCGGCCAGCGCACGGCGACAGTGCAAAGGCCACGCGCGGCTGGTGCCGGTCGTCGTAAACCTGATGGGGGCCTGGCTGGTCCGGGGGCTATGAGGTAGAGGTCGACCAGCCGCAAGTGAGCCTTCTGCCAGCAACACGTGGAGGGTGGACATACGTGAGTGGCTCATGGTCTTGGCGCAAGGCATCGGTGAGCGACTCGAACGGGACTCAGTGCGTTGAGGTCAAGTGGACCGGCGAAGAGGTGTACGTCCGTCATTCTGCAGAACCTGAGGGCCCGTGGCTGCGCTTCACTTCTGTCGCCTGGAGTGCCTTTATTGGACACCTCCACGATTCGGTGGTGCGCCCTGAGTGATGCGTAGGGCTGCTGGAGGAGTCGCTGACTCCGCCGCGCGCGCGAGGCGTGGGGCCGTCGGAGCCGCACGCCGGTGATCTTGGTGAGTGGTTGCGGCTCCGGCTGGGTGTCGATGGTCGGTATGGCCTGCTACAAGCCAGGGCAGCCCTCCCGGTTGGCCTGTACGGTCCGGGAGCGCACCGGGTGTAAGGACCAGCCGAAAGGCTTCGGCTGGGGCGGCTCCGGTAGCTGATCATCCGCATCTGCATCCAGTTATTGTCCCGATCGTGCTGGTCTGGGATGGTATCTGCTTGCATCTGAGCGACAGGGTGCTCTCGATCGACGCGGTGTCGATGTGGATGACGGATGACGCGCTGCTACCGTCCGCAGGCTTCTCCGATGACCTGGCAGCGTCCCGACATCACCCATTTAAGTTCAGTAGTTTTCGCTCTGGTCACCCGCCCCCATGCCGGTGGAGTCGGCCCCGATCGAATATGAGGCGCGCGCAAGTTGGCACGGATGCCCCAAGGCGTCGGACGCGGCGCGGCGCGTCACGTCGTCCCTTCCGCGTCCGCGTCGGCCGCGTGCGACGCGTCCCAGTCGGGGAGGTCCGCGTTCACCCAGCCCGCGTTGAGTACCAGGCGCGAGGTCCGGTGCAGCGTCAGGAAGCCGATCGGCCCGAGGAACTCGACCTCCACGCACTTCGCCGAGTACGGGGGCGGCATGCCCGCCCCCGCGGCGCCGAACGCCGTGACCGCGGCGGAGCGGTAGCCCTGCGCGCCGAAGGAGGCCGCCACCGTCTGCCCGGCGGCGCCCACCGCCAGCGGCTCGCCGCTGATCCCGGGGAAGTGGCCGCGCGAGCCGTCCTTGGCGGAGGCCAGCCCGAACAGCCCCGCGTGATCCAGCAGATCGTGCTGCGCCGTCACCTCGAAGGGCGCCGTGGCGACCGACAGGAACGGCCTGCGGTTGGAGCCGCGCACCCGGGACACCAGGACCCCGGGCCCGGGCTCCCCGTACGGAAGCAGGTCCCCGGGGACGGCCGGGTACGCGCGCCGCAGCGCGCCCACGCCCGCCGCCAGCACCTCGCCGCCGGACACGCCCGCCTCGCCGCGCAGCAGGTGGACGTCGATCCCGCCGCTGCCCAGCACCTTCAGCACCGTCACCCGGCCGCAGGGCGCGTCCAGCACCTCGGTGCGGTCCAGCAACGCGGTGGTCCGGTACAGCACACCGCCGTGGTCCTCGAACGGCCGCAGCCAGTCCGTCCTGACGGTCAGCGCCCCCGCCAGCACCAGCTCGGTGTCCTCGTCGAAGGGGATCGGCATCCGGGGGACCAGCCCGCCGGAACGTTTGTCGGCCCAGGCGTCCAGCGCCGCGCGGTCGGCGGCGACGTCACCGCTCAGCACCCCGTGTGCGGCCGGCGGCAACGCGACGGCCCACCCCGGCTCCAGCGGTAGCGCCGCGCTGCTCCACAGCCCGATCGCGGAGGCCACGCCCGGCAGTTCGTCGAGGCGTGCCAGCAGCCGCCCCGCCGCCTCGGCCGCCTCAGCGGCTCCGACGCCCGTCGCCCGTTCGAGTTCGTCCCGGGCCGCGCCGTCGGCTCCCGCCGCCAGCAGGGCCAGCAGCGGCCACACCCCCGCGGCGGAGAGCACCGTCTCCTCGCCCTGCCGCAGTGCCCTGCCCGCCCACCCCTCGGTCAGCGCGTTGACCGCGCGGACCGTCGTCGCGTCTCCCATGCCCGTGATCCTGACAGCGCGGTCCCCGCACGCCAACCAGGTTTCCCGGAAGCTCAGATGAGGCTCAAGCGGGAGGGACACGCCGCTGTTCCGCGGCTACCATCCAGGTCACAAGGCTGATGTCACACGGGGGAGAGCTGCTGTGGTCGAATTCGGGATCCTCTTGTTCCTGCTGGTGTCCTTCGTGGCGTTCCTGGTCGTCAAGCTCCTGCGCCGCAGCAACCGTCGCACGGAGAACGCCGACGGCCTGCTCATCGAGCAGGCCCGCCGCGAGCAGGCCCACGCCGACCGCTGGACGTACAACTCGGCGACCGTGCACAACGCTCCGCTCACTCACGACCCGAACGTGTTCCGCCCCTGACCCGCGGTCGGCCGTCGTCCACGACGCCGGGCCTCAGCGTGCCGGCTCCCCACCGGCATCGGTAGCGGAACCGGCACCGGCATCGCCCGGGTTCCGAACAGGCGGCGTGAAGCACGCCGTTATGGTCTTGCCGTGGTGCTGGGAGTGCGTCTGCCAGCTGTCGGCGAGACCGTCCACGAGGGCGAGGCCGCGCCCGCCGGTGGCGTCCTCGTCGGCGTCGCGGGGGACGGGCACCCGGTCGTCGTCATCGTGGACGCTGACGTGCAGGCACCGGCTGTCCCAGGTCAGGACGACCTCGGCGTCGCTGTGGGCGTGGACGTGCGCGTTCGTGATGAGTTCCGACACGGCCAGCAGGATGTCGTCGACCGTGCCCGGCGCGTCCTCCGTCCAGTCCAGGGCGGCGAGGTGGTCCCGCGTCCACCGGCGGCCGGCGCGCACCCCGCCCGACACGGGGAACGACCGCGCCCAGCCGACGGCCTTCAGTGACGAGTCGGCCATCGGAGTGCTCCCTTCTGCTCCTTGGCGGCAGGGATACGCCTACCCCGCCTGCGCCCCCGCACCCGCCCTGCGCACGGACGGCGCGGATCCCCGCCGCGGTGCCGCGGCGGGGACCTCGGGGAGCGGCGGGTCAGACGGCGGCGCGGGTGCGCTGCTTGGCGGCGCTGATGACGTCGGCACGCCGGCGGTGCTGGCGCTCGTAGTCCATGGTCTGCCGGGCCAGCAGCGGTTCGGCGCCCCGCAGCCGGGCGGTGATCTGGTCGGGGCTCATGGTGTCGTAGCCGGGCCAGGGCTGGTTGCCGCGCAGGTTCTCGATGGCGTTCAGGACCCCGACCCGGTCGCCGTGCTCGCGCTCGTAGTCCTCGATCATGGAGAGGTCCGCCTGCGAGAACAGGCGCAGCCGCTGGATGATCTCGGCGACCGGCAGCCGGTCGTAGTCCGCGAGCGGCAGGTCGATGGTGCCGGCCATCGGCGCGTGGGCGGCCGCCGGGGCCTTGCCCGCCGGACGCGGGGCGTCGGCTGCGGGCCGGGGCGCGGACCCGCCGCCGCCCGCCCAGACCGCCTGCAGCCGCTGGGCGGTGGTGCGCAGCGTGCGCACGGCGGCGTCGGCGATCCCGGCCGCGCCGTAGGGGCGCCGGCCGTCGCCGGCCGCCGTCGTGGCCAGGGCCAGCGCCTGTTCCTCGACGCTGGACTCCAGTTCGCGCAGCAGTTGCTCGTCCTGTCGGCGCAGCGTGGTCAGCAGAGCGGCGGCGCGGTCGTCCTGGGCGAGGGTGGCGATGCTCTCGCCGGCACGGCAGGCGGCGAGCGCCCGCGCCGTGGCGGTGTACTCGTCCTCGGTGTTCCTCAACTGCTGGTGCTCGTCGGTGTGCGCCCCTCCGGGCAGGACGCCGCGGACCATGCGGGCGCCGATGTGCAGGGGCGCCATCGCGGTGTGGAACGCGCCCGCCGACGCCGTCCTGACCATCTCGCCGGTGTCGCGCAGCAGGTGACGCGGGCGCATGTCACGGACGTGGGTCTCGATGCGGGCGATGTGGTGCTGGGTCTGGGCGGCATGACGTTCCAGGGTCTGCCGATGGGGACCGGCGGGGGTGACGGCCATGTCGGCCCGGAACCGGTCGACCACCGCGGCGTGTGCCTCCCGCACATCCTCGAGCGCGGGTATGAGCGCATCCGTCGTCAATGTCATGCCTGCTCCCTTGTGGGGTTCGTGGCGGCCGCGAAGGCCGCCCTCGCGTGCGGCTGCGCCGCCGGGTGGGGCGGGCACCGGCACCAGCGTGGGCGACGCGGAGGAAGATCGCCCGGCGAGCGGACACGGGACGGGGGCGTGTGCCGCCGCCCGGCGCCGGTCCCGGAGGACGGCCGGGGGGCGCCCCGGCGGGCGGGCCGGTTAGCCCGTCCAGGTGACGGGCCGCCCCGCGTCCACCGACCGCACGACGTGCGCGCGCGCTCCGTGTGCGACGGACCGCGGGCGGGAGCCTGCCGCGGGCACACGGCGGCGGGGGCCCCCACACAAGGGGGGGGCGGCGCCC
>NZ_JBEXYN010000090.1:0-11171 GCF_040630935.1 Streptomyces sp. NPDC005722
CGACGGCGTCGGTCAGGGTGACGGCGTGGTCCCCGGCGTCGATGGTCCAGGTGAACTCACCCGCCCGCTCCGGCACCGTCGCCGTGATCGTCTGCTCGTCCTCGGACGGTCCGGGGTCCTCACCCGGGTCCGACGGGTCGGTGCCTCGGGTGGTGTAGGTGAGGGTGAGGGGGGTGGCGGGCTTGGCCGCGTCACGGGCGCCACCGGAGGTGAACCAGTACGAGGACTGCCCGGTCGACTGCTGGAAGTCGACGAAGTCCTGCGGGAACGAACCCCAGTACGCCTGGTTCGACGCCGACTTCGCCGGCTGCCCCGTCGTCCCCGACGGAACCGTCACCGACTCCCCCAAATAGTCCGGGGTCACCGTGAACCCCGACGCACCCAACGCGACGTGACTCAGCTTCGCCAACGTCACCGTCCGCGCCGGCAACGCCACCCACTTACCCGGATCGTTCATGTCCGCGCCGTAACCCGTCACGGTCGCCGACAACGTCCCCGCACCGTCCGCGCCCACCGTCAGCGTCGGGTCGGTGGCCGACCAGTACGTCAACCCACCGTAGAACACCGAGGTGAACGAACCCGACCAGTGGATGGTGGCGGTGTGCGCGGCGGTGTCGACCGTCCCCGTGCCGTGCTCGAACACCACCCGGTTACGCGTCAGCGAACCCGCCGAACCCGCAGACACCGCAGACCCGTTCGGATCCTGACACTTCGTCGACCACGACGGCTGACCGAACACACCCGCCGCATCCGGCTTCTCCACCGTGACGTTCCCGTCCCGCGTCGCATAGAAGCCATCACCCTGCGTCCACAACCGCGACGAACCGGTATTGCCCGCCTTCCCCGCCGACAGGAAATTGCAGCCACCGAAGAACGCACCACCCCCCTGCTCACCACTCAGACCCCACGAGAACGAGGCATCCGACACCGACACCGAAGCCGCAGACGCCGAACCGGCCCCCACGACCACCACACCCGCCGCCGACACCACACCCACCACGACACCGGCGAGGGCACGGGTCGCGCGGCGGGCGGTGCGGGGGCTGAATCTCGCGCCCGGGCGGCGCGTCGTCATTCGATACATTGGTTTCTTCTCTCCTGCAGAGAATCAGGCGGGACACGTCGTGTCCCGCTGGTCGAGGGGTCGGGCGGGCGTGCCCGGCCCCTTCGGCTCGTACGGGTGTCCGGCCCCGGCGGACGGCCTCACCCCCTTCACCGCCGGTGGGCGCCGGTCGGTTGGAAAGGTCAGCGGTGGACGCCGGCGGTGTGCCGGCGGCGTCGGGCGAGGAGCATCAGGACCGCGCCCGCGGTGACACCGGCCGCGGCGGCCGCGAGGGCTCCGGTGGCGTGGGCTCCGACACCGGTGCTGGCCAGTTCACCGGGGCGGAAGCGGGTGTCGGGGACGAGCGCGGAGTCGTCGCCGGCACCGTCCGCGCCGTCCGCGTCCGGTCCGCCGGGCGTGTCGCCGGGGCCGGTGGTGGGCGCGCCCCCGGTGCCGGTGCAGCCGCTGAGGTGCACGGTGGCGTCGTCGAGCGGCTGGCCCTTCCGGTAGAAGCTGCTGCCGTTGAAGGTGAAGGCCTTGGTGTCCTGTATCGCGGTGCGCAGGGTGCGGGTGACGCCCTGGGCGCCGGTGTCGGCAGAGCCGCCGGACAGGTCGAGGGAGGCCAGGGCGACGTCGCTGCGCGCGTCGGTGGTGGGCTCGGCGTCCGGGGCGCTGACGGTGAGGCTGACGTCCGCGTAGAGGGTGCCGGTCCTGCCGTGGACGACGAGGCGGGGCTCGGCGATCGCGACCTCGAAGTAGTGCGCCGGGTACGCGTAGGTGACGCGGCCCGCGTACTGGACGGTGAAGTCGTCGGGCGAGGTGTAGGCGGGACTCGACGCGAAGGGCCACTGGTAGGTGCCGGTGGTGTTCCTGCCCGCCACGGCCAGGTCCTGGGCGAGGATCCTCAGGCCGTCGTCGGCCGTGATGCTGTTGCCCGCGGGGCCGCCGACGTAGGAGCGGAAGCTCTTCTTGAAGCCCCAGGTCAGGCTGCCGCCCTTGACGGCGTCGGTGACCTCGCAGCCCTCGGCGGTGTCCGCCGTGCCGTCCGCCGAAGGCGCGTCGGCCGTCGCGGTGGGGGACGCGGGGGTGGTGGCCGTGGGCGTGGTGCCGGGCCCGGCCGGCGTGGGGGCGGCGGTGCCTCGGGTGGTGTAGGTGATTGTGAGGGGGGTGGCGGGCTTGGCCGCGTCACGGGCGCCGCCGGAGGTGAACCAGTACGAGGACTGCCCGGTCGACTGCTGGAAGTCCACGAAGTCCTGCGGGAACGAACCCCAGTACGCCTGGTTCGACGCCGACTTCGCCGGCTGCCCCGTCGTCCCCGACGGAACCGTCACCGACTCCCCCAAATAGTCCGGCGTCACCGTGAACCCCGACGCACCCAACGCGACGTGACTCAGCTTCGCCAACGTCACCGTCCGCGCCGGCAACGCCACCCACTTGCCCGGATCGTTCATGTCCGCGCCGTAACCCGTCACGGTCGCCGACAACGTCCCCGCACCGTCCGCGCCCACCGTCAGCGTCGGGTCGGTGGCCGACCAGTACGTCAGACCGCCGTAGAACACCGACGTGAACGAACCCGACCAGTGGATGGTGGCGGTGTGCGCGGCGGTGTCGACCGTCCCCGTGCCGTGCTCGAACACCACCCGGTTACGCGTCAGCGAACCCGTCGAACCCGCCGACACCGCAGACCCGTTCGGATCCTGACACTTCGTCGACCACGACGGCTGACCGAACACACCCGCCGCATCCGGCTTCTCCACCGTGACGTTCCCGTCCCGCGTCGCATAGAAGCCATCACCCTGCGTCCACAACCGCGACGAACCGGTGTTGCCCGCCTTCCCCGCCGACAGGAAATTGCAGCCACCGAAGAACGCACCACCCCCCTGCTCACCACTCAGACCCCACGAGAACGAGGCATCCGACACCGACACCGAAGCCGCAGAAGCCGAACCGGCCCCCACGACCACCACACCCGCCGCCGACACCACACCCACCACGACACCAAGGAGGGAGGCGATGCCGCGCCGCGTGGTGGTGGTCCGCGTGCGCCTGCTGGATATCCGGGTTGTCACTTCTCCCCCGTTCGGGTGGACGTGGCGCCGCGCCTGCGTCGGCGCAGCAGGACGAGGCTCGCCAGGACGACGGCGCCGACAGCGGCGCCGAGCACCACCGGACGGCCCGCTCCCGAGGTGGCGCCGGCGCTGACGACGGCGTCCGCCGTGACGGTGGTCGCCGGGTCGCCGGTCGTCGCCGGGGAGGCGGCGGCCGATCCGGCCCCCGGGGCCGCGGAGGAGGGGACCTCCGGTGCCGGGCTCGTGGCGGGCGCGCCGGCCGGCGTCTTCGACGCACGGGGCCGGGCAGGCTTCGTGGCCGGGGCCTGTCCGGCCGGGGTGGTGAAACGGACGGGCGTGAACGTCTCGTTGGCCGGGCTGGCCACGCCGTGCGCCCCGATGGTGATCACCCCGCACTGCACCTTGCGGCAGTCGACCTGGCGTATCGTGCCGTCGCGGCCCTTGGCCGGGAAGACGGCACCCGGCACGACCAGCGTCGCGTCCCAGGTGCCGTCCGCCTTCACGGTGCCGCCGTTGGCGGCGTAGGCGGTCGGGTCGCCGGGGAAGGCGACGAAGCGCTGGTAGCCGTGGTTGTCCTTGGTCTCGGAGTCCTGGACGTAGACGTAGTCCTCACCGCTGGTACCGCCCCGGCTGGGCCGCCAGTTGCCGCTGACGGTGCCGAACAGCACGTAGACACCGCCGAAGCCGTTCTTCACGGACTGGAACCCGGCGCCGTGCAGGCGGAGTCTGCTCGCGTAGTCGGGGTCGGCCGTGGCCGGGGACACGGTGACCCGGGCGGCCGCCGTGGCCGTGGCCGCCGTGGCCGCCGTGGCCGGGGGCGCCGGCACCAGGACGGTGGCGGCCACCGCCAGGGCGGCGGTGGCGAAGGCCCACGGCAGGTGCCGGGCGCGTCCGCGCCGGGTGCTGCCGGGCGGGACGGGCGGTGCCGTGGCGAGGGTGAGGGGTGTGGTCATGGTGTGGGTGTTCCTTTGCCGTGCCGTCGGGGTCCGACCGTCACCGCGCCGGTGACGGGGTGCCGGTACACCTCGATGGGGAGCTGATAGACCTCTTCGAGCAGTGGCTCGGTCAGTACCGCCCCGGGCTCGCCCCGTTCCACCAGCCGGCCCGCGTGCAGTACCGCGATCTCGTCGGCGTAGGCGGCGGCCAGTTGCAGGTCGTGCAGGACCGCGAGCACGGCCTGTCCGTCGTCGGCGCGGGCGCGGGCGGTCCGCATGAGCTGTTCCTGGTGGCGCAGGTCGAGGGCGGCGGTCGGTTCGTCGAGCAGCAGCACCGAGGTGTCCTGGGCGAGGACCCGGGCGAAGGACGCGCGTGCCTGCTCGCCGCCCGACAGCGTCGGGTAGCGGCGGTGCGTGAACCCGGTCATGTCGGCGGCGCCCAGGGCGCGGGCGATCGCGTCCTCGTCGTCGTCCTCGGCCTCGGTGCCGGCCCAGGGCGCGCGCCCCATCGCCACGACGTCGGCGACCGTGAACGGGAAGGACAGCGCGGCGCGTTGGGGCAGGACCGCGCGGCGGCGCGCGAGGTCGGCGGGGTGGGCCGTGGCGACGGTGAGGCCGCCGACGCGGACCGTCCCGGTCGTCGCATGCAGATCGCCGGCCAGCAGGGACAGCAGGGTCGACTTGCCGGCGCCGTTGGGGCCGACGACCGCCAGCAGCGTGCCGGCGGCCAGGTCGAGGTCGACGTCCTGCAGCAGCCAGGTACCGCCGACGCGCAGGCCGAGTCCCCGGGCGGACAGCACCACCGTTCCCGGCTCCGGCGGCCGGGGCACGGGTGCCCGGCGGCCGGTGAGCCGTGCCAGTACGGTTCGCGCGCTCACATCCAGCCTCCCGCCCGCGCGCGGGTGGTGCGCAGCAGCCAGAAGAAGAACGGGCCGCCCACGAGGGCGGTGAGCATGCCGATGGGGAGGTCGGCGTAGGCGATGGCGGTCCTGGCGACGACGTCGGCGGTCGCGAGGAGCACGGCTCCGCCGAGCATGCTGGCGGGGATCAGCACCCGGTGGCCGGGGCCGACCGCCATGCGCACCAGGTGCGGCACGACGAGCCCGATGAAGCTGATGATGCCGCTGAAGGCGACGGCCGCGGCGACCATGACGGCGATGAGCACGATCGCGGTCACCCGGAGGCGTTCGACGTTGACCCCCAGGTGCCGGGCGGACCGGTCGCCGAGGGCGAGCAGGTCGAGCCTGCGTGCCAGCAGGCAGGCGCCGAGGAGGCCGATCACGGCGAACGGCGTGACGCTGCCGGCGTACTCCCAGCGGCTGCCGTTGAGGCTGCCGAGCTGCCAGAAGACGATCTGGTCGCGGGCGGTCTGGCTGCCGAAGAACATGCAGAACGCCAGTCCGGCACCCGCGACGGCGTTGATGGCGATGCCGGTCAGCACCAGGGTGACCACCTCGGTGCGGCCGCCGGCCCGGGACAGCAGGTAGACCAGCAGCACCGCGGCGAGCCCGGCGAGGAAGGCCGCCGCCGGGACGGTGAAGCGGCCGAGGACGTCGACGCCGGCGACGATGACGGACGCGGCGCCGAGGGCGGAGCCCGCCGACACCCCGACGACGCCGGGTTCGGCGAGCGGATTGCCGAAGACGCCCTGCATCAGGGCGCCGGCGGTCGCCAGGACGGCGCCGACCAGCAGCGACATCACGACGCGGGGCATGCGGATCTGCCACAGCGTCGACTCGGCGAAGCGGTCGGGGACGGGCTGCCCGAGGTCGAGCGGCCCGGACAGGCGGTGCAGGACCGAGCCGGCGACGTCGCCCGGCCCGATGCCGTACTGGCCGAGCGCGGCGGAACCGAGTCCGACCAGGACGAGGGCGGCACCGAGCGCGGTGAACAGGACGAGGCGGGCGGTACGTCCGGTGGGCGCGGCAGCCGGGGCCGCGTGGCCGGTCGGCTCGGCCGTCCCGGGGCCGTTCTCGGGGCGGGTGCCCGTGGCGAGCGCGGTCATGACGCCCCTCCCGCGGGGGACGGGGCGAGCGAGTCGGGCGCGTAGACGGCACGGGCGAGCGCGTCGAGCACCTGGGCGGTCAACGGCCCGAAGGACAGGACCTGGTAGTCGCTCATGTCCACGATGCGGCGGTGCTGCCCGGCCGGGGTCTGGGCGACGCCCGGCAGGCTCAGCGCCCCCTCGACGCCGCCGACGGAGCGCAGCCCCTCGCTCATCATCATGATGACGTCGGGCCTGGCCTTGGCCATCGCCTCGGCGTTCAGCGGTGTGAAGCCGTTGATGCCGGCCTCGGTGGCCACGTCGACGGCGCGCAGCGCCTCGATGAGGGAGTCCGCCCCCGACCCCTTGCCGAACAGGTAGTAGACACCGGCCTGGCCGCGGGCGTAGAGGAACATGACGCGGGGGCGGCGGGCTGCGTCGGCCGGGACGACCTTCGCGATCTGCGCCTGCTCGGCGGCGATCTCACGGTGCAACCGGTCGCGGAGCAGCCGTCCTTCGGCTTTCACCCCCAGCGCGGCGGAGACCTCGTCGACGAGGGTGCCGACGGTGTCCAGGGAGCGCTTGGCGCCGACCACGACCACCGGTACGCCGGAGTCGCGCAGTTGGAGGACGACGTCCCAGGGCCCGAGGGTGGTGTCGGTGATGAGCACGGTGGGGTGGAGCGTGAGGATCGCCTCGGCGTTGAGCTGGTGCCCGCCGCGGGTGACCAGTGGCAGCTTGGCGGCGGCCGGGAAGCCGGTCGACTGGTCCCGGCCGACCAGGCGGTCGCCCAGGCCGAGGCCCTGGACGGTCGCGGCGAGGCTTCCGTACAGGTCGAGCGCGAGGATCCGGTCGCTGCTCGTGACGGTCACCTCGGTGCCCTGCACGTCGGTGACGGTGGCGGGGAGCACGGGGTGGGCCGTGCGCGTGACCGGGGTGATGCCGGCGTCCGCGACGGTGGCCGTGGTGGGTCCGCGGTGGGAGCGGGGGTCGGCCAGTGGGCGCACCTGGTCCCACGGGACGGTGCGGTGCGTGCCCGCCGGCCCGGCGGGGCGGCCCGCGCCCGCCGGCGAGGCGCAGCCGCTGAGGAGCACCGGTACCACCAACAGCAGTCCGAGCAGGACGCGTCGGGTGAGTACGGTGCGCGGCGCGGGCGTCACGCCGGGACCGGGGCCGGCCGCGGACGACGGCGGACGCGGGGACCGGGGCTGTCTGTTGCCCGTCACAGGGCTGCCTCCATCAGGGCGACGGGGGCGGATCCGCCCCCGTCCGACAACGTCCGCGGCTCGCGCGGACACGGTGGTGCACGGTGTGGACATACGGGACCCAGGACAGGGACGTCCTGGATCAAGCTCCCGTGAAACTTAGGTAAGCCTAACCTATCTTCTTGGGGAGGGTGGGGGTTCCGGAAAGAGCGGCGACGCATCCGGAACGCACCCGCCGGAGCCGGTTCCCCGGCGGCCGGCCGCGGCCGCGCTCAGGCGGTGAGCGGGAAGAGGGCGTCCAGGTCGGCGAAGACGGCGGCGTTCAGGGCGAAGGCGGTGCGGCACTCCTCCACCACGCGCTGCTTCTCCAGTTCGTCGACGGGCAACCCGTCGAGGAGCACGCGGTACTGGCGCTTGAACGCGGCGGGGTTGTCGATGCCGTCGAAGACGTAGAGGCGGACGCCGTCGCCCTTGTGCTCCAGGCCCCACGTCCGTTCCGCGATGCTCCGGATGACCTGACCGCCCGAGAGGTCGCCGAGGTAGCGGGTGTAGTGGTGCGCCACGTATCCGGCCGGCCAGGTCGCGGCCACCTCGGCGATGCGTTCGGCGTACCGCCGGGTCGCGGGCAGGGGCGCGACGCGGTCGCGCCACCGGTCGCCCAGCAAGTGGGACAGGTCCTGTTCGAGGGCGGCGACCCTCATCAGCTCGGGCTTGAGGAAGGGCCCGGCGACCGGGTCGCGTTCGAGCGGCGCGGCGGCCTCCTCCAGCGCCCGGTAGACGAAGAAGAGCTGCTCGGTGTAGCGGGCGTAGGCGTCCACGGCGAAGCGCCCACCCAGCAGGTTGGTGATGAACGGTGCGTTCTCGGCCTCGGTGTGCCGGTCCTGACTCGCGGTGCGAATGGCCGTGGAAAAAGGGGATGTTGTCATGGTTCCTCCCTTGGTCTTGCTCGCGGCCATGCTTGCAACTTAGGGTCCCCTAAGTCAACATGTTGCCGACGATCTGTCGGCATGATACATAGGTTAGGCTATCCTAACTTCGCAGGATCGAACCAAGCCCCGCAAGGGCGAGGTTCCGGAGCGCACGAAGGAGCCCGGGCGGTACGACGCCGCTCTCCGGCTCCCGGGGCACTGGGTGGGACAACGTGTCGACACCGTCCGGCGAACGCAGTGTCCGCCCCGGCCCCGACCGGGACGCGGACGGCACCACGGGGGCCGGGGCGAGCCGTCGGCCGCCCCTCCATCAGCCGAATTCCCCTTCGACGAGCGGACGTGACAGTGCGTTCCAGACCCTTCCCCGCGCGGATCACCGTCGGGCTCGCGGCCGCCGCCGCGGCCCTGGCGGTGGCCGCGCCCTCACCGGCCCTGCCCGTGTCGGCCGGAGCGGCCCGCGCCACGGCCGCCCATGCCACGGTGGCCGCCCAGCCCGCCCAGCCCGCCCGGGCCGTCCGCGCCACCCAGGCGGGCGCCGCCGCGGCGTCCGACCCGGCGTTCGCGGCCCAACCGCAAGCGCAGACCGTGCCCGACGGCGGGTCGGTGACCTTCTCCGCCGACTTCCCCGGCGCCCGCTTCCACACCTGGTACCGCACCGACGCCAAGGGCAGCGTCCCGCTCCCCAACAGCAACTCCGCGACCTACACCTTCACCGCGAACTACGCCGACAACGGCGCCACTTACTCGGTCAAGGTGTTCGACGGCGCCTTCGCCCAGCACACCTCCGACGCAGCCGCACTCACGGTCACCCCCGTCGCGGCCGGCGTCGTCGAGCCACCCCACGACACCTCCGTGCAGGCCTACCAGACCGCGCGCTTCACGGTCACCGCCGGCGGCACCGGCCCGTTCACGTACCGCTGGCAGCGCCAGGACGCCGCCGGCTCCGCATGGTCGGACATCGCCGGGGCGAGCACCGCAGAGCTCGCCTTCAAGTCCCGCCCCGCCGACGACGGGGCCCGCTACCGGGTCGTCGTCGACAACGGCCACGGTCCGTCCGTCACTTCGGCGGCGGCGCGGCTCGGCGTGGTCTCCGGCGGTGGAAGCCCCCGGCCGGTGAGCCACGCGAGCCTGGAGTGGGGCGTCAACAGCATCTACCAGGGGGGCAATCCGGCCAACGCCGGCTGCAACTTCTTCTCCGCCGGGACACAGCGGGAGTTCAAGGACCGGCAGGGCGGCGTGCGGATCGTCCACCGCGTCGCCGACGGCACGGCCCAGGGGATCTCCGACGCCACCAAGTGCATCCCCGGTGCCGGATCGCAGCTCAACCAGCGCGTGCTGTTCACCGAGGGCAGCGGAACCGCCGACCCCGTCACGGGTGAGGCCACGATCCGCTGGGAAGGCGCCTTCACCGCCAACGCCTACGCGGGCATGGTGACCTGGTACGTCAAGGACCCGACCTTGACCGTCGCCGAGGACGGCACCGGCACCCTCACCGCCACCAGCGGCGGCATGGGCTCCAGCCGGGACAATCCCGGTGAGCAGGAGGAGGTGCCCGCGCGCCGGGTCACCGTCGCGACCTTCGACCAGGTACGCCTCGACACCACCGCGGGACCGGGCGGCGGGGTGCGGATCTCCCCGCGGTTCTCGGGCGTCGACTACTTCCCGCTGACCGGCGGCGTGCGCTCCACCACCTCCGCCATCTCCGGCGCCGTCAAGGAGGCCCGGCCCGGCTGGGGTTCGTGGCCGGAGTCCTTCGTCGACTTCCAGTACGAGACGGGCCTGTCCAGCTACTGGCACACCAGCGGCCTCAGCGACGACCCCGACAAGCCGCCGTTCGACCTCTCGGTGGGCTTCGACTCCGCGCCCGACGTCAAGGACGTCCCCGTCATCCTCGCCAACCCCTCCACCACCGCGGCGGCGCCCTACGTCGAGGGCCGGGAACTCACCGTCACCGCCGACGTCGACGGGGACGCCACCGTCCGGTGGGAGCGCTCCGGTTCGGCGGGCGGCCCGTGGACGGCCGTCGAGGGCGCGGACGGCGAGACCCTCACCATCCCGGCCGTCGACTCCTCGTGGAACAACACCTACGTCCGCGTCGTGGCGACCAACGGCGACGGCCGGGCGACCTCGACGGCCCTGCTGCTCACCACCGCTCCCTACACCGCGCCCACGTTCTCCGTGCCGCCGCGTGATCTGGCCGCGATCCAGGGGACGAGGCCCCTGGTGACGTTCCGCGTCACCGGCAACCCCGCCGTCGACCCCGCCACGATCGTCCTGGAACGCAGCGACGACCAGGGCGCCACCTGGAGGCGCTGGGCCGGCGCCGAGTACGCGCAGCCCATCGTCGGCGGAACGCAGCAGTTCACCCTGCCGGCCGTGCCGCTCAACGCCGACGGAGCGTCCGCGCGTGTCGTCGCGGCCAACGCCGAGGGCGCCCGGACGGTTTCCGGCGCCTTCGCCGTACGGGTCTTCCGCGCCACGGGCAAGCCCCAGTTGGTGGCGGTCCCGGGCACGGCCGTCGACCCGGGGTCCCCGACCCGGCTGACCGTACTCGGCGCGGGATTCGACGTCCCCGACTGGCCGAGTCCCACCCTGACCTACTCTCTCGACGTGGGTCTCTTCGACGCCGAGACGTGGCAGCCGGGCAAGCGGGGGAACCGCGACTGGGTCGTCACGTCGCCGGACACCAGCGGCGGACAGCTCTACTACGACTCGATGCGGGCCTCGGGCGGCGCCTTCACCGCGTCCCTGACCGTCCCGGCCGGCAGGCTCACCCCGGGCCGCGCCTACGGCATCGGGGCGTTCCTGCGGCTCACCGACATCACGACCTGGCAGGACACCTTCGACGACCGCGGCCTGGACGCCTGGACGGCGCTGTCGCTGACCACGGATCCGCCCGCGCCGGACGGCGCGCAGACGATCACGGCGACGGTGCCGGAGCGGGCGGGTGAGTTCACCTGGACCATCGACGCCGGGGACCACGCCGTCACCCTGACCGACGCCGTCG
>NZ_JBEXYN010000091.1:0-10030 GCF_040630935.1 Streptomyces sp. NPDC005722
GCCCCGCCGAGGATCGGCGGGGCCTTCGCGACGTCCTCGACCCGGAAGAAGGCCTCCTGCCCGATCGGCATCGTCAGCGCCAACCGGCCGTACGCCAGGCATGGTTGTAAATTTGTCCAACCAGTGGAGAATGGTGCAGTGAAGGAGGGGGGATCGATGAGCTCACGGGACTCCGGCCCATCGAGCCGGCAATGGCACGGTGTGCACAAGGCGCTCGCCGATCCGCTGCGCATCCGGCTCCTGGAGGCGCTGTGGGAGACACCGCTGTCCGCACGCGAACTCGCCGTTCATGTCGGCCTTCCGGCCGACCGGATCTACTACCACCTCAACCAGCTCGAACGGGCCGGGCTCATCGAGATCGCCGAGTACCGCCCGCTGGCCCGCGGCAAGGTCGAGCGGGTCTACACCCCCGCGGTCGCGGAACCACCCGGCGACGCCGCGAGCCCGGAGGAGATGGCCGAGTTCCTCGGCTCGATGCTGGAGGCCACCCGGGCCGACATCAACGCCGCCCACCGGTCCCGGCAGGCCGGTGCCCGCCGGGAGGTCGACCTGCACCGTGGCGCACTGCGACTGACCGACGAGGGCCTGGCGGAACTCCGCGCCCACATCGGGCGACTCGCCGCCCGCTTCGGGGACCGTGACGCCCCCGGGGTGTGGACGCGTGTCGTCGTCGCGGTCGTCGACCTGCAGGACCGCCCGTCCCAGGATGCCGCCACCCCCGACTGAGAGGCCGCCATGCACGACAGCGAGGAACACAGCACCGGCCCTGCCCTTCGCGCTTCGGACGCCGAACGCGACCGGGCCCAGGCGCAACTGCAACACCACTACGCGATCGGCCGGCTGACCCTTCCCGAACTCGAGGAACGCGTGGGCGCGGCCTGTCAGGCGGGCACCCGCGCGGAGCTCGACGCCCTCTTGCACGACCTGCCCGGCGAGCCGGAACAGCCCCCCGCACACACCCCCGTGGTCGATTCCCGACTGCTGATCATCTTGCTGTGCGTCTCGCCCCCTGCGGCGCTCGTGTACTGGCTCATCTGCCGGGGCGCGGCCGGTCGAAGGGGCTGACGGCCCGCTCACCCGGCCCCACGCCGAAAGGGCGGCGCCCCCTCGGTTCGAGGGGGGCACCGCCCATGGCACGTCCGTGACGTCAGTACCAGTTGTTCGCCTGCCAGAAGCTCCACGCGCCGCACGGCGAGCCGTAGCGGCCGTCGATGTAGCTGAGACCCCACTTGATCTGGGTGAGGGGGTTGTCCCTCCAGTCGTCGCCCGCGACGTCCATCTTGGTGCCGGGCAGCGCCTGCGGGATGCCGTAGGCACCGGAGGAGGGGTTCGTCGCGTTCCAGCGCCAGCCGCTCTCGTGGTCCCAGAGCGTCTCCAGGCAGGCCCACTGCGCGGAGGTGGCCCAGGCGGCGTCCTTGGTGTTCATCATCTGCCGGCCCGCGGCCTTGACCTCGGCGATGTCGTTGCGGTCGACCGTCTGCGTGCTGGTGGTGCAGGTGTAGGTGCCGGGCTGGGCGGACAGCAGGCTCTGCGTCCAGCCGCCGGTGTTGACCGGGTCGTCGAGGTGGTACGAGATGTCGGAGCCGGAACCGTCGGTCGGGTCGGCGTCCTTGTACCAGTACATGGCACCGGTCGACAGGCGGCCGAAGTAGAGGCCGGCGCCGGGCGAGACGAGCTGGTTGAAGCCGGACCATCCGGAGGACTTGAGGGTGTTGCTCTTCCACGAGCCCGCGCCCGTGACGGAGTAGTCGAGCAGCCGTCCGTCCGTGGTGGTGGCGCCGAGGCGGTCGTCGCCGGTGGCGGTGAGCGTCTTCAGGACGAATCCGGTGTCGATCTCGGTGCGCAGGCCGATGTGCTGCGGGCCCGCGGGCTTGTCCTCGGTGACGTTGTAACGCAGCAGCAGGCCGGAGGCGGTGGTGCCGTAGAGGTGGCCGTGACCGTCGTAGGTGAGCTTGTCGTGGGTCCAGCCGCTGTCGGCGATCCTCACCGGTGCGTTCAGCAGCGCGAGGCTGGTGTTGTTGGTCTTGATGTCGACGCGGTACAGCGCGCCGGAGGTCGACGTCACCAGGACGGTGTTGAAGTTGAGGGTCGCCATGGCCTTCGGCTCGAAGCCGAGGTCGGGCCCGACGAGGACCTTGGCGAGATCGCCGGTGGCCGGGTTGATCTGGCTGTACGTCACTCGGCCGTCGGCGAGCACGCCGTAGATGCTGACCCCGCCCGAGCAGGTGGTGGCCGCTTCGGCGGTCGGCGCGGTCACGGTGAGGAGTCCGGTGCCGAGGGCTCCCGCCGTCAGCAGGCCCGCGATGCGCCGGCTGTTCCTGCGGGTGGTGCCGCGGATGGTCGTGCGGACGTTCTTCACTTCTGGAGTCCCCGGGGTCGTGGTGGCGGGTCAGGCGGTGTCGGTCGGCGGTGCCGGCGGCGGACGGCCTACTGCCAGCCCGCGTCCTGCGGGGTGACCTGCCAGCCCGCGTCGGCCGGGGTGACCTGCCAGCCCGCGTCGGCGACGAGGACGGAGGAGGACGGGACCGCGTCCGCCGTGGAGCCGGGTGCGACCAGCGGGGCGGCCAGAGCCGCGGTGACGACGAGGGAGGAGACCGCGGCGACCTTGGCGATTCGGTTGCGAAGCATGCCTGTTTCCGTTCCTTCCGGAGGTGGGTTGCGGTGCCGGGCCCGGTTCCTCGCGTCCCGCGGTGACGCTCGGCCCGGCCGGTGAGCAATAGGTTCGTCGCAGCTCAGGCCCGTGAGAAGGGTTCAGGGATGGACGGAAAGGGCCTTGGACCGATGCGTCCACCCGGACCGGTTCAGTCCACCGCCTGGGGCACGAAGGCCAGCGGCACCAGCGGCACCCCCACGCCGGTCAGCCGCGCCGCGGCCAGCTCCGCCACGTCGCGCAGCAGCCGACGGCACACGCGCAGGGCCCGTTCCTCCGCCTCGTCGAGACCGGCGGCCAGCACATAGAAGCCGAGCGTGAGTTCGCCGGCGGACGTCGGGTGCACGGCAACGTGCTCGACGCCGTCACCAGGGACGATCGCCGACCGCACCAACGCCCTCACGTCCTGCGGCAGTGCCTCGTCGGAGGGCAGTTCGAGATGCGCGTGGACCAGGTACATGCACTCCAGAGTCTCAACCGAATCCGTGCACAAGTCCCCTCGTGCACTGGACCGTTGGGGCCGTGGCCGGTTCCGTCCTGACTCTGTGACGATCGCCCGCCCCTCTGCGAAGATCCCCGTCGGACAGGGGATGCTGGGTGCAGGAAACCAGGGGGGAAGCGGATGTTGACAGCTCTCGGACTCGACTCCGTCGCGGAGAAGGTCTACCGCGCCATGCTCAGAGAACCGGCCGCCGGGGTCGCGGCCCTCGCCCGCACCGTGGGGCTCTCCGGGGAGGAGGTGGGCGACGCCCTCGACACGCTGAGCGAGCTGGCCCTGGTGCGCCCCGCCGCCGGGGACGTGGGCCGCCTCCGGGCCGTCTCACCGGACGTCGGCATGGAGATACTGATGGGCCGGCAACAGGCCCAGCTGGCGGCGCAGCAGCAACGCCTGGAAGCCTCGCGGGCCGCCGCGGCCCAGCTGATCTCCGAGTACGCCGAGCTCCGGCCGGCCACCAGCCATCCCGGGGTCGAGCAACTGGTGGGCCTGGACCGGATACGCGACCGGCTGACCGTGCTCACCCGCGAAGTGCGCGAGGAGTTCCTGACGTTCGCCCCGGGCGGCCCGCAGACCGCGGAGAACATGGCCGCTTCGCGGCCGCTCAACCAGGACCTGCTCGACCGCGGTGTGCGCATGCGCACGATCTACCTCGACAGCGTCCGCGCCCACCGGCCGACCGTCGAGCACGCCGCCTGGCTGGCCGGACTGGGCGGTCGCATCCGCACGACCCCGTCCCTGCCGACCCGGATGATCATCATGGACCGTCTGACCGCCATGATCCCGGTGAGCAGCGACGACACCGCCGCGGGTGCCGTCCTGCTGACCGGCCAGGGCACGCTCACCGCGCTGTGCGCCCTCTTCGAGACCACCTGGGAGGCGGCCCAGCCACTGGGCGAGAGCGTCCCCACGCACCCGAACGGGCTCACCGGACAGCAGGCGACCGCCCTGCGGCTCCTGGCGGAGGGCCACACCGACGAGGCGATCGCCAAGCGGCTCGGGGTGTCGCACCGTACGGCCCGGCGGATCGCCTCCGAGCTGATGGACCGCCTGGACGCACGCAGTCGTTTCGAGGCCGGCGTGCGCGCCGTGCAGCGGGGCTGGCTCCCGACCGCTTCCGAAGGCTGACGAGGAGCCGGGTCACGGGACGGCCGGGGGCCGTAGCGGCTGCCCGCGGCCCGGGGGCCCCGTGCCGAACCGCGGTGGTCAACGGCGAAGGGCCTGCCCCCGACCGTGCGGTCGCGGGCAGGCCCTCCGTCATGACTGACGCGCCTACTTCTTGAAGCTGTAGTTCATCAGCTTCGTGGCGTCACTGGTGCGGGCGGTCGCCGAGGAGGAGGCGAGAACGGCACCGATGACCGTCTTGCCGTTCCGGGTCGCGGCGAACACCAGGCAGTACTTGGCGAGCGAACCGGAGCCGGTCTTGACCCCGATCGTTCCGGAGTAGCTGCCCAGCAGCGTGTTGGTGTTGGTCCACGACATGGTGCGGTAGCCACCGCTCTTCGTGGTCACCTTCTGCTTCGTCGACTTCGTCTTCACGACGCTGCGGAAGGTGGAGTACTTCATCGCGCTGCTCGCGAGCTTGGTCAGGTCCCGGGGCGTCGAGTAGTTCGACCCGTTGCTGATGCCGTCGAACGAGTCGAAGTGGGTGTTCTTCAGACCCAGGCTCTTGGCGGTCGAGTTCATCTTGCCGATGAAGGACTTGACGCGAGCGGCCCGCGTGGAGCCGGTGCCGAACTTGTCGGCGAGGGCGTACGCCGCGTCACAGCCGGACGGGAGCATCAACCCGTACAGCAGCTGGCGGACGGTCACCTTGTCGCCGACGATCAGGCGTGCCGAGGAGGCGCCCTTGGAGACGATGTAGTCGCTGTACGCCTTCTGGATCGTGACCTTGGCGTCGAGATTCAGATGCGGCTGGGCGAGCACGACACGGGCGGTCATGATCTTGGTGGTGGAGCCCGTGGGACGACGGGTGTCGGCGGCCTTCGAGAAGAGGGTCTTTCCGGTCCCGTTGTTCATCACGTAACCGCCCTTGGCGGCGATCGTGGGCACGGCCAGGGTGGCTGCCTGGGCCGGGACGGTGAGCGCCCCTGCGGACACCACCGCTCCCGCGGTGATGGACACCGCTGCCACACGAGTTGTGATTTTTATGCCGGTTTTCAAAATGTATACCCCAAATGTCGCTATGGGTTGACGGCACGAAGATGCCGCCAGCCCCTAGGACATTCGGCAGGGGCAAAAAGATGTACCTCCCGCCGACAAATCTCGGGATTTCTTCGGCTCCGCCGCGCGGGCGAGGAGGGCGGTGCGCCGGCGAGCCGGGGGCCGCCCGCCCGGGCCGCGCGGATACGGTGCGGCCGGCTTCGACCGGCACCTTGCCGAACGCATCACCCAACCGCGGGGGGCGCCGGACGCAGGGAGGAGCCATGCACCGTCAGCCGCGCGGTTCGTATCCCGTCCACGTGCCGCGCCGCACCAAGGAACGGGCCCGCCCCCGGGCGTCGTCCGGCCGCACCTCCGGTGGCCCCGGGCGTGAGATCGTCGGGCACGTGAGCGAGTCGTGGGTGATCGATGACGGCAGCGTCGCCCCCGTGCCGTCCGGGGCGGTGCTGGAGATCCTGCGGGCGAGGGTCGGCAGAGGACTGCTCGAGACGTGGCTGACCGGTTCGTCCGGACGATCCCTGGCCTTCGTGACGAACACCGAGCGGGCCATGGTGATGCTGCTCCGCGACGAGGACGATCCCGGCGAGCATGCGGTGGATCCGGGAGCCGACGGATCGAGCGACGGGTTCGTTCTCTCCGGCGGGCAGCACGACACCTACCGGGACCAGGACACCGTGCCCGTGGACGAGGCCTTCAGGCTGGTGGAGCACATCGTCCGCACGGGGTCGTGGCCCGCGGACGGGCACTGGGCCGTCGACCGCTGACGGCCTCGGTGCCGCTGGTGTCAACGCAGTTTCCCGAGCTGCGTGCCGATGACGTTCGCGGGCAGCTGGGGATCGTCGCCGGGGAAGCCGTGCACCATGAACCAGGCGATGACGGATCCCTTGCGCACGACGAGGTGGCGGAAGGGGGCACGGATCACGCCCTCGTCGCCGTCCATCTTCTGCGTGATGGTGTACTCGACGGCCTCGTCACCCAGGTGCGGGTCCGGCAGCAGCCGGGGGTGCTCGAAGTGCTCCTCCATGACCTGGAGCGGCATGGCGAAGGACCGGCAGCGGGCGAGCGCCGCCCTCAGGTCGGCCACGGCCTTGTGCGCGTCGCCCGCAGCGTAGGCGACCAGGGCCACCTCGACGTAGTCCCCGTGGCCCGACACGAGGGCGTCGGTACGCGCGTACTGCCGGTAGGCGCTGGCCTGCTGGGTGTTGTCGTAGACGGGCTGGCACTGCTCCGGTTCGACCCGGGGCATGTCACCCGTGAACAGACGCACCGGCACCCGGGCGTCCTCACCGCGGCCCGCCAGCGTCTGGATCGTGTAACCCGGCACGTCCTCGCGGTGAAGCGCAAGGGATTCGGCCTCGCGCTGACCCACCAGACGGGAACCGCCGCCGCCCGCCTTCCCGTCGCCGGCTGCCGGCTTCACGGCGGCGCCGTCGTCGCCGGCGCCCCCGCATCCCGTCAACGCGCCCAGCACCACAGCCGCGCAGAGCGCCCGCACCGCACGCATGACCCGACTTCTCGAATTCGGCATTCCCACCCCTGATACGGATCTGACGAGGTCATTGAACACCGCACCCGCATGCCGGCCGCCACCGGATTTCCGCCGGTGGGAGCGGCGGGGTCGGTGCTCGGAGGATTCGCCGGCCGGGGGCGATGAGTTCGCTGCCGGGCGGGAGTCTTCCCCTGTGCACGCCGTCGTGCCGGACGCCGGTCCGGGACGGCGCGTGCAGGCGGAGCTCGACCCGGGACAGGAGACCTTCCGTGATGACCGATACATCAGACCGCGGCAACGGCAGCGGGGTCTGGCCGCTGATCCGCGCGGAGCGGGCGGCGCTGGCGGCCGACCTCGGGGATCTGACCGACGAACGCTGGGCGACGCCGTCGCTGTGCGCGGGTCTGACGGTGCGAGAGGTGCTGGCGCACCTCACGGCGTCCGCGAGCCTCAACGCCGCGCGCTGGATGGCGGGGGTGATCCGGTGCAGGTTCGACTTCGACAAGCAGGTGGCCGTGCGGCTGGCGGAGCAGTTGGGCGCGTCCCCGGCGGAGACCCTCGAGCGGTTCCGGCGCGTGGTGCCCAGCACCACGAAGCCGCCCTTGCCCGCCGTCGCCATGCTGGGCGAGACGGTCGTGCACGGGCAGGACATCCGGCGCCCGCTGGGTGTCCGTCACGAGCACCCGATCGAGGTCCTCACGCGGGTGGCCGAGTACTACCAGGGGTCGGACCTCGTGGTGCTCGGCAAGGGACGCGTCCGCGGCCTGAGGCTCGTCGCGGACGACGGCCCCTTCACGACCGGTTCCGGGCCGCTCGTGTCCGGCTCCACCCTCGCGCTGATCATGGCCACCACGGGGCGCGCGGCCTACTGCGAGGAGCTCGAGGGCGACGGTGTGGAACTCCTCCGCAGCCGCTGCGCGACGGGGTGACCCAGGGGTCACGACGCCCCGTGCGGCTCCGGTGTCAGGACGCGGCGAGGACGCAGAACTCGTGGCCCTCCGGGTCGGTCAGGCACGTCCACGGGACGTCGCCCTGGCCGAGGTCGAGGTCGGTGGCGCCGAGGGTTCGCAGCCGGGCCACCTCCGCCTCCTTGTCGTCACCGGGGTACGGCAGCAGGTCGAGGTGGACGCGGTCCGGGGCGGTCTTCGCGCCGGGCGTGCGGACGAACTCCAGGTACGGGCCGACGCCCTCGGCGGAGCGGAACACCGCGTGGTCGCCGGTCACCTCGTACGGGGTCCGGTCCGTCGCCTCGCCCCAGAACCGGGCCATCGCGCGCGGATCGGCGCAGTCGACGACGACGCGGGCGACCGGGCCCGTGTCCCGGTATGCCTCCCGGGGTTCCAGCACGCAGAACTCGTTGCCCTCGGGGTCGGCGAGGACCGTCCACGGGACGTCGTCCCCCTGGCCGACGTGGCCGGGCGTGGCGCCCAGCGCCCGCAGGTGCGCGACCAACTCCGCCTGATGTGCTGCGGAGGTGGTGGCGAGGTCGAGGTGCAGCCGGTTCTTCGTCGCCGCCCCGGGTTCCGGGACGGGGACGACGTCGATGCCGACGGCCACCGGGTCCGGCCAGACGAGGTCACGGCCGGGTCCGACGTAGGTGGTGATACCGGGGCTGTGGGCGCTCCAGCCGAGTGCCTCCGCCCAGAACCGGCCGACCGCCGTGCTGTCGAGTGCCTTGATGTTCACCTGGACGGGACGCAGTGCCATGCCGGCGATCGTACGCATCCCGTCACCGGGCGGGGGCGCCCGGCAGGTCAGCCCAGGCCCAGCCGGGGGATCTCCCGCCCCGGGGAGCGGTCCATCACCATCAGCAGGCCGGCTTCGCGCGTCCTGGCGTAGGCGGCCTCGTCGATGACGCCCACCTGGAACCAGACCGCCTTGGCGCCGATCTCCACGGCCCGGTCGGCGACCTCTCCGGCCAGGTCGGAGTTGACGAACACGTCGACCACGTCCACCGCGAAGGGGATCTCCGCGAGGGACGCGTAGCCCTGCTCACCGTGCACGGTCTCGGCCTTGGGGTGGACGGGCACCACCTTCTTGCCGAGCCGCTGCAGCTTCTCGGCCACGCGGTACGCGGCCCGTTCGGGGTTGTCGGACAGGCCCACCACGGCCCAGGTGTCGCCGGCGGCGGTCAGTATCCGCCGGATCGTCTCGTCGTCGCCGTAGGTCGTCATGCCCGGCACCCCCGTGCGCACACGGGTTCCGCACCGGTCAGGAGGTCCGGGTTCTGGGGTTTCGTCTGCCGCATGGCACCCGACCCTACCCCGTTCGAATACTGTATGCAATGCATGGGCGGTGGGGAACCCGGCCGCCCCCGGCGGTCGCCGACGCCCAACCGGTCGGCTGCGCCTACGCGTTCGGTGCCGGTGCGGGCCCCGCGGTCACGCCCTGTGGGCCAGGACCAGACGCGCGTACGGGGCGCCGTCCGGACGACGGCCGAAGTCGGGCAGCGCCGCCGTCCGCACCGTGAAGCCCGCCGCCGTCAGCTCGGAACGCACCGCGCGGAGCGGGAAGGTGCGGTAGTACATGACGAACGGCGGGCGCCAGAGCGCGTTCCGTATCCGCATGGCCACGTCGAACCCGGCGGGCACCCAGTAGCGCCGGGAGGAGATGCGGGCCGGCGCGAACACCGGGAAGGCGAAGAGCCCGCCGGGCCGCAGGGCGCGGTGCACCCCGGCGAACAGGGCCGGGCGGTCGGCGGCCAGGAAGTGCCCGAAGGCCCCGAAGCTGACGGCCAGGTCGAACTCCGCGGTGACGTTCGGCGTCCGCGCGTCCGCACGTATCCATTCCGCGTCCGGGTGGGCACGGCGCGCCTCGGCGAGCATGCCGGCGCTGAAGTCCAGTCCCGCGACCCGGTCCCGGCACAGCGGTCGCAGGACCCGCAGGACCGCTCCCGTCCCGCAGCACACGTCGAGCCCGTCGGCGAAGGGGCCGAGCGGGCGGAGGGCGGCGGCGGTCGCGTCGAGGATGCGGTCGGAGGTGCGGAACGGCGTGTGGTCGAACCTGGGTGCCAGCAGGTCGTAGCCGTGCTCGACGGAGGAGAAGGCCTGCACGGCCAGTTCGCGCAGCGAGGGCCCTTGGGGTGAGAACACCGCTCCAGGGTAGTGCCGTTGACGTCCGGCGGGCGGTCCGGCTGGCGGCGACCACGACGGAGGAGCGACCGCCCCGGCCGTACCGCCCCGCCCGGCCGCCGCGGGCGCGCCCACGCCGCCGGGGCCCCCCCCCCCCCCCC
>NZ_JBEXYN010000092.1:0-9038 GCF_040630935.1 Streptomyces sp. NPDC005722
ACGGCATCCCCGTCCTGGGCGCCCAGTACATCGTCCGCATGACCCACAAGAACGGCCAACGCACCGTCACCGGCACCTCCGGCACCTACTTCACCGCCCTCGACCTCGACACCACCCACCCCACCCTCCCCGCCCCCACAGCGGTTCAGAACGCGGTGCGGCAGGTGCGGGAGGAACTCGCGAGGGGCGGGTACCGCCCTGCGCACTCCAAGGGTGCCGAGGCCGGCCTGACGGGCACGGACCGCGGGCTGACCGTGCTGCCCAACGGCAAGGGCGTGCTGGCCCGCCACGTCACCGTGCGCGGCAGCGACCCGGCGACCGGTGCGCCCGTGGTCCAGGAGGTCTACGTCGACGCCGCCACCGGCGTCGCGGTCTTCGAGTACGGCGGCCTGCCCACCTTCGCCCCGGCCGCCTCCGGCGCCGCCGCGCACCGCAGCGGCACGTCCATGCGCAGCGGCACCTCGATGCGGGACGGCGCTCCCGCCGCTCCCGCGAGCGGATCGGCGGGCGTCGTCGGCAGCGGGGTCCTCCTGCACGGCGCGACGGTGCCGCTGAACCTCAC
The DNA here is from genome assembly GCF_040630935.1 of Streptomyces sp. NPDC005722. Classification (NCBI taxonomy): domain Bacteria; kingdom Bacillati; phylum Actinomycetota; class Actinomycetes; order Kitasatosporales; family Streptomycetaceae; genus Streptomyces; species Streptomyces sp. NPDC005722. Next base: position 563 of record NZ_JBEXYN010000092.1, read on the forward strand.
CAAGGACGCCGCCACCGGCCAGTACCTGCTGCGCGACAGCGCGCACATGGCCGGCAGCAAGAGCCACAACGTCATCCAGACCTGGGACGCCTCCAGCGTCTGGTACCAGGACGTGTCGGGCCAGTGGCCCGAGAGCGTCGTGCCGTTCGCGATGCCGACCACGAAGGCGCCGCAGGAGATGACCGACAGCGGCGCGGTCGACGCCCACTGGGCGGCCGGCAAGGTCTACGAGTTCTACCGCGGCACCTTCGACCGCGACAGCCTCGACGGCAAGGGCATGGCCATCAACTCCCTCGTCGGCGTGACGGACTTCGGCTCGCCGTTCGTCAACGCCTTCTGGGACCACACCAAGATGGTCTACGGCACCGGTGACGACGAGTACCGCTCGCTCGCCTCCGACCTGGACGTCGTCGGCCACGAGATGACCCACGGCGTGGTCGAGCACACCGCCGACCTGGTCTACGCCGGCCAGTCCGGCGCCATGAACGAGGCCGTCGCCGACTACTTCGGCAACGTCATCGACGTCACCGTCAACCGCACCCCGATGACCGACCCCGAGGCGAGCCTGATCGGCGGCGACCTCTGCCGCACGCTGGCGCCGAAGGACTGCGCGTTCCGCGACCTCAACGACGGCGCCACCACGAAGGGCTTCCTCGGGCTGCCCCTCGGCTCCTCGTACGACAACGGCGGAGTGCACGTCAACTCCACGATCTTCAGCGGCGCGCTGTGGGACATCCGCGAGAGCCTGGGCGGCGAACTCGCCGACAAGATCGTCTACAAGGCGCTCACCTCCTACATCACCCCGCTCGACGGCTTCGACGAGGGACGTGACGCGGTCCTCGCGGCCGCGAAGTCGCTGCACGTCAAGGGCGACCGCATGGCGAAGGTCAAGCGGGCCTTCGAGGCGCACGGCATCGTCCCCGGCTGGGAGAAGGCCCTCGGCCTGGACAGCGACGTCCTGCTCGGCCGCCTCGGCACCCTGATGTCGTTCGTCGGCACCGGCAACGCCCCCAGCGCGGGCGGGGACTGGTGGGCCGCCCCCAGGTCGGCCGGCGCGGACGGCACCGAGCCGTACGCCGTGTGGACGGGCCGCACCGACGGCAAGGGCAAGCCCCGCAGGATCTCTCCGGTCGACGGGCGCTCGCACCTCAGCCCCGTCACCGACGGCAGGCGCGTGGTCTGGGTGGCGGTCGGCGACGCCCCCGGCGACGACCCGTGGGCCCACACGTACGACATCCTGTCCGCGCCCGTCGGCGGCGGCCCCGTCAAGACCCTCTACAGCACCGGCACGGAGATCAGCGGACTGAGCGTGGACGGCGACACGGTCGCCTGGTCCCGCCGCGACGAGGCGACCTCGCTGCAGCGGGTGCTGTACCTGAAGGGCGGCGACACCACGCCGCGTGAGGTGCCGCTCGGCCGGGACTACAACCAGGCGGCCGAACCCGCCGTCAAGGACGGGCGCATCGCGTACATCCACGACGGCATGTTCGACGGCGCCTACGGGGTCGTCGTGGAGGTCTTCGACACCAGGACCGGCAGGACCACGGCCCTGGGCACGCCCTCGCAGCCGGAGTGGATCAGCACCCCGGTGATCACCGCGGCCGGCGTGTACTGGCTCATCGACACCGACTACACCGACGACGACTTCACCACCCTGCGCCGGGCGTCCCTCGACGGCTCCGCGGTCACCGACGTCATCGCGGAGAAGGGCCCGAACCCCGTCCGGGCGTACGGACTCACGGCGTCGGACACGGCGGTCACGCTGACCCTGTACGCCTCGTTCTCGCAGGTCTTCGACGACTACAACGACTCGCTCGCCAAGCTCTGGCAGTTCACCCCGCAGGGCGCCCCGCTGGGCCGGGTCTCCTGCAGCCACGGCCAGCAGTCGAACGCCGCCGCGGGCACCGGCAGCCGCGTCCTGTGGATGGACACCACCACCACGGACACCGACCTGGTGACCCGGGCCCGCCCCGCGGGCACCTGCCGCTGAGCGGCCGCGACACCGCACCACCCCGACGGGGGCCCGGCCCGGCGCACGCCGGGCCGGGCCCCCGCCGGCCGTTCCGCGAGGCGTACGATCATGAGCCGGCGCGGAGGTACAGGGGTGGCAGGCGGCATGGATGTCTGGTCGGGAGGTCCTTGGGCGGGGACGGGGCTGGACCCCCTGGGCGCCCGGGTCCTGGAGTACCTGGTGGGCCGTCCCACGGCGGACGCCGCCGCGGTGGCCGAGGCGGTCGGCACCTCCGCCGGCGAGGCCGAGCGGGCGCTGCGGGGCCTCGAGGACGAACTGCTGGTCATCCGCATCCCCGGCGGGGCCCCGCGCTGGAAGGCCGGCCCGCCGCGCTCGTCCCTGGGTTCGCTGCTGGCCCGCAGACGGAGCGAACTGGCCCGTACGGAGCTGTTCATGGAGCAGCTCGACGAGCTCTACCGCTCCGCCGCGCGTCCCGGCGCGCCCGACCTGGTGGAGGTCCTGGAGCACGGCGACGAGGTCGCCGCCCGCTACGCGCACCTGCTGAAGGGCAGCCGGAGCGAGGTGCTGCACCTGGCCAAACCGCCCTACGTGACGGGGACCGCGGACGACTCGGGGCACCGCGACCCCGACCGCACCGCGGTCGAACCGGGAGTGCGGCTGCGTTCGGTGTACGAGGCCGACGGCTTCACCGACGAGGTGTCCCTGGAGACGGCGATCCGGGGGACCGCGGTGGGCGGTGAATTCCGCCTCGGCACACGGCTCCCGGTCAAGCTGGCGCTCTTCGACCGGACCACCGCCCTGCTCCCGCTGCACGGCGACCGGCCCTCGGCGGGCTCACTGGTGGTGCACTCCCCGGCCCTGATCGCGGTGTGCGTGGCGCTCTTCGAGGGCATTTGGGAGCGCGCGACGCCGGTCTCCCTGGAGAGCCGCCAGGACTGGCCCGTCGCGCGCCGCGAGCGCGAACCGGTCGAGACCGACGAACGGACGCGGGAGATCCTGCACCTCATGGCCACGGGCATGAAGGACGACGCCATCGCCCGGGTGCTGGGGGTGAGTCGCCGCACGGTGCAGAAGCACGTCAGCGAGGCGGGCACCGCCCTCGGCGCCCGGACGCGCTTCCAGATCGCCCTCCTCGCGCGCGAACGCGGCTGGCTGGACGGCTGAGTCGGCCACCCGCCCACGTGGCGGTTCCTTGGGCTGCGCTATACGTGCTGTTTGCCGATATAAAACATTCAATCACCATAAGCATTGCATATTGGTGCAAACCTGGACTGTATGCGAATTTCGGAGCTGTCGAATCCGTACGGCGCCACCGGCGCACGGCCGACCGCGGGCGAGATCGTGGACCGCCCGTGGCGCATGCTGATCGGCGGTGCGGCGACCGAAGCGGCCACGGGCGCCACCCTGGACGTCGTCAACCCCGCGGACGAGACGGTCGTGACCCGGGTACCCCTCGGGGGCGCCGAGGACGTGGACGCCGCGGTCGAGGCGGCGCTGAGGGCCGCGCCGGGCTGGGCGGCCACCTCCGTGACGGACCGGGCACGGGTGCTGGCCGCGCTCGCGGACGCGGTCGAGACGCACGGCGAGGAACTCGCCTGGACCGACACCTTCGACAACGGCACCCCGATCGGGGTCATGCGGGCCGACTTCCGCGCCGCCGTCGCCCAACTGCGCTACTTCGCCGGACTCGCCCTGCAACTGCGCGGCGAGACCGTCCCCATGGCCGACCACGACTCCCTCGACTACACGCTGCGCGACCCCTTCGGCGTGGTCGGACGGATCATCCCCTGGAACCACCCCCTGCTGTTCGCGGCCGCCCGCATCGCCGCACCGCTCCTCGCCGGCAACGCCGTCGTCCTCAAGCCCGCCGAGGCGACCCCGCTGTCCGCGCTGCGCCTGGGCGAACTGGCCGCCGGCATCGTCCCGCCCGGGGTGCTGAACGTCGTGCCGGGCCTCGGCGCCGAGGCCGGCGAACGGCTGGTGACCCACCCGGACGTCCCGCGCATCGCGTTCACCGGTTCCTCCGCCACGGGACGCCGCGTCCAGGCGCGCGCGGCGAGCGGCGCGGTCAAGACCGTCACCCTCGAACTGGGCGGCAAGAACCCGCTGATCGTCTTCGCCGACGCCGACGTGCACGCGGCGGTCGACGGCGCGATGGCGGGCATGAACTTCACCTGGCAGGGCCAGAGCTGCGGCTCCACCTCGCGGCTGCTCGTCCACCGCTCTCTGTACGAGGCCGTGGTGACCGAGGTGGGCAGGCGCATGGACGCCCTGCGCCTCGGCGACCCGGCGGATCCCGCGACGGACATCGGGCCCCTGGTCTCGGCGGAGCACTACCGCAAGGTGACCTCCTACATCCGCGCGGGGCTTTCCGACCCCGCCCTGCGCCTCGTCGCGGGCGGCAGCGCCCTGCACCGCCCCGGCTACTACGTCCGGCCCACCCTCTTCGCCGCCCCCGCCGGCCCCTCCGGGCCGCTCTTCCAGGAGGAGATCTTCGGCCCGGTGCTGGTGGCGGCGCCCTTCGACTCGTACGACCAGGCGATCGCCGAGGCCAACGCCCTGCCGTACGGCCTCACGGCCAGCGTCTGGACCACCGACCTGCACACCGCCCTGGCCGCCGCCCGCGACCTGCGGGCCGGCTACGTGTGGGTGAACGCCAGCTCGTCGCACCTCCCCGGAGCCGCCTTCGGCGGTGTGAAGAACTCGGGCGTCGGCCGCGAGGAGGGCATGCAGGAGCTGGAGTCCTACACCCAGCCCAAGAACGTCTACGTGCGGTTCTGACCCCGCTCCTCACCGCCGGGCCCCGGTCTGCCCTGCCGGCGGGCCCCGGCGGCGGTACGCAGCGCCGTCGCCGTTGACCGGCGGGCCCCGGCGCCCCCGGCCGCCCGCGCCGGAGCCCGCGCAGGAGACCCCCGCCCCGCCCGTCACCCGTTCGGACGGGCGGGCGTCAAAGTGGCGTCAAGCCGCTCCGGGGCCGCGTCAGGAACCCGCTAACGAACCCCGTGGGGGGCACCCCGGGGCGCTTCGCTACGTACACCGGTCCTTCACCGGCGCCGCGGGCCCGCCCGGGTACGCGGCCATCGTCCCCACTCGATCACCGGGGTGTCTCCGCATGCCAGATCTGGCCTTCATCGTCCTCACCGTCGTCGTCTTCGCCGTGCTCGGCCTCGTGGCCAAGGGGGCGGAGCGGCTGTGAGCGTCGAAAACGTCGTCGGACTCGTCGTCGCCGTGGCCCTGGTCGGTTACCTGGTGCTGGCGCTGATCTACCCGGAGAAGTTCTAGTGAACGACACCCTCGCGGGCTGGCTCCAGATCCTCGCGCTCGTCGGCGCGCTGGCCCTGTCCTACCGGCCGCTGGGCGACCACATCGCCCACACCCTCACCTCCGTCAAGCACTTGCGCGTCGAGCGCTTCGCCTACCGCCTCGGCGGGGTCGACGGCGACGCGGACCAGAAGTGGTCCGTCTACCTGCGGAGCGTGCTGGCCTTCTCGGCCGTCTCCGTCATGTTCCTCTACGGCTTCATGCGGCTGCAGAACCACCTGCTGCTCTCCATAGGCATGCCCGCCGTGACGCCCGGCGTGTCCTTCAACACGGCCGCGTCCTTCGTCACCAACACCAACTGGCAGTCGTACTCGGGTGAGTCCACGATGGGCCACCTGGTGCAGATGTCCGGCCTCGCGGTGCAGAACTTCGTGTCGGCCGCCGTCGGCATCGCCGTCGTCGCCGCCCTCATCCGGGGCTTCACCCGCAAGAAGACCGACCGCGTCGGCAACTTCTGGGTGGACCTCACGCGGATCGTCGTGCGGGTGCTGCTCCCGCTGGCCTTCGTCTTCGCCATCGTGCTGGTCGCGGGCGGCGCCGTGCAGAACTTCCACGGCGTCGACTCCGTCTCGACCCTGATCGGCGACCACCAGAGCCTGACCGGCGGTCCGGTCGCCTCCCAGGAGGTCATCAAGGAGCTGGGCACCAACGGCGGCGGTTTCTACAACGCCAACTCCGCCCACCCCTTCGAGAACCCCAACGCCTTCACCAACTGGCTGGAGATCTACCTCCTGCTGGTGATCGCCACCTCCCTGCCGCGCACGTTCGGCCGCATGGTCGGCGACAACCGCCAGGGCTACGCGATCATCGCCGTGATGGGCGTCATCTGGGCGGCCTCCGTCGCCATCGTCACCGTCAACGAGCTGCACAGCGTGAGCAGCCAGGCCGGTCACGTGGCGGGCGGCATGATGGAGGGCAAGGAGCAGCGCTTCGGCGTGTGGGGATCGGCCCTGTTCGCGGTGTCGACGACCCTCACCTCCACGGGCGCGGTCAACTCCTTCCACGACTCGTACTCGCCGATCGGCGGCGGGATGACGATCTTCAACATGATGCTCGGCGAGATCGCCCCCGGTGGTACCGGCTCGGGCCTCTACGGCATCCTCATCCTGGCGATCATCGCGGTCTTCGTGGCCGGTCTGATGGTCGGCCGCACCCCGGAGTACCTGGGCAAGAAGCTCGGCAGCCGGGAGATGAAGTTCGCCTCCCTCTACATCCTCACCACCCCGGCGATCGTGCTGATCGGCGCGGGCCTCGCCATGGCGCTGCCCGGTGAGCGGGCCGGGATGCTCAACACCGGTGCGCACGGCTTCTCCGAGGTGCTGTACGCCTTCACCTCGGCCGCCAACAACAACGGTTCGGCCTTCGCGGGTCTCACCGTCAACACCGACTGGTACAACACCGCGCTCGGCCTGGCCATGCTCTTCGGCCGCTTCCTGCCGATCGTCTTCGTCCTGGCGCTGGCCGGCTCCCTGGCCCGGCAGCAGCCGGTGCCCGCCACGGCCGGCACCCTGCCCACCCACCGGCCGCAGTTCGTCGGCCTGCTGACGGCCGTGATCCTGATCGTCGTCGGCCTCACCTACTTCCCGGCGCTGGCGCTGGGTCCGCTCGCGGAAGGTCTGTCCTGATGTCCCTGACCACCCTCGAACCCCCCGCTTCGCCGGGCGGCGCCCCGACCGAGCCTCAGCAGCCGCACCGGGTCTCCGGCGGCATGCTCGACCCGAAGCAGCTCCTCACGGCGCTGCCTGACGCGGTCAGGAAGCTCGACCCGCGGGTCATGATCAAGAACCCGGTCATGTTCGTGGTCGAGGTCGGCGCCGTCCTGACCACCCTCTCGGCGATCAAGGACCCGAGCATCTTCGCCTGGGTCATCACCGTGTGGCTCTGGCTGACCGTCGTCTTCGCCAACCTCTCCGAGGCCGTGGCCGAAGGCCGCGGCAAGGCGCAGGCCGAGACCCTGCGCCGCACGAAGACCGACACCGTCGCCCGCCGGCTCACCGACTGGCGGCCCGGCACGACCTCGGCCTTCGAAGAGGAGGTCCCGGCCTCGGGGCTGAAGCTCGGCGACCACGTCGTCGTCGAGGCCGGGCAGATCATCCCCGGTGACGGCGACGTCGTCGAGGGAGTCGCCTCGGTCGACGAGTCGGCGATCACGGGTGAGTCGGCGCCGGTCATCCGGGAGTCCGGCGGTGACCGCAGCGCGGTGACGGGCGGCACCAAGGTGCTGTCCGACCGGATCGTCGTACGCATCACCTCCAAGCCCGGTGAGACCTTCATCGACCGGATGATCGCCCTGGTGGAGGGCGCGGCCCGGCAGAAGACGCCCAACGAGATCGCGCTGAACATCCTGCTCGCCTCGCTGACCATCGTCTTCCTGCTCGCCGTCGTCACCCTGCAGCCCTTCGCCATCTACGCGGGCGCCGAGCAGAGCATCGTGATCCTCGCCGCGCTCGTCGTCGCGCTCATCCCGACCACCATCGGCGGGCTCCTGTCGGCGATCGGCATCGCGGGCATGGACCGCCTGGTGCAGCGCAACGTGCTCGCCATGTCCGGCCGCGCCGTCGAGGCCGCCGGCGACGTCAACACCCTGCTGCTCGACAAGACCGGCACCATCACCTTCGGCAACCGCCAGGCCTCGGAGTTCCTGCCGGTCAAGGGCACCACCGCCGCCGAACTGGCCGACGCCGCGCAGCTGTCGTCGCTGGCCGACGAAACGCCCGAGGGCCGTTCCGTGGTCGTCCTGGCGAAGGAGAAGTACGGGCTGCGCGAGCGTCACGAAGGCGAGCTGGGCCACGCCGAGTTCGTGCCCTTCACGGCGCAGACCCGCATGTCCGGCGTCGACGTCGACGGCCGCCAGGTCCGCAAGGGCGCCGCGTCCGCGGTGACCGCCTGGGTCGCCGACAACGGCGGCCGGACGGACGAGGAGGTGCAGTCGCTGGTCGACCGCATCTCGCAGTCCGGCGGCACGCCGCTCGTGGTGGCCGCCAAGGAGAACGGCGCGGCCCGGGTGCTCGGCGTGATCCACCTCAAGGACGTCGTCAAGGAGGGTATGCGGGAGCGGTTCGACGAGCTGCGGCGGATGGGCATCCGTACGGTCATGATCACGGGTGACAACCCGCTGACGGCCAAGGCGATCGCCGACGAGGCGGGGGTCGACGACTTCCTGGCGGAGGCGACGCCCGAGGA
>NZ_JBEXYN010000093.1:0-8779 GCF_040630935.1 Streptomyces sp. NPDC005722
GCACCCAGCCACGCCAGCAACTGCGTCGCCGACGGACCCGACTGGACATGCGTCATGTCCAGAACACGAACACCCTCCAAAGCCTTCGTCACAACCAAGGTTCCTTCCGGTCCGGGGGCCGGTGAGCAGGCCGATCGCGAGATTCCGTTCTGCAGTCTGTACATTGCATACAGCCGACGAATACTGTATGCAGACGTTTATCCCGCATGGACGACCCGGTGTCCAGAGGTCTGCACCGGATTATCGTTCGACCCCGAGTCAGGGCAGGTGCGTTTGACGATGGATCTGTTCGAGTACCAAGCACGGGAGCTCTTCGCGCGGCACGGCGTCCCCGTGCTCGCCGCCCACGTGGTGGACGACCCCGCCGAGGCCCGGGCCGCCGCCGAACGCCTCGGCGGACAGGTCGTGGTGAAGGCCCAGGTGAAGACCGGCGGCCGGGGCAAGGCCGGCGGCGTGAAGCTCGCCTCCGACCCCGCGGACGCCGAAGCGAAGGCCGGCGCCATCCTCGGCATGGACATCAAGGGCCACACGGTCGGCAAGGTCATGCTGACCCCGACCGCCGACATCCAGGACGAGTACTACGTCTCCTTCCTCCTCGACCGCGCCGAGCGCACCTTCCTCGCCATGGCCTCGGCCCAGGGCGGCATGGACATCGAGGAGGTCGCCGCCACCCGGCCGCAGGCGCTGGCCCGCGTCCCCGTCGACGTCGCCGAGGGCGTCACCGAGGAGAAGGCCCGGCAGATCGCCGAAGCGGCCGGACTCCCCGAGGAGACCGTGCCCGTGCTGATCGCACTGTGGGAGGTCTTCACCGCCGAGGACGCCCTGCTGGTCGAGGTCAACCCGCTGGTCCGCACCACGGACGGCCGGGTCCTCGCCCTGGACGGCAAGGTGTCCCTCGACGCCAACGCCCGCTTCCGGCACCCGGTCCACGAGGCCTACGAGACCCCCGGCGAGGGCGACCCCCTGGAGGCCGCCGCCCGCGCCAAGGGCCTCAACTACGTCAAGCTCGACGGCACCGTCGGCGTCATCGGCAACGGCGCGGGGCTGGTGATGAGCACCCTCGACGTGGTCGCCCACCACGGCGCGGCCCCCGCCAACTTCCTCGACATCGGCGGCGGCGCCTCCGCCCAGGTGATGGCCGACGGACTCGGCGTCATCCTCTCCGACCCCGACGTCACCTCCGTCCTCGTCAACGTCTTCGGCGGCATCACCGCCTGCGACGCGGTCGCCGACGGCATCGTCCAGGCGCTCGGCCAGGTGGAGCTCACCAAGCCCCTCGTCGTCCGCCTCGACGGCAACAACGCCGAACGCGGCCGCGCGGTCCTCGACGAGGCCGCGGCGTCGCTGGGCCCCCTCGTACAGCAGCTGGACACCATGGACGGCGCGGCCGCGCGGGCCGCCGAGCCCGCAAGGAGCTGATCGCGATGGCCATCTTCCTCGACCGCAACAGCAAGGTGATCGTCCAGGGCATGACCGGCTCGGAGGGCATGAAGCACACCCGCCGCATGCTCGCCTCGGGCACGGACGTCGTCGGCGGCGTCAACCCGCGCAAGGCCGGAACGAGGGTCGAGTTCGACGGGCGCACCGTCCCGGTCTTCGGGTCGGTCAAGGAGGCCGTCGGCATGACCGGCGCCGACGTCAGCGTCGTCTTCGTGCCGCCGCCCTTCGTACGCGCCGCCGTCGACGAGGCCGTCGACGGCGGGCTCGGGCTCGTCGTCGTCATCACCGAGGGCGTCCCCGTCCACGACACGGTCGCCTTCCGGGCCCGCGCGGTCGCCTCCGGCACCCGCGTGATCGGGCCCAACTGTCCCGGGCTCATCAGCCCCGGGCAGTCCAACGCGGGCATCATCCCCGCCGACATCACCACCGCCGGCCACATCGGCCTGGTGTCGAAGTCCGGCACGCTCACCTACCAGTTGATGTACGAGCTGCGCGACCTCGGCTTCTCCACCGCGGTCGGCATCGGCGGCGACCCCGTCATCGGCACCACCCACATCGACTGCCTGCGGGCCTTCCAGGACGACCCCGAGACCGAACTGATCGTCATGATCGGCGAGATCGGCGGCGACGCCGAGGAACGCGCCGCCTCCTACATCTCCCGCCTGGTCACCAAACCGGTGGTCGGCTACGTCGCCGGCTTCACCGCGCCCGAGGGCAAGACCATGGGCCACGCCGGCGCCATCGTCTCCGGCTCCTCCGGCACCGCCCAGGCCAAGAAGGAGGCGTTGGAGGAAGCCGGCGTCAAGGTCGGCAGCACCCCGTCGGAGACCGCGCGGCTCGTCCGCGGGCTGCTGCGGTGACCGCCCCCGTACGGTCCGCGGGCGTCGAGCAGCTGCTCCTGCGCAGGTACGACGTGGGCGCGGCACTCACGCCGATCGACCTCAAGAAGAAGGAGGCCCGCACCGGCGTCGCCATCGTCGCGTGCATGGACTCCCGGCTCGGCGTCGAGGCGATGTTCGGGCTGCGGCCCGGCGACGCCGACGTCATCCGCAACGCCGGCGGGTGCGTCACCCCCGACACCCTCCGCTCGCTGCGGATGAGCCAGCTGGAGGGAGGCACCCGCGAGATCGTCCTGGTGCACCACGAGGACTGCGCGGCGCTCGGCGACCCCGCCGAGGACCTCGTCACGTGCATCACCCGGGTCCGCGACGCCACGGAACTGCCCCGCACCGAGATGGTCAGGGGCTTCCTCTACACCCGTGGCGGGGCGCTGCGCGAGTTCCGCCCCGACCGGGCGGACCAACCGTGACCCTCGCCCTCAAACCCGGGACGGCCTGGGCGGACGCCTGGCGGCGGTGCCTGCGCGCCGCCCCCGAGGCGTTCCATGAGGACCGCGTGCTCAACCTGTGGGCCGGGGCCTGGCAGGCGGACGGCCGGATCCTGCCGTCCGTGAGCCCCGTCGACGGCACCCCCGTCGCCGGGGCGCCCCGGCTCGGCGCGGACACCGCCCGGCGGGCCGTCCGCGCCGCCCTCGACCAGCACCGCGCCTGGCGGGTGATCCCCGTCTCCGAGCGCAGAGCCCGGGTCTCGGCCGCCCTGGACGCCCTCAGCGAGCACCGCACGCTGCTCGCCCTCCTCCTGGTCTGGGAGATCGGCAAGCCCTGGCGGCTCGCCCAGGCGGACGTCGACCGGGCCCTCGACGGCGTCCGCTGGTACGCCGGGGAGATCGACGACATGGTCGAGTGGCGCCGCCCGCTGCCCGGCCCGGTCGGCAACCTCGCCGGCTGGAACCACCCGATGAGCGTCCTCGTGCACGCCATGCTGGTCCAGGCGCTCGCCGGCAACGCCGTCATCGCCAAGGTCCCCGCCGAGGGGGGACTGGCCTGCCTCACCCTCGCGTGCGCGCTCATCGCCCGCGAGGACGTACCGGTCACCCTGGTCAGCGGCGGCGACGACCTGGCGGCGGCACTGGTACGGGCGCCCGAACTCGGCTGCGTCTGCTCCGTCGGCGGCCGGGACCCGGGCGTCCGGCAGGCCTGCGCGGACGCCGACCCGGGCGGACGCCACGTCCTGGGACAGGAGGGGCTGAACACCTGGGGCGTGTGGGACTACAGCGACTGGGAAACCCTGTCCGGTCACATCCGTGGGACCTTCGCCCACGCCAAACAGCGCTGCACCGCCTACCCGCGCTTCGTCGTGCGGCGCGAACTCCTCCCCGACTTCCTGTCCGCCTACCTGCCCGCCGTGCGCGACCTGCGGTTCGGCCACCCGCTCGCCGTGGACGACCCCGGGGACGACCTCCCCGGACTCGACTTCGGGCCGCTGATCACCGCGGCCAAGGCCAAGGAACTCGACGACCTCGTCTCCGAGGCCGTCGACCACGGCGCGGTCCCGCTGCACCGCGGCAGCCTCGCCGACGCCCGCCTCCTGCCCGGTCAGGACACCTCCGCCTACCTGGCGCCCGTCACCCTCCTCAACCCGCCCCCCACCTCCCCGCTGCACCGCACGGAGCCCTTCGGCCCGGTCGACACGATCGTCCCGGCCGACACCGAGGCCGAACTGCTGGCCGCCATGAACACCGGCGGCGGCACCCTCGTCGCCACCCTCTCCACCGACGACGAGGACACCTACGCCCGCCTCGCCCCGCGGATCCGCGCCTTCAAGGTCGGCCACAACCGCCCCCGCTCCCGCGGCGACCGCGCCGAGCACTTCGGCGGCCTCGGCGGCTCCTGGCGCGGCGCCTTCGTCGGCGGCGACCTGCTCGTCCGCGCGGTCACCCGCGGCCCCGCGGACGAGCGCCCGCCGGGGAACTTCCCCGGCTACCACCTCATGCCGCCCGAGCCCGGGTAGCTCCCCCCGGTGCCGGGGCCGACCGGGCCCCGGCACCCCGTGCACCCAGCGGATACGCAGGTGAAACCCACCCCGAATCCTTGGTATCGTTATCCGTGTCGCCGCGGGGCCAGCCCCGCGCATCACCTGTCCGGGTGGCGGAATGGCAGACGCGCTAGCTTGAGGTGCTAGTGCCCTTTATCGGGCGTGGGGGTTCAAGTCCCCCCTCGGACACCACCGTTGACGGTACGGATACGAGGACCTCGACCTTCGGGTCGTGGTCCTCGTCGCGTTGTGCGTGACGGATGGTGACCCCCGGGCTGCGCAGAGCGGCCTCCCGGGGGGCTTCCGGCGTCGCCCGTCAGCCGGGCGGGATGTTGTGGTTCACGCGGAACGTGTTGGCCGGGTCGTAGGCCTTCTTCGTGGCGGTCAGGCGCCGGAAGTGGTCGGTGCCGTAGACCTCTTCCAGTTGTTCGGGGTCGGTGGCCTCTTCGGTGGAGAGGAAGTTGACCATCCTGCGGTCGTCCGCCCAGGGCTCCATCGCCTTCATGACACCGTCGAGTGCGCCGCCGAGGAACCCGGCCTGGTCGGGGCCGCCCACGCCGAAGCCGAAGAGGACGAAGGGAAGGCCGCGGGTGGAGACGGCGTTGGGCACCGCGGGCTCCCGGTCGAGCGCGCCGCCGAGCATGCGGATCTCGACGCTCGCCAGCGGGGAGTGCGACCCGGGACCGAGCAGTTCGACCAGTGCGTCGGCGGCCTCGGCGGGGAACGCGCGCAGCATCGTCGTGCGGTCGTAGTAGGGCATGGGCGTCGGGGGGTCCAGGTGGATGGCGCCCATGGCGGTGTAGGGCATCTCGCCGACGGTGTCGACGAGTGCGGGTGCGGCCGCGCGCAGGGTTGCGATCAGCCGCTCGCCCTCGGCCGCCGGCCCCAGGAAGGCGAAGCGCACGTGGACCACGAACGCCCCGCGCAGCGGTTCCGGCAACTCGGGCAGCGGGGGCAGGCGCTGCACGGCCAGCGAGGAGGACATCTCCTCCGGCATGTCGGACTGCCAGGTGCGCCAGGTGTGCAGGAGGTCGGCGAGGTGTTCGCCGGGGAAGTGGATGCCGCCGCCGTAGAAGCGGGTCAGCGGGAACAGGTCGAACTCCAGCGCGGTGACCACCCCGAAGTTGCCCTTGCCCCCGAGCAGGGCCCAGAACAGTTCGGGATCGGTGTTGGCCGTGACGTGGCGCAACGCGCCGTCGGCGGTGACCACGTCCAGCGAGCGGACGTGGTCCGCCGCGTATCCGAGGCTCCGGCCGAGGACGGGGCTGAGTCCGCCCCCGAGGGTGTAGCCGGCCACGCCGACCAGTGGCGCCGAGCCGCTCACCGGGGCGAGGCCGACGGTGGCCGCCTGGTCGATCACCTCCTGCCAGATCACGCCGGCCTCGACGCGTGCGCGTCGCCGGTCGGCGTCGATGGTGATGCCCTTCATGCGCCGTGTGCTGATCAGTACCCCGCCCCGGGCGGGGTCGACCTGCTGGTGGCCCGTGGTCTTCACCGTCACGGGCCGGCCGTGGCGGGCCGCGAAGGAGACCGCCGCCCGCACGTCGGACGCGTCGGCGGCGCCGACCGCGAGCGCCGGCTCCAGCGAGAGGTTGAGGTTGTAGATCTCGCATTCTGCGTCGTAGCCCTCGTCGCCCGGCAGCAGGACCGGGCCACTCACCAGCGATGCGAGTTCGGCCGCCTCCGCAGCCGACACGGGTCTGAAGCGGTCGTCAAAAATCATGATGTCCTCGTGGGATGTGGCCGCGGGCCGGCGGCTCCGCGGTGCCGGACCCGCCCCGACCGGGGCGGGCCCGGCGGATGGTCAGGCGTCGGCGCGCAGCGGCCGCAGGGCCTTCGACCAGGCGACGACCTGGTCGAGCGTCGCATCGAGGGTGGAGCGGTGGTGGGGGCCCGGCTTGAAGACGCTGTAGTTCTCGAAGTCGGTCAGGAGGGACAGCGCGACCTGCGCCCGCACCGTGGCGATCTGCAGTTCGCTCGCGATGAGGCGCAGGTGCTCCACGGCGCGGATGCCGCCGCCGGAGCCGTAGCCCACGAAGCCGGCCGCCTTGTTGTTCCACTCGGCGTACAGGTAGTCGAGCGCGTTCTTCAGGGCACCCGTCGTGGAGTGGTTGTACTCGGGGGTCACGAACACGTAGCCGTCGAACTCGGCGATCTTCGCCGACCAGGCCTTGGTGTGGTCGTTCTGGTACTGCCCGAACGCCGGGGGGAGCGCCTCGTCGAGGAGCGGCAGCGGGTAGTCCGCCAGGTCCACGAGCTCGAACTCCGCGTCGGAACGCTGCTTGGCGATGTCGAGGACCCAGTCCGCCACGGCGGCGCCGTTGCGCCCCGGGCGGGTGCTGCCGAGGATGATCGCGATCTTGGTCATGTCGTGCCTTTCGTCGGTGCGGCGCACGGCAGGCAGGGAAGCGGTGCCAGGCGCCGGAGGGTGACGCGTGCCGGCAGCCCGGGTGCGGTTCCGTCACGGGACTCGTCGGGAGGGTGATCGGGTGCTTCGGTGAACCCGCTCCCGGCCGAGGAGGGCGTACGCGAGCCGGCTCCTCCGGGGGCGTCCGCCCTCGTCGAGCAGCGCGGGCCCGGTGCCGACGTCGTCGTCGGTGGGGACAGTAGGGCGGCGCCACGGCGAAGGCAATCAGGGTGAGATGCCGGATGTGTCCGCTGATGGGCGCGCGTTGCGCGGGACGGCGTGCCGCCCGGGCCGGGCGCCCGTGAGCCGTCGGCCGACCGCCCGTCGTCCCGCCGCATCCCCGGTTCCCAGGGGCTGTGCGGCGCCGGTGGTGCGTCACGCCGTGCAGGGGCCCGGAGCTCCGGTGGTCGGGTCGCGGGGCCGGGCGCCAGGGCCGAATCCCTGCACGGTGAGGCAAGCCGGGCGGCGGATCCCTGCGCGGAGAGGCAAGACGACGACCGGTGTCCGGCCTACCTTGGGGACGTCGCCCCGTGACGGGGGAGGGGAAGGCCGCTTCACCGCTCAAGCAGCGGTGCCGGTCAGGGCGTTCCGGACGCCGGGTGGGACCGGGCTGTCGGCGGCGGGAAGTCCTCTGTGCCGGCCGCCCGTTCCAGCCGCCATTCGCGGGGGCTCGATCCGTACGCCGCCTTGAACACGCGACTGAAATGGGGTGCGCTGGTGAATCCCCACCGGTGGGCGATCGCCTCGATCGTCATGAATCGCCGCGCCGGCGAGGCCAGTTCCCGCCTGCACTCCTCGAGGCGCTGCGTCCTGATCCACGCACCGAGGGAGATGCCCGCCCGGGACAGGGTCAGGTAGAGCTGCCGTACGGAGACGTGGTGCTCGGCCGCGATGCGTGCCGCGGTCAGATCGGGTTCCGCCAGATGGCGGCGGACGTATTCCTCGACGCGCTGGAGGAGCGTGCCGTGCAGGGGCCCTCTGGCCAGGTCGTCACGGCCGGCGCCGGTGGTGACCACGGCCCTGATCAGGTCGACGCAGGGCTGCGCGTACAGGGCGGCCTCCGCCGCGCCGACGGGGGTCCGGCTGCGCGCCATCCGGGCGAAGAACGCCGCCGCGGCACCCATGAGCGGGTGCTCCGCGCCGATGCGCGCGGCGGTGACCTGGCCGATCAGGGACGACCGCAGCCCCAGGACGTGCGTGGGGACGCGCACGGTGACCGCGTGCACGGTGCCGTCGAAGAAGATCTCGTAGGGCTTGGCGTTCTCGATCACCGTGAGGTCCCCCGCCCGGATCACACCCCGTCTGCCTCCCTGGCCGAACCGGGTGACCCCTGCTTCCTGGAGGACCACGAAGACGTGCGGCTCCATGTCCTCCTCCGCCGCCTGGGTGGTCGCCCGCCGGAGGCCGGCCACGTTCCAGTCGATTCCCGTGACCTCGACCGGCCCCACCGTGGTGATGTCCGCGACGGCCCGCAGACGGGCCGGATCCGGCGGGAGATCCACCTCTATGCGGCCGTTCACCGACCGCGAGAGTTCACGGATGGCGTCCGCGCGGTCGCCGGGAGCCAGTGACCCCACGTCGAACCGAATCGCCATGCGGGTTTCCTCCCAGGCCGGTCGCACGGCACGCATTGCCGGCTGGCCCTCCACGGTACAGCGGCCGGACGATCCGGTCCGGGCATGTGGTTGCATCATGCACACACCGAACGTGGCCGGTCGGTGCAGGTGCGGGTGTGCGTGCCGGTGCCGGTGCCTCGCCCCGGGCGGGGTTGGGGGCGCGGCCGGTCGCCGTCGCGGTGCGCCCGGCGGCTCCGCGCCGCCGGCCGGTACGGGCAAATCTTTGCCCGCGTTCTCTGGACATCCACCGCGTCGGCCGCAACCATGGTTACTCCATACGGTATGCAATCTGCAGTATGGGATCCGACGTACCATCCCCGACCCGTCGTTGGACTTGTGAGGTGGCCGTTGTGACGAAGGCTTTGGAGGGTGTTCGTGTTCTGGACATGACGCATGTCCAGTCGGGTCCGTCGGCGACGCAGTTGCTGGCGTGGCTGGGTGC
>NZ_JBEXYN010000094.1:0-8033 GCF_040630935.1 Streptomyces sp. NPDC005722
CGACGGGCCGGTGGCGGCAGAAGTCGCGCAGCGCCTTGAGCGCGTAGTGCGACCGGGACTTGACCGTTCCCGGGGGGATGCCCAGGGTCCTGGCCGCGCGGGGCGCCGCGGGGCCCGCCGGGCCGTCCCGGTCAGGAGCAGTACTGCGCCTGCTTGCCGATGGCGCGGTACATGCAGTCCGCGTTCTCCAGGAGCAGCAGCACCGCCTCGCGGTTGCGGCTGGTCTGCGCGGGGATCACCTCGTCGGGCGGGTAGAAGCCCGAGGAGCCGTTCGGGCCCGGGTACATCTCGAAGGTGTACGCCCAGATCCCCTGGGTGCCCCAGAGCCAGTCGTCGATCGACCCGTCGGTGATGTAGAGGTCGCTGGCCTGTTCGGGGGTGTAGCCGTTGGTGGCCGCCATGGTGCGGCCGAAGGTGGCGAAGGTGTTGTACTGGTCGGCCGTCATGCCGGTGGTGGTGTTCGCGGTGGTGTAGCCGAAGGGCCACAGCACGAGCTGGCTGTAGGTGTGGAAGTCGATGCCCGCGGTGATCTGCTGCTTGCCGCCGACGACCCGCCCGCGCACGAAGTCCGCGACCAGCCTGACCTCGGGTGCGGACTCCGCGGACGCACCGCGGTAGGTCTCGCTCGACTTCGAGGCCGAGGAGCCGCCGCAGCAGCCCCAGCGGTAGCTCCAGTTGCGGTTGAGGTCGGTGCCGACGGCCGAGGTGCCGGAGTTGGGCTGGCGGTTCTTGCGCCAGCTGCGGTAGGCGCCGGTCGCGATGTCGTACTCGCCGCCGTCCGGGTTGAGGTCCGGGATGATCCAGATCTCGCGGGAGTCGACGATGTTCTTGACGCGGTTGTCGGTCGCGTAGCCGTCCCCGAACTGGTGCAGCAGGTAGAGCGCCATCTCGACGGTGAGGTGCTCACGGGCATGCTGGTGGTGGGTGAAGAGCACCTCGGGCTCGGCCTCGTCGGTGCCGACGTTGTCGCTGATCTTGACGGCGACGATGTTCCGTCCGCTGTAGGAGGTGCCGATGACCTGCTGCCGCATGATGCCGGGGTGCGCGGCGACCAGGGAGTTGATGTCCGCGGTCATCTCCGCGTAGTTGTGGTAGCCGGAGTCGGAGCCGGGGAAGTCCAGCACCGAGGCGTCGCCCTCGGCGCCGCGGCCCGCGGCGCTCGCCGCGGGCGGTGCGGGGAGCGCGGTGAGGCGGTAGCCGGCGGAACGCAGCGCGGCGGCCTGGGCGGCGTTCGCGGTGACGACGGTGGAGTGGCTGCGGGCCGCGTCGATCGACACGCCGTGGGCGGCGAGGGCCGTACGGGCGGCGACGCTGCCGGTGCCGGCCACCTCGTACTGCCGGACGACCTCGTCGGCGGCGGCCGCGACGGGACGGCCGCCGGCGGTGGCGGGTGAGGCGTCGGCCTGCACGGCGAGCGAGGTGGCGAGGGCGCAGGCGAGCAGCGCGGCGGTGACCGCCGCCCGTCTGCCGGTCCGGGGGATGCGCATGGTCGTCCTCCTGGATGTGGGGGTGGCGCAGGAGTGCGGACCGATCGTGCGTAAATGGCATGACCTCGTCAATGAGGAATGCGCGCTTCGGCGGTGAACGCCCGGAATCCTCCGGTGGATTGGCCGGTGGGGCCCGCCCGGAGCGGGAGCTGCGGCGCCGGTAGGATCGCGGCAATGCCCGGACGTAGCGCAGAGGCAGGCGCACCGCCTTGCGTAGGCGTAACACGCCGGTTCGAATCCGGCCGTCCGGGCAGTCGGGGCACACGGGCCCGTAGGGCAGAGGCAGACCCGCCGCCCTGTCAAGGCGGATACGCCGGTTCGAATCCGGCCGGGCCCCCGATAGGATCATCGCAATGCCCGGACGTAGCGCAGAGGCAGGCGCCCCTCCCCTCAAGGAGGGATCACGCCGGTTCGAATCCGGCCGTCCGGGCAGCCGGGGGAGCACGGGTCCGTAGCGCAGAGGCAGGCGCGCCGACTCCGCAAGATCGGATACGCCGGTTCGAATCCGGCCGGATCCATCCCCCCGCGCGACGGCGGGACATCGGTGGGAGTCATGGGGGACACGGGCGACATCACGGAGGCGGAACTCGCCGCCTTCGACGCGGTGGTCGGCAAGCTGCGCGAACTGCCCCCCGACGACCCGGTACGGCTGCGCGCCGAGCAGGTGGCCGCCTCCTTCGCGCGCGACGGCCGGCTGCGACGCAGGAAGTCCCGGCGCGAGGACCGCGCCACGGCGGACGCGGAGGTCGTGGCCGCCACGGCGACCGGCGCACGCGAACGCCGCGAGGACGCACCCCTCGCCGAGACGCCGCAGGGCGGCGCGGCGGGGGAGTTCACCAGGCCCCGCCGCTGCTACGTGTGCAAGTCCCCCTACCGGCGGGCGGACGCCTTCTACCACCTGCTGTGCCCCGACTGCGCCGTGGACAACACCGCGCGGCGGCGGGCCGGGACCGACCTCACCGGCCGGCGCGCGCTGCTGACCGGCGGCCGCGTCAAGATCGGCTTCCAGCTGGCCCTGATGATGCTGCGGGACGGGGCCGAACTCCTGGTCACCAGCCGCTTCCCGCGCGACACGCTGCGCCGTTTCGCCGAGGCGCCCGGCAGCGAGCGGTGGCTGCACCGGCTCACCGTCGTCGCCGTCGACCTGCGCGACCCCCGTCAGGTCGTCGGCCTGTGCGAACGGCTCCGCGAGAGCGGCGAGCCGCTGGACATCCTGGTCAACAACGCCGCCCAGACGGTCCGGCGGCCCCCCGAGTCGTACGCGGCGCTCACCGCGGGCGAACGGGCCCCGCTGCCCGCCGGGCCGCGGAACGGGGGGATGCTCACCGCGCCCGGGTTCGGCACCGTCCATGCGCTGCCGTCCGCCGCCGGTCCCACCGCCGAACTCCTGCTGACCGGGACCGACGAGGCCGGGCTGCTGCCCGACACGGCCCCCGAGAACTCCTGGTCGGCCGAGCTCGGCGGCCTCGATCCCGCCGAGGTGCTGGAGACCCAGCTTGTCAACTCCCTCGCCCCCGCGCTGCTCTGCGACCGCCTGCTGCCCCTGCTGCTGGCCTCCCCGCGGCCGCGCCGCTACATCGTCAACGTCACCGCCGTCGAGGGCCGCTTCGCGGTGCGCAACAAGACCGCCGGTCATCCGCACACCAACATGGCCAAGGCCGCCCTGAACATGCTGACCCGCACCAGCGGGCCCGCGCTCGCCGAGCAGGGGGTCCACATGTGCAGCGTCGACACCGGCTGGATCACCGACGAGAACCCGCTGCCGAAGAAGAACCGGCTGGCCGGTCAGGGCTTCCGCACCCCACTGGACGTCGTGGACGGCGCGGCCCGGGTCTACGACCCGATCGTGCGCGGAGAGGCCGGGCACCCGTTCTCCGGCGTCTTCCTCAAGGACTACCAGGAAGCCGAGTGGTGACATGACGGACGACCGGCCGCCGTACGCGGGTGTCCCCGAGGTCGTGCCACGTCCGGCCGCCGACCTCGAGCCGCTGCTGGGCTGGCTGCGCGGCGGGGAGACGGTGGCCGAACGCCGGGACTTCCCGGCCGGGACCGCCCTGCCCGACGGGCGCCTCGACCTGTGCAAGCAGGCGCTGGGCCCGGAGGGCGCCGCGGCGGTCGCCGAGGCGCTGCGCCAGGCACCGGCCACCGGCGCCGTGCGCCATCTGCTGCTCGGCACCGACGGGCTCGGCGACGAGGGTGCCGCCGCCGTCGCCGAACGCACCCGGGACACCGGCGTCCGGACGCTCTACCTCGGCTGCAACGGCATCACGGCGGGCGGCGCCTGCCGCATCGCCGACAACCTGCGGGCCTCCCCGCAGGCCGTCACCGGGGTCTGGCTGAAGCGCAACCCGCTCGGCGGCGGCGCCGGCGAGGCGGGCGCCGGACTCGTCGAGGCCGCACGGTCGTTGCGCACGCTGGACCTGGTGCAGACCGGCCTCGACCCGGCGGGCCTCGCCGTGCTGGCCGACGCGCTCGTCGCCGCCGCCCGCTCGGGACGCGCCGTCGAGCGGCTGTTCGTGGGCGGCAACGCCCTCGGCACGGCCGGCGCGGCCTGCCTGACGACCCTCGTCACCACCGGAGCGGTCGCCGAACTGTACGTGTCGGCCGCCCGCCTCGGCGACGAGGGTGCGCTCCTGCTCGCCGAGGCCCTCGCCCGTGCACCGTACGGCCGGCTGGTCCGGCTCTCCGTGGCCAGCAACGGCATCGGGCCGGCTGCCTGCGCCCGGCTGGTCGCGGCCGCGACGGCCGCGGGCGTGGAACTCCTGGACCTGGGACGGGTCAAGGCCGCCCGGGTCCTGGGCGCCGCGGACAACCGGGTCGACACCGAGGCGGCCACGGCGATGGGCGCGGCACTGAGCGCGGCGCCGCACCGGCTGACCCATCTCGTGCTGGCCCACACCGGGATGCGCAGCCGCGAGGCGCACCGTCTGCTCGACACCGCCCCGGCGGCCGCGACCGCGACCCGCTACGTCCTCGGAAAGGGCATCGCGACCAGTGTCCGGCGGCGGCTCGACGCGCTCAGCGCGCACCTGCCGACGCCGGCCGTCCCCGCGGACGTGGCCGCCGTGCACAGCGTCCACCGCACCGGCGGCTGATCAGCGGGGCATACGGGCGAAGGTCTCGATCCAGAAGCGCTGCGTCTGCTCCGAGGCCCCCACCAGGTAGGTGGAGCGCAGCTTGGGCGGCAGCAGCGCCACCAGCCGGGCGACCGCCTTGCGGTGCCGCTTGAGCTGGGACAGCTCCGCGTTGGCGATCACCTGGTGGACGACGTCGGTCTCGTCGTTGCCCTCCCCGGACTCCTCCCGGGCACGTCTGAGCCGGGACTCCCAGGCGTCCACGTCCCGAGCCAGCTCGCGCAGCCCCGTCACCGAGCGGTTCGCCAGCCGGTCGACCAGAGCGGTCAGCGGCACCGGGGCGTACTCGCCGTCGCCCAGGTAGACGGTGGCCATCTGCAGCGGCAGGCCCCGCTGGTGCAGCTTGATCAGCCGCTCGATGGTGCGCTTGGTGATCCAGGCGCGGCCGTCCTCGTCGATGTCGTGCTTCCACCACTCCAGCACCGTCTCGGCCAGGCCGCCGTACCGCGCGATCAGCCACTCGTTGGCCGGGATGTCGCCCGGCTCCACGGTGAGCGAGGCGGTGAAGCGGGTCGCCTGGGCGATGTTGTTGCGGGACACCATCAGCCGGCGGCCCAGATGGTAGGGCGGGTTCTGCACCGCTATCTGGGCGCGCAGGTTCTCGATCGGGCGCCCGGCCAGCGACCACTCCTGGGTGATCTCCATCAGCTTGGCGAACGCCGCCTTGTCCTTGGGCCGGTTGTACTCGTCCCAGACGATCGCCTTCGGCTCGCTCCCCGTGAACTTCTGCGCCAGCAGGGTGTCCAGCGAGCCGTTGCGGTCCGGGACGGGCGCGCACAGGTCCTCGACGTTCGTCACCGGCAGCGAGAAGTACAGCGGGTCCCGGCCCAGGCCCTCGCGCAGCGTCTCGCGCACCACCTCGGTCTTGCCGCAACCGGGCGGCCCCTGGAGCAGCACCGACCACCGGTTGCGCAGTGCCGCGCGCACCACCGAGCGCACCGGGTCCGGCACGGTGGCCGGATTGGGCACACCGAGCTCCGCGGCGATCCGGTCGAGGATCTCCGCCGTCCGGTCCTGCCCCGGTCCGCCGTCCGGCCGGGGCTCGGCCAGGCGCAGCCGCTCGCCGTTGACCAGGGGCAGCCCCCAGCGCAGCGGGAAGCCCTCCCGCGCGTTGGCGAGGACGTGGTCCAGGGTGCGTGGGGAGAGCAGCTCTCGCACCGCGGGACCGAGCGACGCCCACACGGCGAAGACCCCGTTCAGGTCCCGGTCCCGGTACTTCTCGGCGAGCTTGCGCCGCCACGCCGTGTCGTTGGCGGTCACCCGCACCGTGACCATGCGGTCGAGGACGGCCAGGTCGCCGCGGCGAGCGGCCGTCTCGGACAGCGACTCGTTGTCGCTGAGGAACACCCCGACGCAGCCCAGTGCCCGCAGGTCGTACTCGCCGAGCGTCCAGTTGCAGGCGATCTGCATCAGCTGCGACTGGATCGTCTCGCCGGCCTGCAGCGAGTCGTCGATGAGCAGCACGAACGGGCGCCCCGGCCGCAACTGGCTCATCACCAGCTGGCGCAGCACCAGTTCGTCCGTGTGCGGATCACGGACCGGGGCGTTGACCAGGAGGTCGTCCGGGGTGAGGTTGGCGGCCGGCACGTAGACCAGTTCGGCGTGCGGGTGGGCCTCGGCGACGTGCGAGAAGAACGTCGACGTCTTGCCGATGCCGTGCTCGCCGAAGACCTGCCCGGTCTGGCCCATGTCGATCATCGCGTCGATGAACGACTCCAGCCGGGAGACCTCGGGGCGGCCCTCGGGCGGTCGTGGATAGGTGGCGTTGGCCCGCCAGGGCCGGGGGCCGGCCGTGGCGGTCGCCGCGGTGGTGGTCATTTCGCTCCTGTCGTGACGCGGTGGCAGGCCATGGGCGGGGTGTGGGCGTCGGGCCAGTCGTCGCCGCCCTCGGTGATCAGCCATATCCACCTGTCGGGATCCCGCGGCGTGATGTGCGGGGCGTAGCCGTCGGTCAGCACGATCACCGCGTCGGGACGCTCCTCGAAGCGCCGGCCCCGGACCTCCGTGCGCCCCTCCACGTAGTCGGCCACGGCCTGGAAGCTCGTGCCCCCGCCGCCGTAGACCCGCTCCCCGGGGACGAAGGGCATCACCACGCCGTCGAAGGAGAGCCAGTGCGCCTCCACGCCCTCGATGCGCCCCACCAGTTCGGTCAGCCAGGTGATCACGGAACCCGGCATCGACCCCGAGGTGTCGTAGGCGATGACCAGGACCTTGTCACGGACCGGGCCGCGCCGCGACAGCATCGGGTCGTGCCCGAGCACCGCCAGCAGCGCACCCCGCTTCTTCGGGTAGACCAGCCGCTCGCCCTCCCGCAGCTTCGAGGCGACCACGTCGACCAGCCACCGCTGCCACCAGTCCACCCGCCCCGTCCTGGCCGTCTCGCCCCGCAGCGCACCGGCGCCCAGCCGGCCCCACAGCCGGGCCGTGCGCTCCGAGGCGCCCTCGGTGCGGTCCATCAGGTCCAGCAGCTCCCGCTCGGCACCGGTGTGCCCGCGCCGCGCGGCCAGCAACGCGTTGAGCAGGGACGAGGAGACCAGCTCGTCGATCGTCCCCTGGTCACCCGGCACGCCCTCGCCCGCCAGGTGCACGCACAGTGCCCCCGGAGGCACCGGCGGGTGCTTCATCCGCTTGAGCTCGGTGTAGACGCCCATGTCGGTCTCGACGAACTCCGGGTAGGGCAGCGGCGTCAGCCCCTGCTCCGTCAGATCCCGCTCGTACGCGGCGTGGACCTCGTGCGGGTCCACCCCGGTCGGGCGGCCGTCCCGCAACGGCATCGAGTCCCGCCGCAGGCGCACGAGCGCCACGTGGTTGATGGCCACCTCGGCCGCCGTGGTGAAGACCGGGTCGTCCCGCAGCGCCGGCTCCGCGAGCAGATGCCGGTGGACCACGTGCCGGGCCTCGTGGAAGAGGACGAACTTGACCCCCTCCAGCCCGAGGTCGACGAAGAACCCGGGGTTGTACAGCAGCAGCACCGAGCCGTCCCCCGAGGCCACCACCGCCGCGGTGTCCACGGCCGTGGTCGCGATCTGGTGCGGGCACTTGGCGTACAGCCAGGACGCCACCGCCGACTCGGTCAGCCCGAAGTCGAGCAGCGCGGCCTCCTTCAGCCGCTCCGCCTCCGCCACGACGTCCGGATCCGCCGGACGCCATCGCTCCAGCGCCCGCCGGTCGGCGAGGTCGACCACGGGTCGTCGTCGTGACCGCTCGTCGAATCCCATGTCAGCCCCCCACTTCCGTGCCCCGAACCCTCCGGTTCCCCTGGTGACTCAGTGTTACCAGAGGGCACTGACAACCGGTCACCGGCGTCCTCCCCGGCGCCCCCGTTATGTTTTTCGCGGTCCTGCAAGAGGGCCGCTGGCCTCCGGGCCCGGTATGACTGTGTCCCCCTGTCGAACGGATGACCTGGGGGGTG
>NZ_JBEXYN010000095.1:0-7284 GCF_040630935.1 Streptomyces sp. NPDC005722
GGTCCGCTTCGCGGACCGGTGAACCCCTGCACTTCGTTTCGGGGTTGGGCCCCTTCGGTGCGGGGCTGGCCTCACTTCGTTCGGCCTGCCCCTTACCGGGCCCTGGTGGGCTTTCGCTTCGCTCCAGCCCCCACTGCGTGCTGACGCACGCTCATGGGCAGGCGCGCTGCGCTTGCCTGACTGGCTCTCGGCTTCGCCTCAAGCCTGAGGGGCCC
The DNA here is from genome assembly GCF_040630935.1 of Streptomyces sp. NPDC005722. NCBI lineage: Bacteria > Bacillati > Actinomycetota > Actinomycetes > Kitasatosporales > Streptomycetaceae > Streptomyces > Streptomyces sp. NPDC005722. The sequence continues at coordinate 216 of NZ_JBEXYN010000095.1, forward strand.
GCTGACGCGGGCCCGGCTGGCTACGGGGAAGCTGAGGTGGTGTGCATCTGCAGGTGATGCAGCATGTAGAAATAGGGAAACGGGGCCACCCCCTCAGGGAGGCCGCCCCGCCCCCCGGGAACGCCCGGGGTCCTGCCGTGCTCGTGCTCCACGCAGGGGGCGCTGACGCTGCCTCACCCTCCCACACGGGCCGCGATCCCAGCGTGCCCCCGCACCGCGCCGGGCCCACGACCCGGCGCCTCCTCCTCCTCCCCCCATGGCCAGCGCAGCGCACCCCCGCGGCTTCCGCCACCCGAGGACGAACCTGAAACCGCCGGCCACCACCCCACACTCACCAACACAAGCAGGCCCACACAGGAGAAGTCAGACCAACAGCCCAACCAGAAAACCCACTTGGCCAGCTAAAACAGCCAACCTCCCAGCAGGTCGATGCAAGGGATAGTGCAAGAGATGATGCAAGGGATAACGCAAGGGATAGCGCAGCAGATCTTGCCCCGGGGCGGCTGTGCTATTCGGGCTGGGTCACCGTCAGGGCCCACCGGATGTTCTCATCCGACGCGTCGACCCCCACCGAGAAGGACCCTGACCCCACCACACCAGCGTCCATCGTCACCGAACCCACGCCCGGAGTACCGGCCGGGCAGTCAACCGAGAACCCGGCCACCTGCTTCCCCTGCCAGCGCATCGTCACCACCACACTGCCCCCACTCTCGCTCTCGCAGGCAACCGTGAGCACCGTCGGCAGTCTCTCCCACGCTCCCCCAGACACCGCACCCCCATCCCCCCGCCACTCCTGAACCCACAGCAGACCCTCCGGCCCCGGATGTGGAAGAAGATCCCCTGCCGTCACGAGCGCAGCTACGCGGCCCGTACCAGGCACGCCAGCGGAGCCGGCTGCTCCTGCGGCCTCCGCCATCGCCGGGGCCGCCCCGGCCACCGCACAGGCCGCCAGCACCGCAGCCACCGTGACTCTCCTCATGCCCTTCACGCCTGCCTCTCCCCGATCGTCTGTCATGACACGAACATCCTGACCTCCACCACCGACAATCCAGCTCGTCCGAGTCCGAGCACGGCAAGACCGTGATGGATGCCCGGCCGGAGCGTTTTTGGGTTTGGAGCCTGACTGCCTGCCTTGTCAGCCGTCCAATGGTTCGGTAGGACTGCTCGGGTGACTGATCATCGAAGCTTTGCGCGCACTGTCATAGCGCTGTCGTTGGCTGTGCTCGCCGCCTGCGCAGTGGCCGTGACGATCAAGGTGACCACCGGTCCGATCCCAGTCGAACCACCGCGTGTGCTGGACCAGACAGCGCTGGAGAAGCAGGTGGCGGGTCAAGTCGGCGGCCTGAAGCAGAACAACCCCGCCGCCTACGTGGACTGCCCCCTGTCCGTCGTGGTCAAGGTAGGCACCAAGTTCGACTGCACCGTCTACGGCGAAACCAACCCTGAGAGGGTGGAAGTCGAGATCACCAGCGATCAAGGCGACCTCACCGTGACGTCGTAGTACAAGGCGAGATGTGCCCTGCGTCAACACGCTGAGGCGTGGCGACCAGGCCGTTAGCCAGATTCGACCCGCCGTCACAGTCCCAGCCGCATGATGACCGTGGTGGCTCCGCCGTGTCTCCCCCGTCCCAGCGGGGCCACACCGGCTCCTGGAGACGACATCAACGCGAGGACAGACCATGCGGGTGGACGACCGGCACCTCACTGAAGAGGCGGCGAACCTCCGGCGCCGCCCGCCAATGCCACGCCCGCGAGGGGGTCAACGGGTGCCCAGGAAGCACGTTGAGCAGTTCACCGAGGAACGACGCCAGGAACGCGACAGCCTCCGCATGCGCTGGTAGCAGCCACAGCATGGGGAAAGCCGGGCCGTCCGTACCAGGAGGGCCTGGCCCGCCCCTGTGCGGCTCCGTGAGCGGCACGCCGACACAAGGCAGCAATCCCCGCGCTGTCGCTGCCGTCCCTCGCTATCCAGGGAGCGGCCAGCTCGCTTCGTCGTCACTCATCGCGGTGTAGACGGTGAGGCAGGATGCGACGACATCGACCTCCGAAGGCCCTACGATCCGCAGACGCACCAACTCCGGGAGATCGGCAGAACGGTCGATGAGACCCATGGCATCGGCAGGCCAGGGGTGTGGCAGCCGCGGAAGATAGTCCAGCAGGATTTCGTCAATGAACGAGTTCTCGGCCGCGACCGGATCTCCCGTCTCGACGCGGTGCACATAGGTAAGCGAGACCACGACGTCCGGCTGGTACGAACCCTCCCTGAGGAAGACATCCACACAGTCACCGTCCTCCACGGCCCCGAACGAGACCCGTTCGACGAAGTAGCTCACGCACCGCGCAAGCATGCGGCCGGCCCTCAGACAGCGATTCTTGAACTCATCCCCCGCCTCGACTGCATCACTCACGGTCAGAGGCTAGGACTCACTGCCGGCCACGTCGACCCCAGCGATCAGATCTCCTGGGAGTGAATCGGGCTTCCTCCGACCTGCGATTTCTAGGGCGAGTAGCACTGCGATCTGCAGAAAGCCGGTCAGGGGTTGTCAGCGTTGGTCGCCCCTGGGCGACCTCGGACGACCCAGTGACAGCCCGGGTCACGTCTATGAGGCCTCGGCCGGCAGTCCAGCGCCGTGGAGTCGCGCCCACGCGTGTAGAAGTCCCTCTGCCAGCCAGTGGCCGTTCATCGAAGCGATGTCCTCGGCTGTGCGGCCCTCTTTATCGCGAACGGTGAAATCCACGTGGGCAATGAGCAGGTAAGCGACGCAGTCGACGTATGCCCGACCCCTGCGCCGGACCTTGCCCTGCTGCTTCCACACGGACCAACACCGCACGATCATCCGGCCCCTGCCGTTCAGGCAGGGGCCGGGGGCATTGTGGTGCTGGCCCGCTGCCCACGCCCCGAACCCGACGCGGTGACGGTACCGCCGCGGTGTCCACGGACCTGCTGCCGTGGCAGGGCGGCGGCACGGATCGCCGGCAGGGTCTGCGGACGCAGGTTCGACCGCGTGCGGGTCAGCCGCCCGTCAGGAACCCGCCGGCCTGCAGCACAGAGCCCATCACGGACTGGTCCTGGAGCCCGGATGTGCTCGAGCGGGTCGCCCGCAAGGCGCGCCGGGCACGAAGTTGGCTGATCGGTCGCCGACTGTAACGAGAGTGCCAGGAATCCCGGGCCGAGCAACTACACCCCGTCACTTGCGCCCCGTGGTCGTTCCTGCGGCCCGGGGCGGTGTCATGCCCGCCAGGGCCCGGACAGCGCGCGCCGAAGTCGGGACGGCGCTGCAGCCCGCGGCGTGAGCCCAGTGGCGGCCGCCGGATTGCGGCATCCCGGCGTCAGGGGCGTGGACACCGGCCGATGTACCGCGGGAAGCCCTCGAGGCATCAACCCCGGCAGGGTCTGAAAGTCCTGCCGGTATTCCGAGCAGGCGCCTGCCGGCCCTGTGAGCTGCACGGCAGGTACGTGATCGCATGGCCTGCTCGGTTTCAGCCGCGCAACCAACCGAGCAGGCCATGCGCACGCCGCTCGCGTTCCCGCTCGGCCTCTGCCTCGGCCCGTTCTCGGTCCAGGCACTCACGCCGGCTGCGGCAGGACGGGCACGGTGTTCCGGGCACCGGGCCAGCATCGTGCTCGTCGTCGTAGTCGTCGGGGTCGACGTCGGTGCCGCAGGTCGGGCAGAGCCACGACTGTGCCTGCCGGCGGAGTTCTTCTCGTTGCCGGCGAGCCTGTTCGGCAGCCTGCCGGACGGCACGTCGCTGCTCATGGCGCCGGCTGTGGGCGCGGTGGTCGTCGGGGTTGTCCAGGGCGTCCGTGAACGCCTCGTGGACGCTGTGGCCGAAGCGCCACCACACCGGCCCGTGCGGGCCGTCAGCGGCCAGCATGTCCAGCGTGGTGACCAGCACGGGCACCGTGCCGTGATAGTCGCGCCAGCCGTCCGGCGTCCCCGCAGCGTCGGTGTGGGAGTCGGCGTGCCATCTGCCCTGCCAGTACGCGGCCGAGAGGCGGGCCACCTCACTCATCCGGCGTTGCAGAGCCGGGGTGCCGACCCGTTTGGTGAAGACGATCGCCACCGGCGGATAGCCCCCACGGCCCGAATCCGACCATCGTGTCAACCACAGCGGGACCATGTCCCCTACGCGGTGGCCGGCCGTAGTGCGCTGGAAAAAGCGGTGGTAGCGGGCGATCTTGTCCGCCAGCACAGCAGCCGGTTCGGTGTGATTGTCGACCTCCACGAACAACACCGGCACCTGGTCCTGCGGCGCGGTCAGCACCGCGTCCGCCCGCAGACTGCCCCTGCCAGGCGCGGCGAAGGATCCGGTGACCGGGAGGATCACCTCCGTCGTCCAGCCGCGTAGCGTGCCCAGGCCGCGAGGCCGGACAGGAAGGCGTCGTGGCCCCGGCCGGACCGCCGGACCCGGCCCCGGTCCGGGCCCAGGGTCAGGGCCGGGGCCGGGGCCGGGGCCGGGGGCAGGCTTGGCGCCACGGGCGAGGGCGGCCCTTTCGGTGCGGGCGACCCCGGTACCGGCCACAGGCCCGGCTTCGCCGCCCAGGTACGGACCGCGGGAGAGGGAGTGGGTGGGCTGCGGTGGCAACTGCCCGAACGCATCAATGGTGTCGGTCACTCTCAGCGCATGAGCAGCGCCGGCCATCGCCGCCTGCCGGGCGGTACCGCCCATCTCCTTGGGTGGGCGGCCCAGTTCGCTTGCGGCCGCCGCCAGCCCGGCCGAGGTCAGGTTCCACACCTGCTCCGCCACCGGCCTGCCCGACCTGCCGGGCCGGTTCGCCGAGCCCACCGACTCCACCAGCCCCGCCGCCTTCAGGTCCTTGCACGCGTTGCGGACCGTCTGCGCATCCGCCGTCCCCGGCAGCACCAACTGCCGTAACTGCCCGGCCGTGGCAACCTTCACCACCCCCAGCGCCAGCAACACCAGCCCCCGCACCCGGGCCGTCGACCCATACGGCCACCGCCTGCTCCCCGTCACCCCGACACCGCCTCCCCGTCGCCGCTCCGCATCCCCACCGGCCGCCCACACGACGGCCGCACTGCTCCCCGGCCGTTGCCGGTGCGCGGCCGGTGGCCGCGCACCGACACCCCAAGGGCCGGGCGGGCACCCCGGGCCCACCGCACAAGCCCACAACAACCACTCCACCACCCACCACTGACACACAAGGACAGGCGTAAAGGGCTGTCACCCCCACCGCCACCCACACAAACAGCCCCTGACCTGCGCCGATACCAACCCGGACGCGGAAGATCACCGTAGGGGACGACATAGGGAACACCGTAGGCAACCCTGTAGGGAGCGCTACAGGGGCGACAGACGCTTCGGCACACCGCCCCGACACCCAGCCCGGACTCGCTCAGCCGCAACAAGCCCACGAGGCGACGACCCCAACTTCACGGGTGCCGGCTACATCGCGGGTACCGGCCCTGCTGCCGCGCGGGCGTGTGTCAGGCGTTGCGAGTACTCGCGTCACCGCTAGCGGCATTGGTGCTCGCCGGTTGGCGCGTGCAGGTGGTTTACCGCCTCACCAGCCGGGCGGGGTCGATGTCCACAGGGAACGGCTCGGTCACTGCCGTGGTCTGGCCGGCCTGGACCAGCCGGTCGCTGTAGGCGCCGTGCTCGAGGTGCCCGAGGTACAGCCGCGGAGCGGGCTCCAGTTCAAGGCGCCAGTAGTGCTCGATCCCTGCTGCCGCATACAGTGCCGGCTTCATCTTCCGGTCCGCGACGCGGGTGGAGGGAGAGGCGATCTCCACGACGGCGATGACGTCCTGGGCATGCACGGTCACACCGGACAGGTCCACACCCTCGTCCACGACGGCCAGGCCCGGGATCATCAGGCCCTCCGGTACGAGAACGTTGACCGCGTCGAAAACCAGCACCGGAGCCTTCGCGGCCTCTGCCACCTGCTCGAGCAGGACGTGAAGGCGGTGGGAGGCCCACCGGTGCGCAAGGCCTGGCGCGGGGCTCATCATCAGCGCGCCCCCGACCAGCCCGATCCGGTTCCGCGGGTCCTCGGGCAGAGCCAGAACATCATCCACGGTCCACGGCCCGTAACGGTCAGCGGCGGCAATGCTCACGCCCCCTTCACCTCCCCGGCCTGCCATGCCCCCAGCCTGGCCCAGCAACAAGACGGCAGCCGAGCCGCCACATACAAGGAGCACGGATCACTGAGCCCGGGCAAGCAGCAACCGCGACCCGGCATGACCTCAGATTCACAATCAGGGACAACCAGTGGCGCGGTGACGTTCCGCACAGCGCGGCTACCTGCGGTGGTGAGTAAATCCCGCTCCTCACCGGTGAGTAACGGCACTCACCAACGCAAGATGATGCCCGATTGTGATCTTTCACCCCCCTTTTCGGTGAGCAAATCGGTGAGTGCCACCGGGCTTCATGGATGACACCACCCCGCATCCACCAGCCCCGGGAGCCCACATGGCCACGCCCGCGCACCCACCTGCCACCCCCACCGACACCGCCACCGCCACCGACACCCCCACCGACACCGCCACCGCCACCGCCAGGCCGGGCCTACCCGGCCCGTTCCGAAAGCGGCCAGAGCGCCCCGTACGCGACACGGTCAGCCCGGACACCGGCCCCACCCACAGCCGCAGCCGCAGCCGCACCACACGACGGTGGCCACCGCGGAACAGACACGCGTCGGCCGACCGATCGAAGAAGACCGGCCCGACCTCGCTGCGGGACCGGCCCAGGCCGGCACGAGACGCCCAACCGGCACCCGCCCCCACAAGGCGGCGCGCCGCCGCCGGCATCAAGCTCCGCGAGTGGACAGGCCCCGCAGCCAGCGCGGGACGGCACGCCGCAGGCACAGCCGCCCAGGCATCCGACCCAGGCGAAGACCGCCCGACGGCCACACACCACCACGCTCCTGGGAGTGCAGCACAGCCACCACTGCCACCACGTGCAGATACCGCTGCTGCCGGCCCGACCACACCCGAACGAGCAGGTGACGGCCAGTGAGGAAACTACCCACCCGGCCCCCACGATTCGTCGCCGTCGACAACCGCGCCGTCGACGACCAGCGCCTGAGCGTCCTGGACATCGGACTGCT
>NZ_JBEXYN010000096.1:0-6802 GCF_040630935.1 Streptomyces sp. NPDC005722
GCCCGCGGGGCCGACCACCCCAACGCACCCGGGGGGGTGGGGCGGGGGGAGCAGGCGGGTGCCGGGGCGCGGGGCCCCCCCACCCGGTACCGGGTGGCCGTCCCCTTCCCGCTTCTCAGCCCCTCCTTCAGCGGCGCACCAGGTGCTGCCGCACCGCCGCCATCCGGATGGCGGGACGCTGCCTGGGTGCGCGGTGCCGCCCCTTGGCCGTGCGCCGGGACCGCCGCGCGGCCAGGGCGCCCGCCACCCGGCGCCGCAGCACACTGCACCGCCAGACCACGAGCGGTACGAGGGCGGTCAGCAGTGCGATCGCCGCCCAGGTGCGCATCGCCGCGTGGCCTTGGCCGAGGAGGACCGAGGCGAGCAGCGAACCGGCGAACACGGCCGCCGACAGCAGGTGGACACCGAAGGCGGCGAGCCGGTCCGGGCGGCCCGGGTCGGCCTCGGCCGCGGTGACCGGGCGCGGCCTGCGCCGGAGCGGGGTCGTCACGAGGGCGGGCACGCAGACCGGGCCGGCCACCGCGGCCATCACCGCGCCCGCTACGCCGGAGGAGCCCTTCGGCCGGTGCGGGCTGACGTTGCGTCCGCGGTTGCCGAGGCAGAGGGCGAGCCGCGCCGCCACGGCGGTGCCGTGGAGGGCCAGCCACACCGTGGGGTCGATCGGGGCGCCGGAGGCGCCGGGTCCCAGGAAGAGGACGCAGGCGAGCGCGGTGAGGAGCCAGCCGAGGCCCGCCAGGGGGTAGTGGGCGGCCGTCAGCGTGTAGGTGAGCAGGCTGCCGGGGCGCAGCTTCCACGGGGCCTTCCAGAACTGGCGCAGGAGGGACTCGCAGACGCCACGGCTCCGGCGCCGCTCCCGGGCGAGGAACCCGGCCCAGGTGGACGGTCCGCCGCCGACGGCCACCACGTCCGGGGTGTGCACCGAGCGCCACTTGCGGCCGGTGGCCGGGTTGCGCCGGCTGTGGATCTCCAGCCCGGTGGCCAGGTCGGCGGCGGCGCAGTCGTACACCCCGCCGGCCTGCCGCAGCGCCGAGACGCGGACGACGTCGGCGGCGCCGGTGAACAGGGCGGAGCCGTAGCGGTTGCCGGCCCGCTGGGCGGACGCGTCGACCAGCAGCCGGTGGCTCTCGGCGGCCCTGGCCACGACCGTGCCGTGGTTGCCGGGGACCAGCGGGGCGACGACGAAGGCGACGTCCTGGTCGTGGAAGTAGCCGAGCGTCCGCTCCAGGTAGGTGGGGAGCGGTACCTGGCCGGTGCCGAGGCGGGCGGTGAACTCGTAGGCGTCGCCGTGAGCATCGAGCCAGGCGTTGTGGGCGCCGTGGCGGGCGCCGGTGCGGAAGGCGCCCTTGGGCCGGTTCCAGCGTTCGACGTCCTTGCGGGTGAAGTGCCGTACGCCCAGGGACTCGCAGAGCCGCCGGACCTCCGGGTCGTCGTCCTCGTCCAGCAGCCACACGTCGACGGGGCCGTCGTGCCGGACGCGCACGGCGCCCTCCAGGGTGGCCCGCACCCGGACCAGGGACTCGTCCCCCGGGTCGGAGGAGGCCAGCAGCGCCACCCGGGTGCCCGGTGCCGGGGCGACCGGGACCGGGTCGCGGGCGACCAGGGTGGCGTGGGCGTGCGAGACGGCGGAGACCAGCCGGAGGAGTTCGACGAGTCCGAGGCAGACCAGCATCGCGATGCCCGCGACGTGCGCCCACTGCGGTACGGCCTCGCGGGCCGTCCAGTGGCGCGGCTGCACGAGCCAGGCCAGCACGCCCAGCGAGGCCAGGGGTGCGGCGGTGAGCAGCAGCCAGGTGCGGACCCGGTGTCCCTCGCGCACCATCAGGCTGCGGTACCTGACCCGGTACAGCACCCCTGGTCGTGGGGGGTCGTTGAGGGGGCCGGCGAGTTTGGCGTGGCGTGCGTAGTCGTGGCGGCGGGGAGCGCCGGCGTCGGGCGCCGGCCGGTCGCCCTCGCCGGTGGCCGGGGAGGGGACGAGCCCGCCTTTCCTGGCGGGCGTCTTGCGCATGCTGCTGGGCGTGATCGTCACGGCGACCCCGTAGGAGGAGAGGGAGTGGTGAAGGAATCACCGGAAAGTCGGAAAGTGGGGCAAAGCCCCTGATGGGCACTGAGAAAGTAGCAAACGGCCCTAGAGTTATCTGACAAGCCGACAATCGGCGTGGCGTGACGCGCGCCCATTGCCCGCTGCGACCTGGCGCGGATACGCTGCGTTCGCGATACCGATCGTTATACGGAATCTCGAACAGGCGCCGGAGAGAGCGAGCAGAGATGGGACGTCTCGTACCCGCCGTGACCAGAGCCCTGGACATCCTGGAGCTCTTCCTCGAAGGCGACGGCACGATGTCCGCGCCCGAGATCACCCGCAGGCTGGATCTGCCGCGCACCACCGTGCACGAGCTGGTGACCACCCTCGCCGCGCGCAACTACCTGGTGCCGCAGCCGGGCCAGACCGGCCGCTACCGGCTGGGCGTGCGCACGTACCAGCTCGGCAGCCGCTACGCCGAGCAGCTGGACCTCGCCGCCGAGGGCCAGCAGGTGGCCCGCTCGGTCGCGGAGACCTGCGACGAGACGGTGCACGTGGCGATCCTGGAGGGCACCGACGTCATCTACATCGCCAAGGTGGACAGCACCCACGCGGTGCGGATGGTGTCGGCGGCCGGACGCCGGCTGCCCGCGCACTGCACCTCCGTCGGCAAGATGCTGCTGGCCTCGCTGCCGCCGGACGACCTCGACGGGCGTATGCCCGTGGACGGGCCGCTGCCCGCGATGACCGAGCACAGCATCACCACGGCCGGTGAACTGCGGCGCCAGCTCGACGCGGTGCGCGAGCGGGGCGTCGCCGTCGAACGGCGCGAGTCCAACCCCGACGTCTCCTGCGTCGCCGCCCCGGTCCGCAACTCGGCGGGGCGGGTGGTGGCCGCGCTCAGCATCTCGGTGCCGATGATCCGCTGGAGCGAGGAACGCCGGGCCGAACTGGAGGAACTGGCCGTCAAGGGCGCCGCCGAGCTGTCCGAGCGCCTCGGCCACCGGGGCGGTGCGCGGTGAACGGGGTCGAACTCGCCCTGAAGGCCGGGGCACGCCTCGGCGAGGGCCCCACCTGGGACCCGGTCGGCGCGCGGCTGCTGTGGGTGGACATCCTCGCCTCTCGGGTGCACTGGTACGACCCGGCGGGCGGCGGGGAGACCGTGATGGCGACCGGCCAGCACGTCGGCGCGGCCAAGCCGCGCACGGCCGGCGGCGTGGTCGTCAACCTGCGCGACGGCGTGGGGCTGTACGACGCGGACGGCGCCTTCCGCTGGCTGCACCGCGACCCCGTACCCGGCCGGCGGGCCAACGACGCCGCCGTCGACACCGCGGGCACCCTGTGGGCCGGCACCATGCGCTACGACGAGGCGCCCGGCGGCGGCACCCTGCGCCGGGTGGCGCCGGACGGCACGGTCGTACCGGTGCTGGACGACGTCACCGTCAGCAACGGCACCGACTGGAGCCCCGACGGCACCCTGATGTACTACGTGGACAGCCCGACCCGGCGCGTGGACGTGTTCGACGTCGACCCGGACACCGGACTCGTGCGCGGACGGCGGCCGTTCGCGGTCGTCGAGGAGGAGGCGGGTCTCCCCGACGGGCTGACCGTGGACGCCGAGGGCTGCGTCTGGGTGGCCCTGTGGGACGGGGCGGCCGTCCGCCGCTACACCCCGCGGGGCGAGCTGGACCGGGTCGTGGAGGTGCCGGTGCGGCGTCCCACGGCGTGCGCCTTCGGCGGCCCGGCCCTGACGGATCTCTACATCACCTCCGCGAGCACGGGTCTTGACGCCCGGGAGCTTGCGGAGCGGCCCCTGTCGGGATCGCTGCTGGTGGTGCCGGGAGCCGGGCAGGGGATGCCCGATGTGCCGTTCGGTGGTTGATTCCGTGGTGGTTCGGGGTTGATTCGGGGCTGTTCGGCGCCCTAAACCCGCATGTCCCGGGTTTCACAGAGGTTTCACGGGATCGACGGGCAACTCATATGTACGTCGTATCGGTGCGTCCCATACGCTGCACGGGCAATGGACTACTGCGCAGCCTGCCGACGGCACATCAACGGCGCCCTTTCTTGCCCGGGGTGCGGAACGCCAGCCCACCAGCTCGGTGCGCAGGGGCCTGCCGACGCGCCCGCGCGGGAGCCCGCCGACGGCGAGACCGCCGCCTCCGCCGAGGGCGGTCGTGCGGAACGCCGCAAGACCGCCGGGCGCGGCCCGGAGCAGGGCGCCGCGCGCCGCTCCGGCAGCCTGGCCCGCACCCGCCGCGTCCGCACCCGCCGCCGTTCGCGGCTGCTGGTCGGCACCCTGGTGGGCGCCGCCATCGTGCTCGTCGGCTGGAGCGTGGCGGAACTCCCGCTCGCCGGCTACGTGACGGGCGCGAACTCGGCCGCCTCCGACCACGCGCCGAGCGGCGGCTCCTCCCCGAGCGCGACCTCCTCGCCGGGCGGCGACGCCTCCAAGGACCCGGCCGAGCCCGGCTCCGAGGCCTCGGCGTCCGCGAGCGCGAGCACCTCCGCGTCGCCCAGCGTCTCCGAGAGCGCGAAGAAGTCGGCGTCGCCCAAGGTCTCCGCCTCCGCCACGGTCAGTCGTTCACCCGCCGGCTCCGGGGGCACGGCCCCCGCCGGCGGCGGCTCCACCGCCTCGGCCCCGCCGCACTCCGCCCCGGCCTCGTCGCCCGCGACGCACACGCCGAAGCCGACGCCCTCCTGCACGCGTTTCCTGTGGTGGTGCACCTGACGGGCACCGTTCCCGTCCTCCCCGCCCCTCCCGTCGAGCCTCAGCGCCGGCCGGTCCCACCGGCCGGCGCTCCGGTGTGCGACGGGACACGCCCGTGCCGATTTATTTGACTTCCTCAAACATCCAGGCTCATGGTTAGTTAAGAACCTAAAGCTTTGGAGGCTTCCCCCCATGCCGAAGAGCCGTGAATGGCACCTGGTCGCCCGCCCTCACGGGTGGCCCAAGCCAGAGGACTTCGCCCTGCGCGAGACCGAGGTCCCCGAGCCCGGACCCGGTGAGATCCTCGTCCGCAACCTCTACGTGTCGGTGGACCCCTACATGCGCGGCCGCATGAACGACGCCAAGTCGTACGCGGAGCCGTACCGGCTGGACCAGCCGATGCACGGCGGAGCGGTCGGCCGGGTCGTCGCCTCGGGCGCGGCGGGCCTCGCCCCCGGCGACCACGTGCTGCACCCCCTCGGCTGGCGCGAGTACGCCCTGGTCAAGGCCGAGAGCGTGGTCAGGGTCGACCCCGACCTCGCCCCGCTCAGCACCTACCTGGGCGTGCTCGGGATGACCGGCCTCACCGCCTACGCGGGTCTGCTGCGCGTCGCGGACCTCAAGGAGGGCGACACGGTCTTCGTCTCCGGCGCGGCGGGCGCGGTCGGCAGCCAGGCCGGCCAGATCGCCAGGCTCAAGGGCGCCTCCCGGGTGATCGGCAGCGCCGGCTCGGACGAGAAGGTCAAGCTCCTGGTCGAGGAGTACGGCTTCGACGCGGCCTTCAACTACAAGAACGGCCCCGTGGCCGAGCAGCTGGCGGGGGCCGCCCCCGACGGCATCGACGTCTACTTCGACAACGTGGGCGGCGAGCACCTCGAGGCGGCCATCGGCGCCCTCAACCTGCGCGGCCGGGTGGCCGTCTGCGGCATGATCGCCCTCTACAACGCCACCGAGCCCGCGCCCGGCCCCCGCAACCTGTCCCGGCTCATCCAGAACCGGCTGCGCATCGAGGGCTTCCTCGTCGGCGACCACTACGACCTGCAGCCGCAGTTCGTGCAGGAGGTCGGCGGCTGGATCCGCGAGGGCAGGCTGCGCTACCGCGAGACGGTCGTCGACGGGATCGAGAACAACCTGGAGGCCTTTCTCGGTGTCCTGCGCGGCGACAACACCGGGAAGATGCTGGTGCGCCTGCCCGAGTGACGGCGGCGACCGGAGCCGGCGACCGGAGCCGGGACGAGGGGTGCGCCCGGCCGGGCGCACCCCTCACGCGTTACCGGCTGCGCCGTCCTCGCGGTCCGGGTCGAGCAGGGCGACGAAGTGCCGGAAGACCGCCGCCATGTCCACCGCGCCGGGATCGTGCAGCCACTGCAGCTGCAGCCCGTCCATGACGGCCACCAGCAGCGGGGCGGCCTGCTCGGGCGTGAGGCCGCCGGGCAGCGTGTCGCCGTACTCGGCGCGCAGGGAGTCGGCGGCCCAGCCGCGCACCCGTGCGTAGCGGTCCCTGAAGTACCCGCGCGCGGGGTGGCCCTCGGTGACGCTGTCGCCGGCGAGGACGGTGAAGACCTGGACGACGCCCGGCCGGGTGGCGTTGTACTCGACCAGACCGGCCACCATCTCCATCGGCCAGGCCGTGCCGTGCAGCGCCGCAGAGGCCATGTCCCACCGGTCGCGGACCTCCAGCACCGCGACGAGCAGGGCCTCCTTGCCGGGGAAGTGGTGGAGCAGCCCCTGCTGGGTGAGCCCGGCCCGTTCCGCGACGGCGGCCAGCGTGGCGCCCCGGTAGCCGCGTTCGGCGATCACTTCGAGGGCGGCCCGGACGATCTCCGCCCTGCGGTCCTCGTTGCGGACCGCGCGGCCGAGTCCCCGGCCGCGGTCGTTGGCAGTCACGGGGGCGAGCCTAGGGCGTGTCGTCAAATGAGCTCCCCCAGCTGGCGCTGGGAGGTGCCCCCACCGCCCGGAGGGCGGGCTCAGCGGCTCCCCCCGGCTTGCGCCGGGAGGTGCCCCCAGGTGCGGTGCATCGCAAGGCGGAGAGTCGTCCTCGTAGTGGGCTACTCGGACGATTCGACAACGCA
>NZ_JBEXYN010000097.1:0-6756 GCF_040630935.1 Streptomyces sp. NPDC005722
TGTGCCGGCGCGCCCGGGCGGCGCGCGGGCCGTCTCGGGGCTCCGACGACCGGCCGGTCGTCGGAGCCAGGAGACTGCCCACCTCGTACGGTCACGCGGGTACGTGACATTTCGTCAAAAAATTCATCCGTACCCGGGGTTGCCCCTCCGCACGGACCATTCCTCCGCCCGGGCAGGCGGCGTCCTCCGCCAACAGCCTTTCGAGTGGGGCGACGTTCCCCGCCCGGGCCGCCACCAGGAAGGTGACGAGGAACCGTTGGTGGTCGGCGGCTGAGACGCTGGCCCGTTTCTGCGCGGCCAGTCGCTTGCGGGCGCGGCTCACCAGTTGGCGCACGTTGACCTGGGACTGTCCGATGACCTCTGCGATCTGCCCGTAGGGGTACCCGAACGCCTCCCGGAGCACGTACGCCGCCCGTTCCACGGGCGTGAGCCTCTCCATGAGCATCAGCACCGCGACCTCCAGCGCTTCCGCCTTCTCGGTGCTCACCGCTGGATCGCTCATCGGATCGAGCGACTCCGGTGGCCGGTGGCCGACGTAGTTCTCCCGGCGGACTCTCGCGGATTGCAGCGCGTTGATCGTCAGCCTGGTCACCATCGTGGTGAGGAAGGCGGCGGGGTTCTGCACCTTGGAGCGGTCGTAGGTCTGCCAGCGGATCCAGGCTTCCTGGACGACGTCTTCGGCGTCGCCGATGTTGCCGAGCATCCGGTAGGCGATCGCGAACGTGATGTTGCGGACGTCGTGGAACGCCGTTTGTGCGTCCATCAGGTCCTCGGTGCACTCCGCGGACTTCGACGGCATGGTTCTTTTCCCTGCGTTCGGTGCGTTGGCCGGCTGTCGCCGTCTCCCGCGTGGAAGCGACGACGGGCCGCCTTCCTCATCCGTGGGCGGCGTGCCGGGCGTGCGAGTGCGTGCGGAACACCGGTGCGGGCGTCACGGTCGTCGTGGTCCCGGCCGCGTCCGGGGCGACCGCACTCGTGTCGTCGGCGCCGAGTCGGTGTTCCCCCAAGGTGCCGTTCGCAAGCGCGGAGCGTCGTCGGCCCCCGAGGAGCGCTGCGGCCAGGCCCAGGGCGCTCCACAGGGCGAGGACGACGATGTGTCCTGCGGACGCGTTCCCGTCGAAGTAGGCCGTGCTGCGCAGAAGGCCCGCGCCGGCACCCGGCGGGAGCCACTGGCCGATTTCGTCCACGGCCTTGGGCAGCAGTTCAGGTGCGGAGGTGCTGCCGGAGAAGGGGTTCCCCACGAAGACCATGAGTGCGACGCTGAGGGCCAGCCCGGGGGGACCGATGAGGGTGACCAGGCCGAAGCTGGTCGCGCTGATGGCGAGCAAGGTGAAGGACAGGGCCGCCCAGGTGGCCAGGTGCTGGTGCGGCAGGGCACCGAGAAGGCCTTGGGCGATGAGGTAGGCGGCGAGTCCCGTCACGGCGCACGCGGCGACCAGGTCGACCAGCCTGCGGCGTACCGAGACGCGGCCGGGTGTCAGCGCGATGAGCGCTGCGATGATGATGCTGCACACGGTGAGCGGGAGAAGGGCCGAAACGAAGACGACGCCGCGCGGGTCGCTCGCGGAGATCGGGACGATGTCGACCGTCTTCACCTTCACCTTGGTGATCTTCTTCGCGGCGGCCTTCTTCTGGGCGGTGGACCGGACGGACGCGTCGCCCGGTGGTGTCGGGTCCTTCACCGCCGCTTTCGCCGCCTGATCCGCCAGGTGCTGGCCGGACGTGGTCAGCAGCTGGGCGACGGGCATGCTCGCGGCGGTGGCCTCCAGCACGGTGACGTGGCCCGGAGTGATGACGAAGGCGCCGTAGATCTCCCGGTGCTTGATCGCTGAGCGCGCCGATGCCTGGTCCGTGTAGAGGTGGAAGTCGAATCCGTCCGGCTTGCCGTGCGTCAGTCCCTCGACCGCCTTCTGGCTGGCCGTGCTGGTGCCGACGACCCCTACCGGTAGATCGCGGGGCGCGATGCGCGACGCGGGCCACGCGAACGCCATCACGGCCAGAGAGATCACCAATGGCAACGCCACGGTCGCGATGACGGTCCTGTGCCATGACTGCAGCCCTGTCGATGGCTTTTTCACGCCATGCCTCCACAAAGACGAATGATCATTTTATTTACTGCTCCAGTGTGGGGATGCCGCGGGAAAACGTCAAGCCGAACATTCGTTTTCTTTTGGCAAGGGGGTGCCGCACCGGGCGTGACCTGCTCGGCTACGCCTTCTGGACCGTTGTGGTGTCACCGGCGGGCACCCCACCGTCGTGAAGGATGAGGACAAGGTTCCCGTCCGCGCCCAGGAGCGCCGCGATGGTGCCCACGATCAGTGCGGCACGTCGCCGCAGGCGCGGTGGCGCGATGAGCGTGCCGCACGGGCGGTGGGCGTGGTCCGCCCGGTCGCCCGGCCCCGTCGCCGGGTCGTCGGCCTCGGTCCCGTCCTCGTCGCTCATCGCCCCGGCCAGTCGGGCAGCAGCCGGGCCGAGCCCTCCAGGCGCACCCGGCACTTCGTGCGGGCCGGGACCGGCAGATCCCACAGAACCGCGTAGAAGTGCACGTCGACGCCGATGGCCGCGGCACGGCCCGAGTCCGCGTCGACGACGTGCGGGAGCGTGTACGCGATGTCGAACCGTACGAGGGGCACGACGTCGGTGATGCCGTTGAGCGTGAGCATGGCGATGGGTGCCTGCGGGGCGGTGGTCCCGTCATGGCCGTGGTTCCGGGCCGGCCGGAGCTGCCCCGTGGACCCGGCGAGGTGGCGCCCCACATCCGTCCGGGGCCACCATGAGCGTCGCGGCCGGCCCTTCTCGACGGCGTCCGATATCCGAAACCGCACCAGACCTCCGGTCGGTCCTTCGGCGTCGTCGCCGACGAGGAAGGCTTCCCCCAAGTGCAACGTGAGGTGTGAGGCGGTCCGACCCGGGCGCCGACTGCGCAGCCGGCCATCGGCCTTCCCGGTGCCATGTCCGATGTCGGGTGTCGTGCGCGCGACGCTCGGGCGATCTCCGTCGTCCGGAAGCGGCGGTTGGGGGGAGTGGGGCATACCGGACTGCCTTGGGGGAGCTACGGGTGGGGATCTGGGTGGTGCGGCCGGATACGGCGTGCGCCGCTGCGGGCGGAACGTTCGGCGGAACCGGTACTCGTGCCGGGCGGGCGCACGCGGACGTTGTGCACGAGACCGGTGAACGAGCCGAAGAGCACGATGAGGAGGGCGCCCGCGACGGCGTCGGCGAGATAGTGGTTGCCCGTCGCGACGACCACGAGAGTGGTCAGTACGGGGTAGGCGAGGCCGCAGCCCCGAAGCGTCTTCCGGCGGGAATGCCGGAACAGCAGCCACCCTGACCACACCGCCCAGCCGACGTGGAGCGACGGCATGGCCGCGTACTCGTTCACGAGGCCGCCAAGCCCCTGCGGCGCGCTGGTCTCGCTGCTCCACCACCCCCAGTGCTCGACGTCGGCCACGATGTCGTGGATGTCGCCGTCGCTCAGCAGGCGGGGCGGCGTGGTCGGGAAACGCCAGTACGCGACGAGGGCGGCCAGTGTCACCGTGGCGAGCCAGGTGCGTGCGCCGCGGTAGTGCGCGGGGTGCCTGCGGTGGAGCCATATGAGGACGGCAGGCGTGACGACGTAGTGCAGCGTGGCGTAGAAGTACGCGGCGGCGACGGCCAGGACCGGCAGCTGGTGCAGCACCTGATTGAGGGACTGCTCCGGTGCCATGTGTACGGCGTTCTCCCAGTGCTGGATGCTTCGGCCGTTGCCGTCCGCGGTGGCGTCCCAGCCCCGTTGCAGCCCGCGGGTGGTTTCGTAGACCGCGTAGAGCATCCCGACCAGCAGCAATTCCGCCCACCACCGCGGCGCGCGGCTGTTCGGTGGACGTGAGGCGCGGGGAAGCAGATGCCGGATGAAGCGGGCCGTGTTGGCCATCGGACGTCCTCAGGCCATCGCCGCGGGCTGCCGGGCGAGCCAGTCCCGGGTGAGCGAGTAGCCCGCTCGGAGCAGCCGCGGGGTGTCGTGGAAGTCGATGAGGCTGACCACGGGCGTGGTGGCGGCCGGCAGTCGTAGAACCGACCCGCGCACCGCCGCCACGTCCCGGCGTTCGCGCTCCTCCAGCATCTTTCCCACCGCCTGGTAGGCGGCGAGCAGGGCCGTCCGTGCCCGGCGGCCGGTCTGTTCGGAAACGGCGGCGGGCAGGAGGTAGATGGTCGTCGCACCCAGTGCCTCTGCCTGGAGAACGGGCGTGTCCGCCGATACGGCGCCGTCGACGAGGCGACGCTGCCCGACGCGCACAGGGGGGTACAGGCCCGGGACGGCCGCTGAGGCCAGCAGGGCCGAGACGGCGTCGCCCCGGGAGAGGACCACCGCAGCGCCGGTCTCCACGTCGGTCGCCACGACGTGCACCGGAACGGTGACGTCTTCGAGGCGCTCGACGCCGACCCCGAACCTCAGTACCCGCCGCAGCGCGGTGCTCGAGACCGCGGCCTCGCTGTGCCCCAGCGCGGCCCGGATCACGGTCCACGGCGAAATCGGCGCCACGTGACGCCGCTTGATGTTCAGCCACAGGGTTCCCAGCCGGTCGACGCCTTCGGCGGTCGGGTCGGCCGCGAAAGCGGCGCCGTTGAGCGCGCCGGCCGAGGACCCGATGATGAGATCGGGCGTGATGCCCGCCTGTGTGAGCGCCCGCAAGGCGCCGACCTGCGACGCACAGAGGCTGCCACCGCCCTGGAGAACGAAGGCCACGGTTTCAGGCGGGGTGGGCCCGGTTGGCAAAGGTGAGGCGGGAGCCCCGCCATCCCGCGCAACCCGGCGTGCGGTCAGTGCCGGCCCCGGGGTGGGCACGGTTTCCACGGCGCCTCCTAACTTTCCGAGAACAACCATTCCGTTTTGCGGTGCCCATCCTGTGGCACAAGGGATCACCCGTCAAGCCGAACGTTCGTTTTTTATTGGCTCGAGGGGTGTGCGCACGCCTGCAAGGTGATCCGGCGTGCTTACGTCGTGCCGCTCGCGGGACGGGCGACGCGCATGAGCAGATCGCCGAACTGCGCGCGCTCGCCCGGGCTCATTTCGGCTGCCGTCGACGGTGATCGCCGAGCGGATCGGCTGGGACCGCGGCCTGACCGTGCTCAAGGACCGGGTCCGGGACCTGCGGCGAGGCGCGGTTGCGCAGGGGAGGTGTGCTGGTTGGGGTTGCGCGTGCGGGTGAGGGGGCGGTGGCCTGGGATGCGCATTGGGCGGGTCGACGAGGGCCTGTGTGGTTGCGCACGGCAGCCCTTTTGGCGGTGCTGCGCGAACGGGTCGTGTGCTTGTTGCGCAGGGGCCGCTTGGGGGCGGTGTAGCAATTCTGCTTGAGGTCGGGCGGAGACGCTGTGCCGGCAATCGCAAGTCAATGCACGCCAGTTGCTCGCCGTCAGGGAGAGCTGGGAACGGCTTGCGGAAGCTGGGGGCTGCGCCGCGGTTTGAATGGAGTGTGGGCACGGGGGTCGTGGGTCGTGGGTGATTCATGGTTGTCCTTGGGTGCGGCAGGGGCATTTGCGGGCGCGGCCGTCGGGGTCGGTGGTCCAGCCGTGGTCGCATTGCCGGCAGTAGGCGGGTTGTTCGGGGTGTGTGGTGGGTTTTGGTGTGGTGGGGGGTGTCCAGTGTTGGAGCTGGCGGTTCAGGTCGTACCAGGTGGGTTTGCGGGCCATGGCGGTGGCTGCCTGGGTGAGGAGTTGTTCATGGATTCCGGTGGCGAGGAGTGCCTCGGCGGTGTGGGCGATGCGGCCGGGGGCGAGGGTGGGGACGGGGTGGCCATGGCGGTGGCGGACGTTGGTCCAGTCGTCGGCGATCCGGGCGGCAGCCGCTGCCTGCGGGCTGGCCGGTTCTGACCCTGCTGGTGCGGGCGTCCCGGCGTGGGCAGTGCCGGGGCGACGGCCCTGCGGGGTGATAGGGGCTGCTCGCGGTCCGGATGGTGCTGGTCCTGCTGGTGCGGGCGTCCCGCTGCCGGCGGTGATTGGGGTGTGGTTGTGCGGGGTGGCCGGCTCTGCTGGGGGGCTGCCGAGTGGTGTTGTTGTCGGTGCGAGTGCGTTGGTGCGGGCATCGCTTGGGCCGTTGCCGTTGCCGTTGCCGTTGCCGTTGCCGATGGCGGGACGGCGCGGGTGCTGTGGTGGTGGCGTTGCGGGTGGTGGGCCAGCCGGGGGTGTTGGCTCGCTGTCCGGGTGTGCTTGTGGGGTGGGGGTGGTGGTCTCTCTCTTCGGTATAGGGGCGTATGGGTGGTCGGGTGTGGTGGGTGGGGAGGAGGGAGAGGAGTTCTTTCTGTCTTGCTTGTTCAGTCTTAGTTCTTTAGCCGACGGGTTTCCGGCGGTCGGCTGTCCGGCGGCCGGTTCGCCGGTCGTCGGCTTACCGACTGCCGGTTCGCCGACTGTCGGGAACCCGTCACTCGGGTCGGCCTGCGCGTTTTCGGGGTTCTGGCCGCCGGGGGCTGGGGGAGTGGCGTCTGTGATGGCGGGCTGGGGCAGGGTGCTGGGTCCGGCTGGCCCGGGTCCGGCTGAGGTGCGAACGGCTGGGGCGGTGCCGGGTCGGGCGGGTTCGACTGGGGTGGGGCGGAGGCGTGGTTGCGGGGGTCGAGCCAGGTGGGTTCGACGCGGATGGCGCGTGTTCCGGTCACGTGGGCCAGGAGGTGACGGATGTCGTCATGCTGGTGGGGCAGGCCTGCGACGGAGAATTCGGTGCGCCAGGTGCCGTCGGTGGCGTTCTGGATTTTGAGTTTGACGATGTAGCCGCAGTCGACGAGG
>NZ_JBEXYN010000098.1:0-6587 GCF_040630935.1 Streptomyces sp. NPDC005722
TTTCTTTTTTTCTTTTTACTCTTTTTTTTCTGTTTTTTGTCGTCCCCTCTCCCCCCCCACCCCCTGCCCCCCCCCCCCCCCCGCGCTGCCGGCGGGCCGCCCGCGCCCGGCCCCCCCCCCCACGTCGCCGGGCTGCGCCTTTCCCTGCACCGCTCCGGCACCGGCGGCCCCACCGTGGTGCTGCTCCCGGGCGCGGGCATGGTCGGCCTGGACTACGTGAACCTCCACGACCGCGTGGCCGCGCTCACCACGTGCGTCCTCTACGACCGCGGCGGCACCGGCTGGAGCACCCCCGTACCGCTCCCCCGCACGGCGGCGGACGTCACCTCCGAACTGCACGCCCTGCTCCACGCGGCCGACACCCCCGGCCCGTACCTCCTGGTCGGCCACTCCCTGGGTGCCGCCTACGCCCGTCGCTTCGCGCAGCGCCACCCCGGCGAGGTGGCGGGGCTGCTCCTGCTGGACCCGTTCCACGAGGACATGTACGCACGGGCGACGCAGGAGATCCGCGACAAGGTGGAGCAGCTGCGGCGCGCCACGCTGCCCGAGGCGACGCCGGAGCAGATCGAGCAGTCGCGGGCCGCCTTGGCGCGGCACTTCGCGGCCTGGCCGGACGGTGTCCGCGAACCGCTCGCCGAGTACCACCTCACCCGGTGGCGGACCGCCTGGGACGAGGACAGGAACGTGCACGACGTCGTCGCCGGCGAACTGCGCGACGCGCCCGGCCTCCCCGACGTGCCGCTGATCGTGCTGTCCGCGATGGGCGTCGACCCCACCCAGGCCCACCTGTGGTCCGAGGACACCGTCCGCGCGATGAACACCGCCAAACGCGAACTCCACGCCGCCCTGGCCGCGTCCGTCCCCCGGGGCGACCACCGCGTCGTCGGCGGCGCGGGCCACGGCTGGCTCCACGAGGAACGGCCCGACGCGGTCATGGAGGCCCTGCGGGACCTCCTGCATCCCGCGGGAGCGGTCCCGCGCCCGGCGGGGCCGTGAGCCCGGGCGCGGCGGGGCGCTCCGGTCAGCCGGCCAGTTGCGGGTACAGGGCGGCGAGGTCGGCCGAGAGGCCCGCCTTGACCTGGTGGGAGATCTCGTCGGCCAGCACCTCGTAGGCGTCGGATTCGATCCCGTCGAGCGCCTGCTCCGCGACGTCGGCCGGCGACGACTTCGGCGCGTCGATGTGCGCCGCCAGGTCGGTGTCCACATAGCCGACGTGCAGCCCGGTGACGTTGATGCCGCGCGGCTTCAGGTCCAGCCGGAGCGAGTTGGTCTGCGACCACAGCGCCGCCTTGGAGGCGCTGTAGGAGCCGGAGAGCGCGACCCACGACAGGACCGAGTGCACGTTGAGCAGGTGGCCGCCGCCATTGGCCTCGATGATCGGGGCGAAGGCCCGGGTCACCTGCAGGGGGCCGTAGAAGTTGGCTTCGAACTCGCGGCGGACGTCGTCCACGGGGGAGGTCAGGAACGATGCCGCCACGGCCCCCGCGGCGTTGTTGATCAGGATGGTGACGTCCTGAGCCTGCTCCGCGACGGCGGCCACCGAGGCGGGGTCGGTGACCTCCAGCGCGAGCGCGACCGCGCCGGGATGGGTGATGGTGCGCGGGTCGCGAGCGGTGGCATAGACCTTCTTGGCCCCTCGGGCGTGCAGGGCCTCGACCAGGGCACGGCCGATGCCCCGGCTGCCTCCGGTGACGAGAACGGTCGAACCTGCGATTGCGGTCATGGATGTGCTCCCAGCGAGAGTGACGAGGACCGACGGCGGAAACCGATCGGTTTCCAGGACTGTAAACCGATCGGTTTCCATTCGGCAACACACGGCGTAGGCTCACTTCCATGACTTCCGGCGCAACCACCCCGTCCGCCGCCACCGCGGCGACGACGGCTCCGACTCGCGAGCGGCTCCTCGACGCCGCGGCCGCGCTCTTCTACCGCGAAGGCGTCAGCATCGGCATCGAGGCACTGTGCCGAACGGCCGGAGTCTCCAAGCGGTCGATGTACCAGCTCTTCACAAGCAAGGACGACGTCCTGGCGGCCAGCCTGGAGCGCGCCGGCTCCCGCTACCTGAGCGGGCTGCTGCCCGCTCCCGAGGCCGGCCCGGCGCCGCGCGAGCGCATCATGCACGTCTTCGAGCACCTCGAGTCGCTGTCCGCGTCCCCTGACTACCTCGGCTGCCCCTTCCTGGCGACCGCCTTCGAGCTCAAGGACCCCGAGCACCCCGCCGGCGTGATCGCACGGCGCTACAAGGACGCGCTCACCGACTTCTTCCGCGAGGAGGCCCGTCGGGGCGGCGCGCACGACGCCGATCTGCTCGCCCGCCAACTCACCGTCGTCTTCGACGGATCCAGCGCCCGCGCCGTGGCCCAGGCCCGGAGCCTGGACGGCCTGGCCACGGCCACCGCCACGACCCTGCTGGACGCGGCGGGAATGTCCTGACCGCTGCCGGCCGAGCCGTGGCGGGCAGCTCGGTCGTCCGCCGCAGGCGCCGCACCCGGCGCGTATACGCGGCACGGCGGCGGGTACGATCTGCCGCGATGCGCAGTGACGGAGGAGCCGGCCGAGGCGGTGCGATACCCGCCCGTCTGAACGGTGTTGTCCTCGTCCTGTACGGATTGCTCGCCGCGCTCGGGATCTGCGGCCACACCGGGGCGCCGGACGCCGCCCACGGACCGGTCCGGACCCTGGTCGCCCCGCACAGCACCCACGTCACCGACGAGGTCTGCACGGACGCCCACGGCCCCGGACGGCCCGGCGACGGCTGCTCCCCCGCGGAGCACACGCCGGTGACCCTGGGTTCCGCTCCCCCGCCGCACCTCGCCGGCACCGAACTGCTGTCGGTGTGGCCGCCCGCGGTCGCCGCCGCGGGTCTCGGCGCACCGGCCCCGGGCACCGTGCGCTCCCTCGACCTGCACATGCTCCAGATCCAGCGGACGTAGAAGGGCCGACCGCACCGGCGGCGACCGCCGGTGCGCGACGTACGTCATCCGACCCTTCCCACCAGCACCGCCGTGTCGCCGACGCGGCGGGGAATCAGGACATGCCATGGGTGCCCCCCATTCCAAGGCCAGGGCCGCCGACCGCCGTGCGCGCGTCGAGGAGATACGCCGCCAGGAGCAGTCCCGCGAGCGCCGCAACCGGATCATCACCATCACCGCCTGCACCGTCATCCTCGTCGGGCTGGTCGGTGGCGGCGTCTACCTCGTGAACGCCGCGAACGACGGCGGCGACGGCGCGAAGAACGCCGCCGCCGGCGCCATCAGCGGGGAGAAGACCTGGTCCGGGCTCACGCAGAACCACCTCGACAAGACCGTCGACTACCCGATGAGCCCCCCGGTCGGCGGCGACCACAGCCCCGTCTGGCAGAACTGCAACGGCGACGTCTACGACAAGCCCCTCACCAAGGAGAACGCCGTGCACTCCCTGGAGCACGGCGCGGTGTGGGTGACGTACACCGACAAGGCGACGGACACCGACGTCAAGACGCTCGGCGCCCGCGTCTCGAAGACCCCGTACTCCCTCATGAGCCCCTACGCGGACCAGGCCTCGCCGATCACCCTCAGCGCGTGGGGCCACCAGCTGGGCGTCACCAAGGCGGACGATCCGCGCGTGGCGCAGTTCTTCGACACCTATGTGCAGGGCGACCAGACCCCCGAGCCCGGAGCGCCCTGCACCGGGGGCAAGGCCTCGTGACCGCCGCCAGGGGCGCGGGCAGGCCGCTGCTCGCGCTCGCCGGCTCCATGGTGCTGGTCGTGCTCGCGGCCCTGGCCTTCACCCTGCTGACGGCGCGGCCCAGCAGCGGGGGCACCCCGGGCACGGACTCGCCGGACGCCGGTTTCGCGCGCGACATGGCGATCCACCACCAGCAGGCGGTGGAGATGTCGCTGATCGTCCGTGACCGCACGGACGACGAGGACGTCCGCAGGCTCGCATACGACGTCATCAACACCCAGGCCAACCAGCGCGGCATGCTGCTGGGCTGGCTGGACGTCTGGGGGCTGCCCAAGTCCTCGTCGAAGCCGCCCATGACGTGGATGGGCCACGACACGGCCTACACGCCGCACGACGGGTCGCTGATGCCGGGCATGGCCACGGACACCGAGCTGCGCCGGCTCCAGGCGGCCCACGGCAAGGCCGCCGCGGTGCTCTACCTGCGGTTGCTCACCGCCCATCACAAGGGCGGCGTGGAGATGGCGGCCGCGGCCGCCGACCTCGCACGGACCGACCAGGTGCGGCGCCTGGCGGCGGGCATGGTCCAGGGCCAGGAGGCGGAGATCCGTCTGATGGCCGACATGCTCACGGCCCGCGGTTCGGGCCCGAACGCCTGACCCGCCTGACCCGCCTGACCCCGAACGCCTGGGCCCGAACGCGTGACCCCTGACCGCTGACCGCGCCGGGGTGCTCGGGAGGCCGCCTGCCTCCCGGGCACCGCCGGCACGGTGCGTCAGGGTGTCGTCAGGGATCGCCGCGCAGCCTTGCCCGCGGATCCGCCGCCGCATTGGATGAGGAGCGGGAACAACGGCCCGCGCCAGGACGACCGGCCACCCCGTCGGGTGCCGCCGGTGCCGCGCACCGCCCTCCCGCCGGTGCCCCGAGGCGCCGGACTCCCGCGGCCGCGCCGGGCGGCCGCCCCTGCTCACCGCAGGCGAGCGCCGCCGCCCACGCGGCCGGCGCGATGCGGCGTACCGATCCACGGAGTGGTCCATGTCTGCGTCCCCTGTCCTCGTCGTCCCCCCGCGCACGGCCCTGGTCACCGGGGCGACGTCCGGCGTCGGGTGGGAGACCGCCCGGTTGCTCGCCGAGCGGGGCTGCACGGTCGTCGTCCACGGTCGCGACACGGAGTCGGCGCACCACGCGGTGGAGCGGCTGGTGGCGGCCGGCATCGAGCGCGTCCGGCTGCGCCTGGCGGTGGCCGACTTCACCCGGCTCTCCGACGTCCGCCACCTGGCGGCCATGGTGCGGGGCCTGCACCCCGCGCTGGACGTCCTCGTCAACAACGCCGCCGTAGCGGCGCCCGAGAGCCGCACCCTCACCGCCGACGGCCACGAGGTCTCCTTCCAGGTGAACTTCCTGGCGGCCTACCTCCTCACCCGTGAGCTGGCCGGCCCGCTGACGGCGCGCCCGGGCGGCCGGGTGGTCAACGTGTCGTCCGCGACGCCCCGGTCGGTGGCGCCGGCATGGAGCGACCTGAACCGTTCCCACCGTTACTCGCGGCACGCCGCCTACGCCCGCTCGCAGCTGGCCCTCATCGTCTTCGCCCGGGCGGCCGCGCCCGGCGGCGTGACGGCCGTCAGCGTGCGCCCGGAGGACGCCGCGCGCGTGGCGCGGCTGTGCGACCCGGACACCGAACTCGTCCCGGGTGCCCACTACGACCGGGCCACGCTCGCCCCGGCCGCCGGGACCGCGGTCGAGGACCGCGCGGTACGGCGTCTGTGCAAGGTCGCCGACCTGCTCGTCTCCGCCTGAAAGGAGGTCATTCGTGTCCAAGCGTGCCCGCAAGAAGAGGGCCAGGCGCAAGAAGGGCGCCGGCCACGGCAACAAGCCCGGTCAGGGCTGATTCCCGATTCCCCACGGCGGTGCGGGCCCCGGGTCGACGACCCCGGTCCGCACCGCCGTCCGTTGTGCGGGGCGTACCACGGTGTGCGCGGAAGGTGTGGTCACCGGTGATCGAAGTCCCGGCCCTGGACGGCTGGTTCCCCTGCGGCGTGCCTGGTCCCGCCGCGCTCGCGGAGCACGTGCGGGCGAGCGGCAACGGAGGCTGGTGGGCCGACCGGGCGGCCGCGCCCCGCGCGGTCGCGGTGGTGTGCGCGGACCACGCGCTGCTGGAGGGCGATCCCCGGTACGTGGACCCGGACGGCCTCGCGGGCCTGGCGAACCGCTACGTCCTGGCCCGTACGCGCTTCCTGCCCGTCCTGGGTGCGGCGTTCGACCGGGTCGTGCCCTGGGAGCGGATGATCTGGGTGCAGTCGCGCCCGGTGCCGCGCCGCCGGCCCCCGCGGGACGTGGTGGTGCGCCGGCTGGTGCCGGGTGACGGCGCGGCCGTGGCCGCCGCGGGCGACGACGTCCGCCGGTTCACGCTCAGTTGGGGTGGTGCGCACGGCCTCGCCGCGTCGGGCCACGCGTGGGGGGCGTTCCGCTCGGGCCGGCTCGTCTCGCTGGCGTGCACGTACGTCCTGGGCGGCGTCTACGAGGACCTCGCGGTCGTCACGTCGCGGGGCCATCGCCGCGAGGGCCTGGCGCTGGCCTGCCTGTCGGGCCTGTGCAGCGACGTCGCGGCCCGCGGCCGCACACCCGGCTGGACGTGCTCGCGCGGCGACCGGCCCAGCCGCCGGCTGGCCTGGACCGCGGGTTTCCGGCTGTTCGGGGAGTACGTCCACTACGCGGTCGGCGCTCCCGCCGGGGCGGGTCACCGGGGCGGGATCAGGCGCGCTGTGTGAGCTCGCGGGAACGGCGGTGGCGACCGGGAGTTCCGCGGCGCCGCCGGATCGGCCGAGCCCGCCGCCGTCTCCCGCAGGACACCGCCCGTCGCCACGACACGACGCCTTACGCCGCGTGCGGCCGCACATGGAGCACCCCGCCCGGTGGGCCCACCG
>NZ_JBEXYN010000099.1:0-4516 GCF_040630935.1 Streptomyces sp. NPDC005722
GGCCCTACCCTCATGCCCGGACATCCCGGAGATCACCCGACCGAGTCGCCACACTCGAACCAATGCTCACCATGATCGATAGAGAAACGGCTTCTCAGCTGCAGGACCCTTGATCGGGTAGGCACGCTGAACGCTGCCGATCACTGTCTCGAAGGGCACACCTGACGTTGTCGACGGATCCGGGCCGTCCTGGGATGGTCTGTCCAGCTGTTCCCCGACACTCGGCATGGCTCCCCCTCAAGCTCAAGATGATCGGAATCTAGGGCGGTCATGGCGGGGCCTGGTCGGTTTCCCAGCAGGTCGCGGAGTGATGCGCGACCGCGCCCAGCGGTGGGCGTTGGCTCATGCCGTTCGGTCCATCCGCGCCGGCCGTGCGGCGGGGATCTGTCCGTTGCGCTGAGCCCGCTTGTAGGCCAAAGCGCGCAGCCGCGCCTCGTCGCTGCTCGCCATAGCACACGGCGCCGATAGCGGCCTGGCGGTCGGCAAGGGCCTCCACCGGCCCTCGGTTGCTGCGCAGCGCAGCATCGTGTCGCGCAGCGCATTCTCGTGTCTCCTGCTCGAAGCCCGACTGTTCGGCGACGCGGGCACCGTCATGGATGGCAGCCAGCGCGAAGTGATACCTGGCTGGCGCGTCAGCTCGGGACCGAATGGGACGTTCCGGCTTGGCAGGGCTGCGAGCAATGAGCCACAGGTCGACTCCGAGGCCGGGCGTGCCAGCGTTCGAGGGTGCTGCCGGGTAGGTAGATCTTGATGCTGCGGACAGACTACGGCCCGTCCGTCTCGGCGATCCGCCGCAACACGTCGCGTTGGGTGGACTCTCGCGCGTTGCCGCCGGCGAACCCCGAGATCGAGGAGTGAGGTGTAGATCACGTCGTCGGTGAACTGGCCTCCGATCCGTCCTTCAACTGCCAGGAACAGATGGCGAAGTCCTGCGTCTGGCGCTCGGCACTCATCCGGTGGGTGCAAGCCGCGTAGGACGGCCGCCTATCGCCCGCGAGAACTGGTCTGTTACCCGTGCCAAGGCTTTGGCCGAGGCCGGCGCGACGGTCAGCGTGCCGTCATCGTCCACAGTGATGTCCTTGTCGAGGGTGAGCCAACCCGGCGTGATGTGCGCGGGGTTCATGGAGCTCAGCATGGGGCGCAGGGCGTAGTCGATGGCCAGGACGTGGGCGGTGGTGCCGCCGGTTGCCAGGGGGAGGACGGTCTTGCCTGCCAGTGCGTGCTGCGGGAGCAGGTCGAGCAGCGACTTCAGTAGACCAGAGTAGGCGGCCTTGTAGATCGGGGTCCCGATCACCACCCCGTCCACCTGCTCGAACAGGCTCATGACTTCAACGATCGCCGGGTGGCTGAAGTCTGCGTGCAGCAGAGCTTCGGCCGGGAGCATGCGGGCATCAAGTGGGATCACGTCGTGTCCCTGGCCCCTGAGCCGGTGATCGACGTGTCGCAACAGCCGCGCGGTACGGGAGGTGACGGACGGGCTTCCCGAGACGGACAGGACGCTGGCCATGCAGGAACCTTTCGAACGTGAGGGGTGGGCTCAGGAAGGCGGTGCCAGCGAGGGCGGGCCTCGTCGGCGGCGCGTTCGGCCTCGTCCGGTTCGTTCATGCGCAAGGGGCAGGACCTCTCGCAGGACCTCTCTCCGCCGTACTCAGCCTTACACAAGCTGGGTAGGCGCCGAGCCGCCATGCAGGCGATACGTTCGGTGATCTGTTTGGGTGTCGATCATGCCTGCGCGCGACCGGTTGTTGAGTTGAACGAGGTCCGAGGCGGAGTCCTGCGACGCGGCGGGGATGAGGGCGGATGGCCACTCACGAAAGTCACGTTTGGCTTGCGTGGTTGAGATGAGGCGGATCGATGTGCCCCTTGCGAGTTGGGCACATCGATCCGCGGTCTACTGGTTGTGCTCTTCTCGAGCCGCTGCAGGCAGACACAGGTGGCGCCCACGCCGGGCATTGCGGAATCCGGTCGGCCGGGTGTGTTTGCGGAGGGTCTAGACGCCGGCGGTGAGTGCGCCGTCGATGGCCAGGGCTGCGCCGGTGATGAAGGGACTTTCGTCGCTGAGGAGGAAGGCGGTGAACGCGGCGATCTCCGCTTCGTCGGCGGCGCGGCCGGTCGGCTGCAGGTTGAGCATGGCGCTCGCGGCTTCCGGGTTGCGCTGGACGTGGCCGCGCCACAGCGGGGTGTCCACCAGGCCTGTGACCAGGGCGTTGACCCGCACATTCTCCTTGGCGGTGTCGAGCGCTGCGGAACGGGTCAGGCCCACGACGCCGTGCTTGGCTGCCGAATAGGCGACAGCCGCCGGGTCGCCCACCACGCCGTCCACGGAGGCGTTGTTGACGATGGAGCCGCCGCCGCTGGCCACGATCGCCGGGATCTCGTACTTGAGGCTATAGAAGACGCTGGTCATGTTGAGGGCGATGACACTGTCCCAGAACGGGGCGTCGATGTTCCGGATGGCTCCCTGGCTGTTTCCGCCGCCCGCGTTGTTGAAGGCACCGTGCAGGCCGCCGAAGTCCCGGACAGCGACGTCGACCAGGCTGGCCACCTCCTCCTCGACAGTCACATCCGTCGGGACGAAGGCGGCTGTGCCGCCCTCCGCCGTGATCTCCGCAACCGTCGCCTTACCGCGCTCCTTGTCACGCGCTCCAATGATCACGGTCGCGCCCTCGGACGCCGCACGCCTCGCGAAGGCCGAACCCATACCCGAGGTGCCTCCGGTGACGATGATGACCTTGGACTGAAGACGATGGTTCATGGTGCTCCATTCAATGCCCGGCATGACGAGATCACGGCGTGCCGGGAATGTGTGATCGCGGGCTGGGTGGTGGGATCGGCACGGATGCGGCCGATCCCGAGGTGCCGTCGGCTTCCTCGGTCCCTGTCCAGCACCATACATCAGGAACGATCGTTCAGTAAATAATTCGCACCCTCGCCGGGCTGGCCCCTAGCAAGGGCCACGGGAGACACATCGCCCCTCCCTCAGCCCCCCACAAATGGAGACGCGACCGACGAGGCAGGCCGCTTCCACCCCGGCCGAAAATCTGTACTGCTCGTTCGGGTATACTCTCCGGCTATGGCACGCCTCAGGGAATTCGACACCGAAAAGGCCGTGGAGGCGGCGATGAACACCTTCCGCCTCCACGGGTACGACGGCACATCCATCCAGGACCTTGTCGACGCCACCGGCGTGGGCCGCGGCTCGCTGTACGCGGCCTTCGGCAACAAGGAAGGCCTGTACCTGGCGGCCATGGACCGCTACCGAGAGTATTACGCTCTTCCGCTGGTCGAGATCCTCCGCCAAGGAGCCCCAGGCCTTGAGCTGCTGCGCTACGTCCTGGTCGCGGCAATCGACGAGATCGTTTGCGACGGTAGCCGGCGAGCATGCCTGATTGTGAGCGCCGTCGTGGGCCGGATCGCGCAAGACCCCCAGGTGGCCTCCCACGTGCAGTCGACGACGGAGCTGCTGGAGGACGCGCTCTATCAGGTCATCGCCGAGGCGCAGTCGGATGGCCAGCTACCCGACCAGCGTGATGCGCGCGACCTGGCCCGGTTCCTCGTCATGACAATGCACGGGCTGAGGGTCATGGGTGCCGTAAATCCCGACCGGGCGGCCCTCATGGCGGTCGCCGAGACCGCTCTTGACGCCATCTCTTGACTGATTCCCCCAGCCGGCCGCGATGTCGCGGTGAAGTAGGAAGCAGCCTCGTCGATGTCGGCTATGCGGGTAGCGCCGTATCGCAGCTGGCGCGGCAGGGGTTGGCCTGAGGCTGCGATGGGTGGCAGCTCCCACCAGGAGGAGTGGTGCCGCGTGTAGGTGTGCGTACAGTCCGGCACTGCTTGCCGCTCTGGGTCAGGCAGCGGGATCGGAACGGATTCGCTACCTTCCCGCTCGCCCCGCGGCTCAACTCAGAGCCGTCGGTGAGCGTCGCCACAGCTTGTGTCTCGGACGGGCCCGGTTCACGACAGCCCTGGGGGCCCGAAACCTTCGCCGCCGTTTGTGAAAACTACTGACGTAACGCGGACTTCACTATCTTTACCTATCGTTCATTCCATAATATGTTAAGCTGCGACAGCGGCAAACGCCAGCAGGGAGACCCCCTTTCTGGCTCATGGGCTTCTGAGCGAGACAAGCAAGAAGACACCCGGCAGTAACCGACCGCGCTGCCTTCTACAAGCTGCGCTTCGTGAGCGCGAGAGCGAGAACTCCCACTACACAGGCGTACCACTCGCTGGAGTTTCCACTCGACGCCGCACGTGGGCAAGCCTGAGCGTTCGGCGTGGGGCACACGAAGTAGGTCGTGCTCCACACACCCCAAGCGCCTCCAGGTGCGGGGCGGTATCGCGTGCGCTGGCCCGCACCGACGGGGCCTGCCGGTCTTCTCATCACTGCTCTCCGCTACCGCGGTTGTTGTCTGCCCCGGCCTAGGTGCTGTTTCTCGGATCTCCTGACGTGATCATGCGTGTGGGTTGACGCTGTTCAGCATGGTTGGCCGTGGAGACCTGACGAACGCGGAGT
>NZ_JBEXYN010000100.1:0-4514 GCF_040630935.1 Streptomyces sp. NPDC005722
CCTGCGGCACAAGCTGGAGCCCGACCCGGCCCACCCGCGCCACCTGATCACCGGGCGGGGTGCTCCATGTGCGGCCGCTCAGGGCTCGAAGCGGTAGCCCATGCCGGGCACGGTGATCAGGTGGCGCGGGTGGGCCGGGTCGGGCTCCAGCTTGTGCCGCAGGGTGGCGAGGTAGACGCGCAGGTAGTTGGTGCGCTTCTCGTTGCCCGGCCCCCACACGTCGCGCAGCAGCTGGCGTCCGGTGATCAGGCGCCCCGGGTTGCGCAGCAGCGGGGCGAGCAGTCGCCACTCGGTGGGCGTGAGCCTCGGTGCCTCGCCCTTGCCCGAACGGGGCCGGACGGTGAACGCGCCCAGGTCGACCCGGTAGTCGGCGATGGTGACCGTCTCCGGCTCCTCCAGGACGGGCGGGCGGCGCAGGACGGCGCGCAGCCGGGCCGCCAGCTCGTCC
Source organism: Streptomyces sp. NPDC005722 (assembly GCF_040630935.1). NCBI lineage: Bacteria > Bacillati > Actinomycetota > Actinomycetes > Kitasatosporales > Streptomycetaceae > Streptomyces > Streptomyces sp. NPDC005722. The sequence goes on from NZ_JBEXYN010000100.1 coordinate 449, forward strand.
ATGGAGAACGGCTTGGTGACGAAGTCGTCGGCCCCCGCGTCCAGTGCCTCGATCTTGTCGGCCGGCCCGGTCCGTCCGGAGAGCACGATGATGGGCAGCGGGCTCCAGGCCCGGACGCCGTGGATGATGTCGGTCCCGGCCATGTCGGGCAGGCCGAGGTCGAGGATGAGGGCGTCGGGCGGCTGCCGGGACACCAGCAGCAGTGCGGTGGCGCCGTCGGGTGCGGTGGCGACCGCGTAGTGACGCGCCGTCAGGTTGATCTCCAGCGCCTTCAGGATCTGCGGCTCGTCGTCGACGATCAGGACGCGCCTCATGTGAGTGCCTCCTCCCCGCCGGCGGGGGCGGCGGGGAGCTCGTCCGGACCGCCGGCGGTGGGCAGGGACAGGACCATCGTGAGACCTCCGCCGGGGGTGTCCTCGGGGGTGAGGGTGCCGCCCATCGCCTCGGTCAGCCCCCGGGAGAGGGCGAGCCCGAGTCCGAGGCCGGTGGTGTTGTCGGTGTCGCCGAGCCGCTGGAAGGGTTCGAAGACGCGCTCCCGGTCGGCGGCCCGCAGTCCGGGGCCGCGGTCCGCGACACGCAGCTCGATGCGCGTGCCGAGGGCACTGGCGCCGAGCAGGACCCCGGTGCCCGCCGGGGCGTGCCGCTGGGCGTTCGTCACCAGGTTGGCGACGACGCGTTCCAGGAGCGGCGGGTCGGCCAGCGCGAACGGTATGTCGTCCAGGCCCTGGAGGGTGACGGGGACGGTGCTCTCGGCGAGGCTGTCGAGGGCCAGCGAGGCCACCTCGGCCACGGAGGTCGGCTCCAGGGCGAGGCTGAGCGCTCCGGCCTGCAGCCGGCTCATGTCGAGGAGGTTGTCCACCAGCCGGTTGAGCCGGTCCAGGGACACCTCGGCGGTGGCGAGCAGTTCCTCCTGGTCCTCGGCAGAGAACTCGACCTCGCGGCTGCGCAGCGAGCTGACGGCCGCCCAGGCGCCGGCGAGCGGGGTGCGCAGGTCGTGGCTGACCGCGGCGAGGAGCGCCGTCCGCATCCGGTCGGCCGCCCTCACCGGTTCCACCTCGGCGGCGGCCTCGGCCAGCCGGGCCCGCTCCAGCGCGGAGGCCACGTGCCCGGCGAAGGCGATGAGCACCCGCCGCTCCGAGGCCGCCAGGCGGCGGCCGCGCAGCACGAGGACGTCGTCGGGGCCGACGGGCACGGCCACCACGCCCTCCGCCGGGTCGTCCACGCCCGCCGCACCGTCGCCGGAACCGTGGACGAGCTCGGCGGAGTCCATACCGAAGGCCTCCCGCGTACGTTGCAGCAGGGCCTCGAGGGCCTGGTCGCCGCGCAGGATGTTCCCGGCGAGGGAGGACAGCGTCTCGGCTTCGGCGGCGGCGTTGGCCGCGCGTCTGGACAGCCGCAGGGAACGGTCCACGATGGTGGCGACGGTGCCGGCGACCAGCGCGAAGACGGCGAGCGCCAGCACGTTGTTGGTCTCGCCGATGGTGAACCGGCCGATGGGCGGGATGAAGTAGTAGTTGAGCAGCAGCGAGGCCGTCACGGAGGCGAGCAGCGCGGAGGCGACGCCGCCGATGCAGGCGACGCCCACGACGGTCAGCAGGAAGAGCAGCGCCTCGCTGGTGAGGTTCAGGTGCCCGCGGTAGTTGGCGAGCACCGTGGTGAGCAGCACCGGGAGGACGAATCCGGCGACGGGGCCGGCCACCTTGCGGGCCAGGGGCAGGCTGCTGGAGGGCACGGGGAGGAGGCGTCCGCGGCCCGCCCGTTCGTGGGTGACCATGTGCACGTCGATGTCACCGGAGTGTTCGACGATGGTCTCGCCGACGCCGCGTCCGGTGAGGAACCGGGTGAGCCGGCCGCGGCGGCTGGTGCCCATCACCAGCTGGGTGGCGCTCTCGGCGCGCGCGAAGTCCAGCAGCGCGTCGGGGACGTGGTCGCCGACGACCGAGTGGAAGGTGCCGCCGAGGCTCTCCACCAGGGCCCGCTGCCGGGCCAGGGCGGCGGGTGAGGAGTCGGCGAGACCGTCGCTGCGGACGATGTGCACGGCGAGCAGGTCCCCGCCGGCCGAGCGGGCGGCGATGCGGGCGGCACGGCGGATGAGGGTCTCGCCCTCCGGCCCGCCGGTGACGGCGACGGCCACGCGTTCCCGGGTCTCCCAGACGCGTCCGATGCCGTGTTCGGAGCGGTACTTCTGCAGCGCCTCGTCCACCCGTCCGGCGACCCAGAGCAGGGCCAGTTCGCGCAGCGCGGTGAGGTTGCCGACGCGGAAGTAGTTCGACAGGGCCGCGTCGACCTTCTCGGGGGCGTAGACGTTGCCGTGGGCCATGCGGCGGCGCAGCGCTTCGGCGGGCATGTCGACCAGCTCGATCTGGTCGGCGCGGCGGACGACCTCGTCAGGGACGGTCTCCCGCTGCGGCACGCCGGTGATCTTCTCGACGACGTCGTTGAGCGACTCCAGGTGCTGGATGTTGACGGCGGTGATCACGTCGATCCCGGCCCTGAGGAGCACGTCGATGTCCTGCCACCGCTTGGCGTGGCGTCCGCCGGGCACGTTGGTGTGGGCCATCTCGTCGACGAGCGCCACCTCGGGCGCGCGGGCGAGGACGGCGTCGAGGTCCATCTCGGCGAAGACGCCGCCGCGGTACTCGCGTTCGGCGCGGGGCACGGTCTCGAGGCCGTCGAGCATCTCCTCGGTGCGTGGCCGCTTGTGGCACTCGACGTACCCCACGACGACGTCGGTGCCCCGGGCGGCCCGGCGGCGGGCCTCGTCGAGCATGCGGTAGGTCTTGCCGACTCCGGGTGCCGCCCCGAGGAAGACCTTGAGTCTGCCGGGCCGTCCCCGGGGAGTGCCGGCCGGGGCCGGGACGACTGGCTGCGTCACCGGATGTCCCTCCTTGTACGGGTGTCACGCCGCCCGGCGGCGCAGGTGGTCCCTGCGCCGCCGGGCGGCGTGGTGCGGATGGTCCGACCGTGTCGCGACGTCACTTCAGCGCGGCGAGCGCCTGGTTGAGCTCCACGACGTTGACGCGCTCCTCGCCGAGGAAGCCGAGGATCCGGCCCTGGACGTGGTCGTCCACCAGCTTGCGCACGCTGTCGGGCGCCAGGCCGCGCGCCTGGGCGACCCGCCCGGCCTGCTCCCGGGCGTACTCGGGCGAGATGTGCGGGTCGAGACCGGAGCCGGAGGCCGTGACCGCGTCGACCGGCACGTCCTCGGGGGCGACGCCGTCGAATTCGGCGACCGCCGTCCGGCGCTCCTTGATGGTCTTCACCAGACCCTCGTCGTTCGGGCCGAGGTTGGAGGCGCCGGTGACGAGCGGGTCGTAGCCGCCGGGACGCGGCTGGAACCACTTGGGGTCCGGCTGGGCGACCTCCTCGGCGTCGTCCGGGTTCTTCTTGGGGAGGGTGAAGTTCTGGCCGATGAGGCTGGAACCGACGGTCTTGCCGTCCTGGGTGATCCTGGAGCCGTTGGCCTGGTCGGAGAACGCCGCCTGGGCGACGCCGGTGACGGCCAGCGGGTACGCGATGCCCAGGAGGACCGTGAACACCAGCAGCATCCGCAGGGCGGCCACGTGGTTGCGGACCACGGCGGGCAGGGAGCCGGACATGATGGAATCGCCTTCTTCTGTCAGCTGAGGCCGGGGATGAACTGGATGATCAGGTCGATCACCTTGATGCCGACGAACGGCAGCACGAGACCGCCCAGGCCGTAGACCCAGATGTTGCGGTTCAGCAGCGCCGACGCGGACGACGGCCGGTAGCGCACGCCGCGCAGGGCGAGCGGGATCAGCACGACGATGATCAGGGCGTTGAAGATGATCGCCGAGGAGATCGCCGACGTCGGGCTGTGCAGCTGCATGATGTTGAGCTTGTCCAGGCCCGGGTAGGCGGCGGCGAACATCGCGGGGATGATCGCGAAGTACTTCGCGACGTCGTTGGCGATGGAGAAGGTGGTCAGCGCGCCGCGGGTGATGAGCAGTTGCTTGCCGATCTCCACGATCTCGATCAGCTTGGTGGGGTCGGAGTCCAGGTCCACCATGTTCCCGGCCTCCTTGGCGGCCGAGGTGCCGGTGTT
>NZ_JBEXYN010000101.1:0-3581 GCF_040630935.1 Streptomyces sp. NPDC005722
GCCGGCAACCCAAACCCCCGGTTGGGAACCCTAATTCCGAGGTACCCCCACGGGGCGTTTCCGGTGTGCGGGGCCAGGGCCCCGCACACCGGAGGGCCCTCAGGCGGAGTGCGTGATGCGGTCCAGCAACTCGTTCAGCAGGATGCGTTCACCGGGCGTGAGGATCTCCCCGATCTCGGGGAGCACGGCCTTGAAGGCGACGGTACGGGTGATCGTCCGGCGCTCCTCCGCGGTGGCCTCCTCCGGCTCCGCGGTCGTGATGGCAGCGAGAACGGCCTCTCGCGTCCGCGGTGACAGCTCCGGGTCGCGGGCTTCCGGCAGCGTCGCGATCAGCGTCAGGACGACCCCGCAGCCCGCCGCGTGGATCATCAGCATGGCGCGTTCCACGTCCACGCTCAGCCGGCCGGCCTCCGCGACCCGGGTCACCAGGCCGCGGAGCACGTTGAAGGACTCTGTGACGGCCGCCGGTTCGACCCCGGGCTTGGGCTGACCGAACATCAGCTGGTATATCTCCGGGTTGGCCACGCCGAACTCGATGTGCAGGTCCCAGCCCCAGCGCAGGTCCTCGACCGGATCCGCGGCCCGCGTCCGGTCGGTCTTGCGGTGCAGGTAGTCGGCGAAGCCCTCCGCCGCGACGGCGTCCAGCAGACCCTGCATGTCGCCGAACTGCCGGTAGATGGTCGGCGGCTGGACGGCCGCCGCCTTGCTGACCGACCGGGTCGAGACCGCGTCGCGGCCGCCCTCGGCGAGCAGGGTGGCGGCGGCGGACATGATCCGCTCTCTGGTGGTCGCCCTCTCATCCATGAATCAACGATAACAGAAATCTGTTACCAAGGGAAACTTCCCCGCCGGGGAGCCGTGAACAAGGAGGGGCGGCCGGGTGAACCCGCCGCCCCTCCCGCCCGGTGCGCCAGGGGCTCACTTGGCAGGGCCGGAATCCGCCCCGTGCAGTGCTTCGCGCAGCGCCGTCGTGACCTCGGCCACCGCCCTCTTGTTGGACTCCGTGTCGCGGAGGGCGTTGAGCATCATGAAGTCGTGCGTGATCTCGGGGTAGTGCGTCAACCGGACGGACACACCGGCCTCCCGCAGCTTCTCCGCGTACGCGGTGCCCTCGTCGTAGAGCACGTCCGAATCCGTGATCACCAGCGCCGGCGGCAGCCCGCGCACCTCGTCGAGCGTGGCGCGCAGCGGGGCGGCCAGCGGGTTCTGCCGGTCCTTGGACTGCGGGGCGTAGGAGTCCCAGAACCACTCCATCGCGGGCTTGGCCAGCCAGCAGTTCTCCGCGAAGCGGTTGTACGAGTCGGTGTCGAAGTTCGCATCGGTGACCGGGTACATCATCACCTGGTGCCGGAAGTCGGGTCCGCCGCGCTGCTTGGCCATCATCGTCACGGCGGCCGTCATGTCGCCGCCCACCGAGTCGCCGGCCACGGCCAGGCGCGAGGGGTCCACGCCGATCTGTCCGCCGTTGCCCGCGACCCACTTGGCCACGGCGTACGCCTGCTCGATCGCCACGGGGAACCGGGCCTCGGGTGAGGGCGTGTAGTCGACGAAGACCACCGCTGCCTGCGCGCCGTTGGCGATCTCGCGCACCAGGCGCTCGTGGGTCTTGAAGTTGCCCAGCACCCAGCCGCCGCCGTGGATGTAGACGATCCCGGGCAGGTCCCCCTTGGCGCCTTCGGGCCGTACGACGTGCACCGACACCGGGCCGGTCGGTCCGCCGGGCACGGTCCGCTCGCTGACCTGCGCCGGGAGCATGTCCACCGGTCCCGCCTGCAGCTTGTCCAGGACCTGGCGGGCGCCCGTGGGCGAGAGCGTGTAGAGCGGCGGGCCGTCCGCTGCCGCCAGCTGGTCGAGGAAGTCCTGGGCCTGCGGGTCCAGCCGTACGGGCGGGGTGCCGCAGGGCACCTTCGGTGCGGGCGTGTCGGCGGGCACCGCGTTGTCGACGCGCATGGCGCTCGTCGTCCTCTCACCGCAGGCGGTGAGGCTCGCGGCGGCCGCGAGGAGGACTGCGACGGCGTAGCGCGCCTTGCGTCGCGTTATGGACCGGACGTGCGGACAGGTCATTGCGGTCTCCGAACCGTGGTCGGTCGTTGGCCCCCACGTGAGCAGCCTGCGGAGGCGGTACGGTCCGGACAACCGGGGATGGGCCGGGGGAGTGGCCCGCGGGCGCCGGGCGCCGCGCGGCCTTCCCGGGCCGGGAGGGTCAGACGACGACGAGGTCCCAGGCCGTCATCGCGTCGGCGAGCCGCAGGTGGGGGGCCGCCTCGGCGAGCCGCCCCTGACGCTCGAGGGTGCGCCCGAGGAGCAGGTGCGCGTGCGCGTCCTGCGGCTCGGCGCGCAGCAGGTCACGCAGCTCCGCCTCCGCCCGCGAGAGCTGCGCGGAGAAGTAGTACGACCTGGCCAGCAGCATGCGCACCGCCATGTTGCGGGGGGCCACGTCCACGATGGACGCGAGCGTCCGCGCCGCGGCGGCGTAGCGCTGCCGGTTGAAGAAGAGCACGGCGCGCTTGAACGTCTCCGTGGTCGGACTGCTCATGTCGGTGCCCACTGCTGCATCACCTCGGTGGAACGGGGAACTCCCTGATGGGGGCTTCAACCGGGGTAAGTGTCGGATTTGTTCCGCGCCGCCCGGAAAATCTGGTTGATTCCCCCCGCGCCCGTGCCGTCACCGAGCGTGCCGGCCGGGCCCGAACGCACGCCCCGCCGGGTTGCGCGCCTCACCCTCCTGGAGGAACGTGACTTCGAGGCCGTACGGCCGTTCCGCCCGAGGAAGCCTGCCGCCCCTTCGCTCGCTCCCCCTCCGCTCCCGCCCCTCCGCTCCGCCTCTCCGTCTCTCCGCCGCTCGGCGGCCCCCGCCGGGACGCCGGGCGTCCTGCCCCGCTCCCGCGACCGTCCCGCGACCGTCGCAGCGGCACTCCGGACAGCACCTCGTCCACGACCGCCACCACCCCGGCAGCGGCCAGGAAGGCAGACCGCGATGCCACTCCTCCGCAACCTCGCCCTGACCGTCGCCTCCGCCGCCCTCGCGACCGTCGTCGCGGCCGCCCCCGCCTCGGCGGGCGCCGGTGCCCCGGCGGCCGGAGCCGCCTCCGGCGCGACCGCCCCCACCTACGCCACGGTCCTGGTCACCTGCTTCGGCCGCGGACTCGTCATGCCCCCCGACTTCCTGCTGGCCTGCGGGGACGGGAACGACCGGCTGGGCGGTCTGTACTGGTCCCACTGGGGCAGCGACTCGGCCGAGGGGACCGGTTACGAGGAGGCCAACGACTGCGATCCGTACTGCGCGGCGGGACACTTCCACACCTTCCCGGTCAAGGTCAGGCTCTCCGAGAGCAAGCCCTGGCCCGGCGACCCGCACCTGCGGCACTTCACCAAGCTCACGATCACCTACCCCGACACCGAGCCGTCCTGGCCGCACGACCCCGTCCGCGAACTGTGGGACTGAGCGGCCCCCGGGTCGCGTGACGGCACCGCGGGCGTGTCCCGCACCGGGGGCCGCGGGCGTGTCCCGCACCGTCCCCCCCCGCACGAGGCGGCCGGGGGGTTGAAGGTGGGGAGCGGGGGGAGGGGGGACCAACCCC
>NZ_JBEXYN010000102.1:0-2815 GCF_040630935.1 Streptomyces sp. NPDC005722
CGGTGGCCGTTTGTCTATGCGGGCACCAACCCAGACGCCGGAGCAAACCCCCGCATCAGGTCCAACCCGCTACACCACTTCCAAGGACGCAACCCCACTAGAAGCACGCCGAACCTGAAGCGCACCAGCCCGAAGCAGGGACAACCGGGCCCGAGAGAAACGAACCCGGCAGTCAGCCGACGCCACCGCCACCGCGCCCGGCGAGAGATGCCACCCAGCCACCCAAGCCCGCCTCCGCCCGCGGCACGCTGCTGTTCCACAAGCCGCCTGCGGCATCACCTGCGGCAACGCCTGCACTATTACCTGCGCCATCACCTGCGGCGCATTCTCGCGCCACGCCGCATTCCGGCTGGTCACACGGCCATTCGGCCCGGCAACAAACTCTGACATCTATGTAGTTGTGGTGGGGACGATCTTACGGCGGCTTCCCTACTTGGGGACATCCCCGTCTCGGGCCGCCGTGAAGCGCGGCCGGTGCGGGACGCTGCGCTGTGCTGCGGAGCCGCGGGCGCGGGCCCGGGACCTGTGGGCCCGGCGCGGTGTGGACGAGGCCGTTGACGCGGGCTGCACCGCCGAGGACGGCCTCACGCCCCATCTGCCGGCGCCAGAGCTGGCGTGGAAGGTCCACCGCGGGCATCGGCCCCTGGTCGTCACCTCCACGGACGAGGTGTACACACTGGCGGCCAGCCTGTGGTGGGCGCTCACCGAGCAATGGCCCCTCGCCTACGAGGAGGCCCACGTCGACCCGGGCGCCATGGACGCTGGGGAGTTGCTGCAGGCCATCGCCACCCGCGGTATCCCGGTCCGCCCGGCGACGGTGTGGCCTGCCGCCCAGCTTGTCCTGAGCCACGTGATGTCCCAGCCGGACTATCGGCGGCCTTCGGCGGCGGATCTGGCGATCCTGCTGGGCACAGTCCTGGGGGACGACCCGGTAGCCGCCTTGTCCTGATGTGTGCGAACGCGGAGCGCTTCGCGATTCGGTTGCACCGATGCCGTCCATGTCGCGCTGGCTGGCTGCAGTGCCTCCTACCCGCCCTCGAACCTGCGCGTGCGGGAACGCCAACCGCGATCTGCGCCGACGTGTAGGAGGATTTCGAGATGCCCGTCGGTGTAGACAGCGACCGCGACAGGGAGTGGATGTTGACCACGGCCGCCCTGGTGTTGGGGTGGGGCTTGTGATGCGCGAAGGCCGGGGCTGCTGGTTGCGCACGCGGTGGGTGGTGGGCTGGGCCTGGTTGCGTATTGGGGTGTAGGGGCGGGTTCTGCGATGCGCAATGGGGTGGGGCCGTCGGCGGTGCGCATGGGGAGCGTTGGGATTGCTGCGCATGGCCGCGGTTGCGCATGGCCGACTCTGTTGGCGGTGTTGCGCACAGGGGTGCATCTTGCGCAGGGACGGGCTTGTTGGCGGTGTGGCGAGTCCTGCTTGAGCCCGGGGCGCCTGGGGTGTGGGGTCGGTACTTGGGAGAGCCCGTGCAGCACTGATTGGCGGTGAGCTGCGCCACGGCTGACGGGGGAGTGCCGGTGAGGGGGTCTGCGGTGGTGTTGGCGGGTTCATGGGTGTTGGTGGGTGCGGCAGGGGCATTTGCGGGCGCGGCCGTCGGGGTCGGTGGTCCAGCCGTGGTCGCAGTTTCCGCAGTGGGCGGCTTGTCGGGGTTGTGTGGTGGGTTGTGGGCGGGTGGGGGGTGTCCAGTGTTCGAGGTGGCGTTTGAGGTCGTACCAGGTGGGTTTGCGGGCCATGGCGGTGGCTGCCTGGGTGAGGAGTTGTTCGTGGATTCCGGTGGCGAGGAGTGCCTCGGCGGTGTGGGCGATGCGGTCGGGGGCGAGGGTGGGGACGGGGTGGCCGTGGTGGTGGCGGGCGTTGGTCCAGTCGTCGGCGATCCGGGCGGCAGCCGCTGCCTGGGGGCCGGCCGGTTCTGACCCTGCTGGTGCGGGCGCGGCGGGGTGGGCAGTGCCGGGGCGACGGCCCTGCGGGGTGATAGGGGCTGCTTGCGGTCCGGATGGTGCTGGTCCTGCTGGTGCGGGCGTGCTGGTGCCGGAGGTGTTTGGGGTGTGGCTGTGCGGGGTGGCAGGGGCTGCTGGGGGGCTGCCGGGTGGTGTTGTTGTCGGTGCGAGTGCGTTGGTGCGGGCATCGCTTGGGCCGTTGCCGTTGCCGTTGCCGTTGCCGTTGGCGTTGGCGTTGGCGTTGGCGTTGGCGGGACGGCGCGGTGGCGGTGGTGGTGGCGTTGCGGGTGGTGGGCCTGCCGGGGGTGTTGGGGCGCTGTCCGAGGGTGCTTGTCCGGACGGGGTGGTGGTCTCTCTCCTCGGTGTCGGGTCGGGTGTGGTGGGTGGGGAGGAGGGAGAGGAGTTCTTTCTGTCTTGCTTGTGGAGTCTTAGTTCTTTAGCCGACGGGTTTCCGGCGGTCGGTTGTCCGGCGGCCGGTTCGCCGGTCGTCGGCTTACCGGCTGTCGGTTGGCCGACTGTCGGGAACCCGTCACTCGGGTCGGCCTGCGGGTTTTGGGGGTTCTGGCCGTCGGGGGCTGGGGGAGTGGCGTCTGTGATGGCGGGTTGGGGGCAGGGTGCTGGGTCCGGCTGGTCCGGGTCCGGCTGGGGTGGTGCGGGTTCGGGCGTGTTCGGGTGGGGTGGGGCGGGGGTGTGGTTGCGGGGGTCGAGCCAGGTGGGTTCGACGCGGATGGCGCGTGTTCCGGTGACGTGGGCCAGGAGGTGGTGGATGTCTTCGCGTCGGTGGGGCAGGCCTGCGACGGAGAATTCGGTGCGCCAGGTGCCGTCGGTGGCGTTCTGGATTTTGAGTTTGACGATGTAGCCGCAGTCGACGAGG
>NZ_JBEXYN010000104.1:0-1614 GCF_040630935.1 Streptomyces sp. NPDC005722
AGGAGGTGTTGTCTTTCCGAAGGTGGTAGCTGCGTTTCCGCTGGTCAGGCATGGGATCGGTGCTCCGGCGGGAGGGATGGCATGTCGTGTCGTCTCTTCGGGTGGGGTGCCGGATGCCGTCGGTGATGGGGCTGTTGGAGGAGCGGGAGCGTGCTGCCCGTCGCAGGGTGGAGATCCTGCAGGCCGAGCTGCGTGACGCTGAAGCCATGTGGCAGCGATTCGTGACCGCCCGCGAGACGGTCGGCCAGGTCCTGGCGGAACCGCGCGGACGCGAGAATGCGCCCGTTGCCGCGTCCGACGAACGACCTGTGCCGGTTGCGGGTGGGGTGCCCGGTTCGATGGTGCCGACATGGCGGGCAGGCCTCGAGCCGGCGGTGCTGGCGCCGGACTACCGGCGGCTCATGGACATCCTGGCCGGTAGGGACGGGGAGGCGATGGACTGCCGGCAGCTTGCTGTCGCGTTCGGGCTCGCGCCGGTGCCGGCGAAGGTCGAGGGGGTGCGGTCGAAGGCCAAGCGCCTGGTCGTGCGGGGCTGGCTGGTGGAAGAGAGTCCGGGGATGTTCAGCATCCCCGTTTCGCGAGCCGGCGGCTCATGACCATGCTCATCGACCAGTGGATCATCGCTTCGGCGCTGTCGGTGCGGGTCTCGTAGTCGCGGGCCAGGCGGCGGGAGCGCATCAGCCACGCGAACGTCCGCTCCACCAGCCACCTTTTGGGCAGCACGGTGAACCCGCGGGTGTCGTCGGTGCGCTTGACCACGGTCAGCGCGATCCGCCAGAGGTTGCGGGCGACGTCGATCAGCTGACCGGTGTAACCACCGTCCGCCCACACGAGCGAGATGCGCCAGTGCCGCTCGCGCAGCCGGGCCAGCAGACCGCCGGCGGCTTCCCGGTCGGTCACCGACGCTGCCGTGACCATCACGACCAGTAGCAGCCCGAGGGTGTCCACCACGATGTGACGCTTGCGTCCGTTGACTTTCTTCCCGCCGTCAAAGCCCCTGCTGGCGGCCGGAACCGACGCCGCCCCTTTGACGGACTGCGCGTCGATGACGCCCGCGGTCGGCTCCGGATCTCGTCCCTCGACCTGACGGACGTGGTCGCGGAGCCGGTCGTGCAGTTCGCCGATCAGGCCCTGGTCGCGCCACCGTCGCCAGAAGGCATAGACGCGGTCCCACGCGGGGAAGTCCGCGGGCATCGCCCGCCACGTGATACCGCCCGCGACCAGGTAGCGGACCGCGTCGAGCATCTGCCGATGGCAGTAGCCCTCCGGCCGGCCGCCCCGGCCCTCCATCCACCCCGGCACCGGCAGCAGCTCGCGCACCGCCGCCCACTCGACGTCCGTCATGTCAGATGGATACTTCGGCCTCCTGTGCGGGCGATCCGCAGCGTTCCCGAACCGGTGCGCGAGACAGTCACACGACAGAGGCGCCGAGTTGGACTCCGCCGCCACCGGAACGCAAGACTGCAGCACAGGGCCTCCTGTTGCTCACTTGGATTCGACACCCATGAGCTGTGCAGGAGGCCCTACCCTCATGCCCGGACATCCCGGAGATCACCCGACCGAGTCGCCACACTCGAACCAATGCTCACCATGATCGATAGAGAAACGGCTTCT
>NZ_JBEXYN010000105.1:0-1548 GCF_040630935.1 Streptomyces sp. NPDC005722
TTGATCTCTTCGGAGTGATGGGGAGTGGTGGAGCCGGTGACCCGAGGTGGTAGTAGGTGAGCGATGGGGTGACGCAGGAAGGTAGTCCAGCCCGGGCGGTGGTTGTCCCGGGGTAAGGGTGTAGGCCGAGTGGTAGGCAAATCCGCCACTCATTGAGGCTGAGACCTGATGCCGAGCCGATTGTGGTGAAGTGGATGATCCTATGCTGTCGAGAAAAGCCTCTAGCGAGTTTCATGGCGGCCCGTACCCTAAACCGACTCAGGTGGTCAGGTAGAGAATACCGAGGCGTTCGGGTGAACTGTGGTTAAGGAACTCGGCAAAATGCCCCCGTAACTTCGGGAGAAGGGGGGCCATTGCTGGTGAGGGAACGTGCTTCCTGAGCTGGTGGTGGCCGCAGAGACCAGCGAGAAGCGACTGTTTACTAAAAACACAGGTCCGTGCGAAGCCGTAAGGCGATGTATACGGACTGACGCCTGCCCGGTGCTGGAACGTTAAGGGGACCGGTTAGCTCTGATTCGTCGGGGCGAAGCTGAGAACTTAAGCGCCAGTAAACGGCGGTGGTAACTATAACCATCCTAAGGTAGCGAAATTCCTTGTCGGGTAAGTTCCGACCTGCACGAATGGCGTAACGACTTCTCGACTGTCTCAACCACAGGCCCGGTGAAATTGCACTACGAGTAAAGATGCTCGTTTCGCGCAGCAGGACGGAAAGACCCCGGGACCTTTACTACAGCTTGATATTGGTGTTCGGTTCGGCTTGTGTAGGATAGGTGGGAGACTGTGAAGCAGTGGCGCCAGCCATTGTGGAGTCAACGTTGAAATACCACTCTGGTCGTGCTGGATGTCTAACCTCGGTCCGTGATCCGGATCAGGGACAGTGTCTGGTGGGTAGTTTAACTGGGGCGGTTGCCTCCTAAAGAGTAACGGAGGCGCCCAAAGGTTCCCTCAGCCTGGTTGGCAATCAGGTGTTGAGTGTAAGTGCACAAGGGAGCTTGACTGTGAGACTGACGGGTCGAGCAGGTACGAAAGTAGGGACTAGTGATCCGGCGGTGGCTTGTGGAAGCGCCGTCGCTCAACGGATAAAAGGTACCCCGGGGATAACAGGCTGATCTTCCCCAAGAGTCCATATCGACGGGATGGTTTGGCACCTCGATGTCGGCTCGTCGCATCCTGGGGCTGGAGTCGGTCCCAAGGGTTGGGCTGTTCGCCCATTAAAGCGGTACGCGAGCTGGGTTTAGAACGTCGTGAGACAGTTCGGTCCCTATCCGCTGTGCGCGTAGGAGTCTTGAGAAGGGCTGTCCCTAGTACGAGAGGACCGGGACGGACGAACCTCTGGTGTGCCAGTTGTCCTGCCAAGGGCATGGCTGGTTGGCTACGTTCGGGAGGGATAACCGCTGAAAGCATCTAAGCGGGAAGCCTGCTTCGAGATGAGGACTCCCACCCCCTTGAGGGGTTAAGGCTCCCAGTAGACGACTGGGTTGATAGGCCGGATGTGGAAGCCCAGTAATGGGTGGAGCTGACCGGTACTAATAAGCCGAGGGCTTGTCC
>NZ_JBEXYN010000106.1:0-1167 GCF_040630935.1 Streptomyces sp. NPDC005722
TTAAGGCTCCCAGTAGACGACTGGGTTGATAGGCCGGATGTGGAAGCCCAGTAATGGGTGGAGCTGACCGGTACTAATAAGCCGAGGGCTTGTCCTCAGATGCTCGCGTCCACTGTTTGGTTCCCGGGTTGCGAACGGTCGCACCGGTTGAACCAGTCACTTAACTGAAAAGTGTGCTTGTTCGCCTAACACCCGATGGTGTTTCGGTGGTCATAGCGTTAGGGAAACGCCCGGTTACATTTCGAACCCGGAAGCTAAGCCTTTCAGCGCCGATGGTACTGCAGGGGGGACCCTGTGGGAGAGTAGGACGCCGCCGAACAATCTTTATGGACCCTCGGTCCTGGCCAAAGCGCTGGGACCGAGGGTCTTTTTGTTTTTGGCGTGGTGCGCAACTCGCGGACTGGTACGAGAGACTGGCACTACAGCAGTACGAACGACAGGAGTCACGTCGATGTCCAACTCGCCCGAGGAACGGCCGGATCGGCCTGAGCGGCGCGCTCCGCGCCAGGGCGGCGACCGGGGTGGATACCGCAGCGGCGGCCCCCGGCGCGAAGGCGACCGAGCCGGCGGCGGCGGTTACCGCCGTCCCGACGACCGTCCGCGCGGACGGTACGAGGACCGGGGTCGCGATGACCGGCGTGACGATCGCGGTGGGTTCCGTCGTGACGACCGCCCGCGTACCGACCGTCCCCGCGATGAGCGTCCCCGTGACGACCGGCGGGATGACCGCCGTGATGACCGTGGTGGGTTCCGTCGTGACGACCGCCCGCGTACCGACCGTCCTCGTGAGGATCGTCCGCGCGATGACCGGCGTGACGATCGTGGTGGGTTCCGTCGTGATGACCGGCCGCGTTACGACCGTCCTCGTGAGGATCGTCCGCGTGACGACCGCGGTGGTTACCGTCGTGACGACCGCCCGCGTACCGACCGTCCCCGTGACGACCGCCCGCGTACCGACCGTCCTCGTGAGGATCGTCCGCGCGATGACCGGCGTGATGACCGTGGTGGGTTCCGTCGTGACGACCGGCCGCGCTACGACCGTCCCCGTGAGGATCGTCCGCGCGATGACCGCCGTGATGACCGTGGTGGGTTCCGTCGTGACGACCGGCCCCGTTACGACCGTCCCCGTGAGGATCGTCCGCGCGATGACCGGCGTGATGACCGTGG